>NZ_JAUMKF010000002.1:0-320616 GCF_030519405.1 Bacillus sp. C28GYM-DRY-1
AGCTGTTCACGCTGATCTTTTGAGTGTTTGGACAACATGGTAAAACCTCCAAAATCTAGATTCACTCATATTTTAACAAAAAAAGCGTGTCGATGAAGCCACTTATTGTGACTTTGTCGACACGCTGAAATAAAGCAGAACCCCTTAAGAGGTTCTGCTTTATTGTCAGTATGTATGGAGACGGTGGGAGTCGAACCCACGTCCAGAAACATCGATTACTTAAGCGTCTACGAGCGTAGCCTGCATATTTGTAGTTTCACTCATCTTCTTGCCTGCGGGCGGGCCTTCCGAGAGCTAGTCTGTTCATCTCTTCTTACGTTCTCAGACGGGAACGCAAGCGTAGCCTACTTGGATGTGCTCTTCACAGACACATAGGCAATGTCAGGAAGAGCTCGCTGCGCTTATTAGGCAGCTAATGCTACGTTTTGGTTAAAACTGTTAGTTTTGCCAGTTATATTTAGTGCGTGTTTACGAGATCGCCTCTCGGCTCGCAGCTCAAGCTCGATCCATCCCTGTCGAATCCGTAACGTCCCCTTGTTATAAGGGAAATACGGGAGAAAATATCAAGCTCTCACTCAAACTGGCTATAGTCTTATTATAACATGATCACGGCGCTTTTCAATTGTAAAATCCTTCAAATAAGCAGCATTATGATCTGTTCGTGAACACAGTATAGCACAGGCCTGATTTTTGAATCAAGCACTATGCCTTTAGAAGCCCTTTTGACTGTCTCTGAACGCTCTCTCGATTTCCCGCTTCGCGTCCTTCCGCTTCAGGTCTTCCCGTTTGTCATAGTTCTTCTTCCCTTTTCCAAGGCCGAGAAGCACTTTGGCAAAGCCGTTTTTGAAATACAGCTTCAGCGGAACGAGAGAATAGCCTTTTTCCTTTGTTAACCCGATCAGCTTATTAATCTCCTTGCGGTGCATTAACAGCTTTCTCGTCCGAAGCGGATCGTGGTTATAGCGGTTTCCCTGCTCATACGGGCTGACGTGCATATTGTGGAGAAACACTTCTCCCCGTTCGATTTTGGCGAAGGAATCCTTAAGGTTTACGCGGCCGGCACGAATCGACTTGATTTCAGTTCCTTGGAGAACGATGCCTGTTTCATAGGTTTCTTCTATAAAATAATCGTGATTGGCTTTCTTATTTTGAGATAATACTTTTCCTGACCCTTTTGGCATGCCAGAACCTCCTCTCTCTAAGGAAAAACTGTCCACCTTTTGCGATACGCTCTATTTTACCAAATGTCACGTACCGCTACAATGAAAAGCTGTTTCCGAAAGAAAGCAAATAGAGCACTGCGGCCCTATTTGCTGGTTGAGCTGCTATTTCTTCTTTTTCCGTTTCTGTTTCGGTGCATTTTGGAAGCCGCGTTTTTTCTTTTTCTTCTTTGGTTTTGTAAACCACTCACCTTTTTCCTCAGACGGAGCTGGAGAAACAGGTGTATTGGTGCTTTGGACGCGTTTTCTGGCAGGCTTTCCGCGTTTTCTGCTCCGGCTGCTGTCCAGTTCTCTCGGACGCCGCGGAGAGCCCTTCATGCCGACAATTTCAAAGTCGATGTTGCGCTCGTCTTTGTTGACATCGACGACCTTGACTGTGATTTCATCCCCGATACGGAAGACATTGCCTGTTCGCTCACCGATCATCGCAAAATGCTGTTCGTCAAAGCGGTAGTAGTCATCCGTCATAAAGCTGACGTGAACGAGGCCTTCGATTGTATTTGGCAGCTCGACAAACATTCCGAAGTTTGTCACAGAGCTGATCATGCCGTCAAACTCTTCACCGATTTTATCAAGCATGTATTCCGCTTTTTTCAAATCATCCGTTTCACGCTCGGCGTCAACTGCACGGCGCTCCATCGTTGATGTATGCTCGGCGATATCCGGCAGGCGTTCAGCCCACTTTTCCTGTGTCGCTTCATCGACTTTGCCGTTGATTAAATACGTTCTGATCAGACGGTGGACGATTAAGTCCGGGTAACGGCGGATCGGCGATGTGAAATGCGTATAGAATTCCGTTGACAGACCGAAGTGCCCTAAGCTTTGCGGGTCGTATTTCGCCTGTTTCATCGAACGGAGCATGACAGTAGATATCACTGTTTCTTCAGGTCTGTCACGCACAGCGTCCAGAATGCTTTGCAGCGCGCGCGGATGAATATCTCCCGCCGTTCCTTTCACCACATAGCCAAATGTCGTTACGAACTCTAAAAACTTTTGCAGCTTTTCAGCATTCGGCTCTTCGTGAATCCGGTATATAAACGGGACGTTCATCCAATGGAAATGCTCCGCTACCGTTTCGTTCGCCACAAGCATAAATTCTTCGATCAGCTTCTCGGCGACAGAGCGTTCTCTGATGACAACGTCTTTAACCGCCCCTTCTTCATCGACAAGCACCTTTGCTTCTTTGAAATCAAAATCAACGGCGCCGCGGTTCATCCGCTTATCGCGCAGAATTTGAGCCAGGCGCTCCATGTCTTTGAACATTGGTACAAGAGGCTCGTATTTTTGTTTCAGCTCTTCATCATCTTCAACAAGAATTTGATTCACATCTGAATACGTCATTCTTTCCGTTGTTTTGATGACACTTTGGAAGATCTCGTGCTCTGTCACCTGTCCCTGACTGTTAATTGTCATTTCACAAGAGAGGGTCAGGCGGTCAACCTTTGGATTTAAGGAACAAATGCCGTTTGACAGTCTGTGCGGTATCATTGGGATGACACGGTCAACCAAATACACACTCGTCCCTCTTTCTAGCGCTTCTTTGTCAATCGGCGAATTTTCGGTTACGTAATGGCTGACATCAGCAATGTGAACGCCAAGCTTGTAGCTTCCGTCATCAAGCTTCGTCACGGTAACTGCATCATCCAAATCCTTCGCGTCCGCACCATCAATGGTGACAATCACCTGGTCACGGAGATCACGGCGGTCTTTCAGATCTTTTTCATCAATTGTGTCAGGCGTACTTGATGCCTGTTCCATCGCATCAGCAGGAAAATCTCCCGGCAGGCCATGCTTATGAATGACTGATAAAATATCAATCCCCGGATCATTTTTGTGGCCGAGAATGGTTTCAATCTCGCCCTCTGCGTTCATGCGGCCTTCTGGATAGCTCGTCAGCTTGACAACAACCTTGTGTCCTTCCGCAGCACCGTTTTTCCCGTTTTTCGGGATAAAGATGTCGCTTGTGATTTTTTTGTCGTCCGGAATGACAAAGCCGAAGTTTCTTGTTTCTGTATACGTACCGACAACCCGCTGAATCGCTCTTTCTAAAATGCGGATGACAGTTCCTTCCTGCCTGGAGCCGCTTGACTGTGAATTCAGACGAACCATGACGATATCGCCGTTCATTGCCGTATTCAGCTCATTAGGCGGAATAAACACATCGCTTAACGACGTATCCTCAGGCAGTAAAAAGGCAAATCCTTTTGCATGTGCTGAAATCTTTCCTTTTATTAAATTCATCTTCTCCGGAATGCCGTAGCGGTCGCTTCTCGTCCGTACGATAAGCCCTTTTTCTTCCAAGGCGACTAACGCTTTGACGAGCTCTTTAAACTCCTCGGCTTCCGTAATATTTAACATCTCCTCAAGTTCCTGAACAGTCAGAGGCTTGTATGCCTCTTCCTTCATAAACGAGAGAAGCTTATCCATAAATGCTTCTTTTTCCATTATCCAACCTCCTGTTGATTACCAATCGAGCTTCTCTAAAAATTCATACACATCCTGATGGACGAGGTCCCGTTCTTTGTCTAGCGTAATGACATGGCCTGATTCCTCGTACCATTTCAGCTGTTTATCATCAGTTTCTACTTCGTTGTAAATAATATTGGCGCTTTCGGTATTAATCATGTGATCGTGACGTGCCTGCACCACAAATATCGGTGAATAAATCATATCGACATTGTTCCTCACATCGGCAATTAAGTCTTGCAGCGCCTTAAGAGTGTTCATCGGCGTTTTTTCGAATTCCTTCATTTCCTCTTCAATTTGCTCCGGGTTTTTCCCCTCGAATTTTTTGTAATTGCGAGCGTATGAAAGGACGCCCTGATACATGACCTCTTCACTCTTAATATGCATCGGTGCGCACATTGGAACAATTCCCTTTATGGGTACAGTGTAACCCAATTTCAGCGAAAAAACCCCGCCAAGCGACAGTCCGCAGGCAGCAATGCTCTCATAGCCCTCAGATTTCAAGTATTCATAGCCATCCATCACGTTTTTCCACCAGTCTTCAGGCCCCGTATGTACTAGTTCTTCAGGGGGCACGCCGTGTCCTTCATATTGAGGGGCGTGGCACGTATAGCCCCGTTCATTCAAGTAACGTCCCAGCATTCTTACATCCGCTGTATTTCCTGTAAAGCCATGCAGCAAAAGCACCGCTTTGTCTCCGCCTTTAAATGTAAATGGTTTTGGTGTCACAACTTTCATGCTCATGTCTCCCTTTCTATCTGCACGATCATTTTAGTTTTCCACAGTTTGATCAGAAAAAAACGCTCTGAATATCAGCCAGAAACGTGAAAAAGGCCTGACTTTACATCAGACCTTATACAAACATTGCCCTATAGGATATAAGCAAGCGCAATCGTTAACACGAAAAACAAGACTGCCAGCACAACAGTGATGCGGTGCAAAATCAAATCAAGACCTCTTGCTTTTTGTTTCCCGAAGAGCTGCTCCGCTCCACCTGAAATCGCACCAGATAATCCGGCGCTTTTACTGGATTGAAGCAAAACGACAATAATAAGTGCAATGCTGACGATAACCAATAAGGTAATCAAAACCGCGTGCATCCCATACACCTCCAGACTCACTGGCCTACATTACTTCTATTTTACATGAAAAGGGTTGGCATGTCACGCTGTATCAGACGCCAAAAGGCGGGATAATACGTTTGATCTTGGTTACCCTATTCATATGAAAAGGCCAAAAGGAGAAAAACAATGCCCCTTATCAGCATAGCCAGCAAAAAACATCTTTATTATGAGGAATATGGACAGGGAACTCCTATCATCTTTATCCACCCGCCGGGCATGGGGCGCAAGGTTTTTTATTATCAACGCCTTCTATCCGAGCATTTCAGGGTGATTTTCCCCGATTTAAGCGGCCACGGTGACAGTGATTACGCGGATCAGCCCGCCTCGATTTCTTATTACGCTAACGAGATTTTGCAATTCATAGACGCTCTGCATATTGATAAGGCTGTGTTATTCGGGTATTCCGCCGGCGGCTTAATTGCGCAGCATATCGGCTTTACCCGCCCGGACAAAGTGTCTCATCTTGTTCTATCCGGCGCTTACCCCGCTGTACAGAACGTAATCGGAGAGAAGATTCACAAGACGGGGATGTATCTGCTCGAGAAAAACGCCGGTTTGCTCATAAAAATCCTTGCCGTCAGCCACACAAAAAATCAAGAGCTTCGGCACATATTGACAAGCCATATGAAAAAAGCAGACCTAGCCCATTGGCATCAATATTATCAGGATTCGCTCCGCTATAACTGCATTGGACAGCTGCCCCATTTACACATGCCAATGCTGTTTATGTATGGCGGCCTGCGGGACTGGACCTTCCCAGCTTCAAGCTATTACCGCAAAGCTTGCAGCCATGCCGAATTTTTTAGATTGGAATATCAGGGACATCAGCTGCCTACCAAACAATGGAAAACATGCAACGAACTGGTGACAGGGTTTGTGTTGACACATCATTCATAGGGATAGAAAACGCTTGGTCTCCTTGCGTTTTTTGTTTCTCTTATTGACTTTTGTCAATAAAATCATAGTAAAAAAGATCCTCAAATTTCAAATTAAAATAGTGAAGCATTTTACCGATCACAAGCTGCCCCGGCCGTCTTTCTCCATTCAGCACGCGGCTAAGTGTGGCGGGTGAGACTCCGATTTCCAGCGCAAGCTGATTAAGGGAATAATCATTATTGACCATATACTGCAAGACATAATCACGTCTAATCTGAATCTTTTCTACTGGCACTTTCCTCACCATCCATTCCTGGAAAACTTTTTCTATGCTTTTACATTACGGCTTATGTTAACTTTTGTCAATACATTTCCAGCCTACCTATTCCCTTTAGTCAATAAACATACTAAAATATGAGTAACAGTGAGGGACGGGGTGAGATACATGGAAAGCTTTGGCGAACAATTGCGGGCATTGCGTGAAGAGAGAAAATTAACAGTCAACCAGCTGGCGACTTATTCAGGCGTAAGCGCAGCCGGCATCTCCAGAATCGAAAACGGCAAACGGGGCGTTCCCAAACCTGCCACCATAAAAAAACTGGCGGAAGCTTTAAAAATTCCTTATGAAGGGCTTATGTATAAAGCAGGTTATATCGAAGAAGTGCATGAAGCCAGGGCTCCTTATAAAACAAAGTGCAAGCTGCTTGAAAAAGCGGAGGCCTATGACCTGAAAAACCTTGCTCTTCTTAAGGATGAAAAGTGGCAATATCTCAATAAAGAAGATTTGCTCATGCTGGATCATTATTTCTCGTTTATTTCAGACGAAGCCAAAAAACGGTCTGATGATGACTAACTTTTGATAGAAATGTGAGGCGATCACCATGTCACCGTTCGGACAGCAATTACGGGAGCTGCGCCGCGCCCGCAAACTGACAGTGAATCAGCTTGCGGTATACTCAGGCATAAGCTCCGCCACCATTTCCAAAATTGAAAACGGCAAGCGGGGCACGCCAAAACCTGCCACTATCAAAAAATTGGCGGCCGTACTCAAAGTTCCCTACGAAAACCTGATGGCTGCCGCAGGCCATATTCGGCCCTTTCCAGAAGAAATCCGCGAAGCTTCGGAAAGCTATCAGTCCATATATGACATTTATCAAACGGCTGTCATTCGCGGAGCGGAGCACCTCCCGATTTTCAATAGCCAAAAATGGGGATATCTCTCAAAGCAGGATATTGAAAATCTCAGCAAATACTTCGATTTTTTAGCCTCGGAAGCAAAAAAACGAACCTCTACTTCTTAATTCCTTATATCTTTTCTCCATATTCTCAGTCACGCATGCATACCTTCCCTCGTTATTTGCGTTATAATAGTGTCAGACGAGGTGAAAAGTATGAACCAATCAGAAATGTGTCCTAGATTTGAAAAAGCAGTCGACATCTTGAGTAAACGCTGGGTCGCTTTAATCGTATTTCAGCTTTTGAACGGATCGCAGCGATTTAGCGAAATTGAAGCAGCACTTCCAAATCTAAGTGGCAGAGTTCTGTCAGAACGGCTGAAAGAACTTGAGCTTGAAGGAGTGGTGAAGCGGGAGGTCATCCCTGAAACGCCGGTTCGCATCGAATATTCATTGACCGATAAAGGAAAGGCGTTAGCCCCCATCTTGGGTGAGATTTCTAAATGGGCGACGGATTGGATTGACCCTTCCTTTCTTGACTAATTGCTAAAACGGTTCTGATCTCAAAGGCGAGAAAAGAGCCGTTTTTATTTTTCATTTGCCAGGTGAAAAAACGATTTCTCAGCCGATACATAGTAGAACCATACATCGCGTTTTTAGCCGAAAAGCTTGAACAGCTGGCGAAAGAGCTTCATGCGAAGATGGATCAGTTCACCATTCTAAAAATAACCCACGTCCAGATAGGACGTGGGCTTTATTCGTTTCTTAAGGGTATTTTTACTCCAACCTCTGCACCACCCGCTATAGTGTTCCCAAGAGTAAGTTCTCCATTATGAAGATTCACTGCATTTTTTGCAAAAGTCAACCCCATTCCATAATGACCTTTAGAATGACGGCTCTTGTCATCCATATAAAAAAGTTCTGTGGCTTTTTCTAACCCCATTTCCGAAAAACCCTTTCCTGTGTCTTTTACCAAAAAATAAAATATCTCAGAATCGCATTTTGCATGTACTGAGACGGTGCCGCCTTCCGGTGTATAGTCAACTGCATTTGTTAAGATATTCAATAATGCCCTATGTAACAATTGCCAGTCTATTTTCGCTTCTTCCATTAGATTTTCTTTTTTGAACGAAATGTTTATCTTTTTATTTCCTTTATAGGCGGATATATCTTTCTGTAACGTTTCTGTCAGCTTCTCTACAGATGCTTTCTCAAAATGAACCGTTAAGGCATCCTCTGTTTTCGATAGGTGAATGAGCTGATAAATATATTGTTCAATTTGATTTCCTGCTCCAAGAATATATTTTGTATACTCAGCTTGTTCTTCGTTTTGTTTTGACAAGCTGAGTAATTCAGCATTTCCCTTAATAATCGTAATCGGAATCTTGATGTCATGCGCCAAAGCGCCTATTTGTTCTTTTTTGTTTTTTTCTAAACGCCACTGTGCCTCAAGTGAGGACTGAAGTGCATCTCTCATTTCAATCAAGGAGTCAATCACATCATCGAATTCCTTAATATGTGTAAATTCGGGAGTGAATTGCAAATTTTGCTCTTTTATATATCGGGTGATGACGTTCAATGTCTCAAAATGTTTTCTTAATCGATTCGCGAAGTAAGTTGTTATAATAGAAATAACTATAATGAGCAAGATAATCAAAATACAAAGACTTGTTAATTCATAGTTGGGAAGGTATTTTCTTAGTAAAGGCGAACTGAAATCCGCTCGTAATGAATATTGCAAAACGCAATATTCATTACCTCTATCAATCACCAAATATCCTTTTTGCCTATAATTTACATACGGTTTTTTTTCAATCTTCTTTTTGACCAGCTGCAGATCTTTTTCTTGAATAGTTCCAGCTGTTTTTTGTTTTGTTTCTTTGTTAAGAATGGCATATGACATTGTATCGGGAATCATATCGGCAGTTACTTCGTCGATGGTTTCCAGCTTCGGCGCAAGTTTTTCCGCTTCCCGTTCATTATAATTCGCTGGGTGTGAGAAACCTGTATTCATCGCGATCGTATTCACAAAAATATATAGCAGTGCAAGTACGACCAAGCTCACACATAGGGTCACCATATACTTTACCAGTTCTCTAAGAAGCGTTTTCCGGCCCTTAAAACCTATTCCCATTTGTACCCAACGCCCCATACCGTTTTGATGGGATCTGCATGATGCTCTTTACATTTTTTTCGAATCGTTCTGATAAATTCTGTAATGGTTGAATACAAGGCATTCCCCTCTATTCCGTATATCTCCTCGTAAATTTGTTCTCTTGAAAAAGTTCTTCCTTTATGCTGAGCCAAAAATTCACAGATTTTATATTCATTTTTTGTTAGGTTGAGTTTGTTGTTATTGATAAATACCTCTTTACTATCAAAATCAAATAAAAAACCGGAGATCACTCTCTTCGATTGGTGTTTATCTCTCTGTTCCCTTCTTAAGTGAGCATTCACTCGGGCACTAAGCTCTTTAACGCCGAACGGCTTTGTAATATAATCATCTCCGCCGGTAATAAGCCCTTTTACTATCGCTTCCTCTTCCGTTTTAGCTGTGAGGAATAAAATGGGACAATCAACCAAAGGCCGTATTTGTTCACATAACTCAAATCCGTCAATATCCGGCATCATTACATCTAGCAAAATTAAATCATATCCTTGAAATACATCGGGCGGCTGTCCATGAACGTGCTCTAAAATGTCAACTTGATGCTGGTCACGGCGCAGAATATTTTGTATCAGGACAAGAATATCTTTTTCATCATCGACAGCAAGGATTTTTGCCATTTCCCGGCCCCCTCATACTATTCAAATGTTTTTCTGCCTTCCCATTTACTAAACCAAATAAGACTGGCAATAATTGTACATATTATACCAAAAACCATGATCAATACACCTGAATGTATTTCATGCATTAACAAAGGGTGATTCCCTTGATTTACTTCTTTAAAGTGAAGTAATCCATGTAAATCTGACAATCTAATCCCCCAAGCCCACGGGTTATATTTCCATATCGCATCGCCTAGTCCAGTGTTCATTAGAGCTGTCATGAGCAGGCCGGCACCTCCTATCAGGACAGAAGCTCCCATTCCAAACATACAGCTGATAAAAAAGTAAATACAATATAGGACTACACTGCCCGCAACTAGCCAGGCACCACCCATTATAAACATATCGTAAGACAAATCCGGCACGTTTAAAATAAACTTTAGCCCTATGAAATAGATCAATAGCGCTAAACCAATAGAGAAAACCTCCATGATAAGCAGCATGAACAATTTACTGACATAAGCAATCACTTTTGGAGCAGTGCTCCCTAGTAACACATGAAATTTCCCCGCCTGTTCTTCTAAGGTTGCAGTCATTCCGCACAGCACCCCGATGAGCAGCGGCAATGCTACTCCAATAGCTTCCATAAAAGACTTATACAAGTGAAATTGGCTTTGATCTCTCCCATAAAAATAGAGGATCAATACGCATGAACAAACGATAGGAATAATAAAATGCAGCCACATAAAGGAGGTGTGCTTGGTTTTCTGGAAATCAGCTTGTAAACACCTCACAAGCAATCTCACCTTACATCGCCCCCTGCTTTTTTGTTCTGTAATCGATGGAAGGAGCAAATGAACGGCTAGTGAAAAATGCAAGTATCAAAAATAACAGAATAGAAATCACTATAGCAGGTGGGACGACCAGCCAACTCAATAAAGGATCATTATTCTCAAGCAGCAGGCCATTAGGGTGAATACCAATAGTTGGAGCCATCATTCGAATTGGCCAGCTCCACGGAATGAACCACCAAAAGGCACGAGATGCCGGCATAACACCGAGAACTAGCGTCCCTATGAAATTTAACATTACCGCCATTGTAAATCCCCACTTTTTTGCCACAAATAAACAGAGCGGAATTTGCCAAAGACTTGTCAACCAAAGCAATAAGCTTGCAGCGATTGTAGAAAGCGTAATAATGGCAAAATCAGCTATAACGAATCCCATGAGTAACATAAAAATCAAAAATACAATCTGAGATAATAGTGAATAAATGACAATAATGATAATTTTAGCATACCATACTTTCCCCAGATTTATAGGCAATGAATACGTCCCATTATAATCGGAGGCCTTTTTTTCTTTTTGATGAGATAAAGAACAAAATAAAGCAATCATTACCGGCATAAACAAAATAGACCACCAGTTATAAGTGCCTGATACAAAAAACTGAACGTTCATTAAAAAAGAAAAACCTATATTAAGAAGAGGTACAAAGATAATCATTTTTCTGGAAAACGTCCTCTTAAACTTTAGGTTTTCGGCTTTTATATAATTTATCATCTTTTGACACCTTCTTTTTCACGGCTTGCCTTTACCACTTCCATAAACAAGTGCTCCAAATCATCCGCCTCGTTTATTTTCCCCTCGTACCCGAGATGACCGCCGACGATAATGCCGATATGGTCTGCAATTTGCTCTACTTCTGAAAGAATGTGACTAGATAAAATGACCGTGATTCCCTCCTGAGGAAATGAGCGAATAAGGTCTCTAAGTTCCTGTATTCCTATTGGATCTAACCCGTTCGTAGGTTCATCAAGAATTAATAATGTAGGGTGATTTAATAGGGCGATTGCAATTCCAAGCCGCTGCCTCATTCCCATCGAAAACTGCCCTGCTCTTTTCTTCCCAGCATGCAGCATATCCACAGTCTTTAGCACACTGTGTATGCGATCTTCGGGAAGGCCGAGCAGCGTGGCATGTACTTTCACATTTTCAAATGCTGTTAAATTATCATAAAGAGGCGGAGATTCTATTAACGATCCGATATTTTGCAGATCAGATCGTTTCCATTTATGTCCGTCAAAGAAAACCTCACCTGACGTTTTCCGTAAAATTCCCGTTAAAATTTTTAGGGTTGTCGATTTTCCAGCTCCATTTGGTCCCAGCAGACCGTAAATGCTGTTTTTTTGAACAGTTAGTGAAACATCTGAAACAGCTGTTTCTTTGCCAAACCTTTTTGTAAGACTTTTGGTTTCTAATAAGACTGTACTCATGTCACTCTCTCCCTTGTTCCGTTTCATTCTTTATCAAGACCGCTCGATAATACTCACGATTAAACTCAACAATGATTTCCTCGTTGACATCAGTTTCCTCGTTTGTACTGTAAACCTTCCCATAGCGCAAAGGTTTTTTCTCTCTGATTTCATCCGGGTCATTAGAGATATACGGTTCTTTTAGTTCTTCTTCCGACCATCTCTTTCCATCACCATCTACAAAGAAAGTTTGGCCTATAGCCCCTATTACTTTTCCTTTTTTGTCTTCATCAACTTTGTCTTTCAGCTGATAAAGTTTATCGTCATAGACCACTTGATCGAGTTTTCCCTTATCAATCAAGCTCTCCATTGTTTCAGATGTCTCGTTTTCGTTATCATCAGTAAAATGCATTGTTTTTTTCGTTTCTTCAACAACTTTATCTTTAAACTTTGTGAATGATTGACAAGCCGATAACGTACATAAAACAATGAAACAGCCTAACAGGTTTACACATCTTTTCAAAAACAACATACACCACCTCAACCTTATGAAATTTCCCAATCGCTGTTAATTACCGACTTTATTTAGCCATATGAAGATGTTTTTTTACCGGATGCAGACCATTCTAGAATACTTTTATCAAAATTTAATCAAAAAACATTTCCAAGTGGAAACTTTAGGCATTTGGGGGGCCAGCTCCACGATCACATGCCAAATAAAAAAAGTGTGATCAGATCACACTCCTCACTCTAGACAAAACTATTCATCTCCAAACTAAAATGATTGTCTTCAACTATTCTTAACTAAAATCCCTGTTAAGAACCCTTGATTCATTCATCTCTTGTCAATGGTCCCTTTATCCCCCATGAAGCTGAATATAAAAATCGGGTGTGAGATATAACTCTTTCACACCCGTTGCTTTTCACATGTCTCAACTCTAAAAGATAAGTATGTATAACACTCAGAAGTGCAAGGAGTCGAGGCAAAGTGATTAGTGGTTTTACTTATTTAGAGATTTTGCAGTTACAAGTAAGTGTTTGTAGGAAGCAAGTTTGCAATGCACCCGTTACACATCCTGGTGTGCAAAGTGATTCACTTTTCCATTGAGGAGTGATTTTAGAGTCTTGTTTAGAGACTTTTACAACATCCAAATCGAAATCATCGAACTTTGACATATTGGTCACCTCCTTTCAATACCTATATAGTAACGGAAAAATATCAAGATTTTATCATTTTTTCCTTTTTTTATTAAATTAATAATGCTTTTGTCCAATCTGTTTTTGATCCTAATTCCATATTTAACATCCCTAACCCTACACCTACAGCGCCATCCAACAGACCAACGTACTGCAAAGGCACCACTTCGTCCCCTTCCATTGATTCATAGTTATGGAATCCAAAGATATAATCCTTGTCGTAGAAGCTCATAATCTTTTGTTTGATTTCTTGAAGCTCTTCCTTAAAATACTCTTGTCCGGTGAGTTGATTGACGGCCAGCATAATCTGACCGATACCGCTATAACCATGGCATACGGTAGGTGAATAAATTCCCTTTATATCAGATATTGTGTATCTTAAATTTTGCACTCCGATATTTAAAAGTTCAGGATTTTGAAGTGCTTTTCCAGCTTTAACAATCGCCAGACATACACCAGGTCTCCCATAACACCAAGCATCTCTGCTAAAATTGACTGCGTTAGGCGGAGATCCGTTTTGATACTCCTCAAAGCTAATAATTCCCTTCCAAAACAAGCGGTCTTGCTCTTCTTTTTCGGAAAATCGCAGTAGGAAGTCCACCATTTTTTCAATCGCGCGTTCTTGCCCCTTTACTTCAATTCCCTGCATGAGTGCTGAAGACAGAACACAAATAGGACCAGGTATTCCATGTGCTAATCCCATATTAAAATTGCCGTTAGGATAAGCTTTTTTTTCAATATCAGTAAACTGATGTTGAGAAGGAATATGCCACCCAGGAACTGTTTCTCCAACTACGGTAATGTCTTCGGTTAACCTAACCAGATAGGTTAACATATCAATTAACAAATCTCCCATAGCCTTATCTTCTTGAAATAACAGCAGATAGCTTGCAATGCCGCTAACTCCTTCTATCACATCATAGTCACTCATATACACTTGCCGCTGCTCAAAATCAGCAAGCAATTGAGGTACAGTTTCAGCCAAATAGTCGTTAATACTAGAAATCAAACCATTATAATAGGTGAAACGTTGCGATAAACAGACTGCTGCCAGCCCAATACCAGCTGCTCCAGAAAACATTGAAGGAGTATGCAGCCCTTTTTCTTTTATTTCATTTACTAAAATTGACAAATATTGATGTCCTAGGTCGTCCCATCCTTCCTCAGGAAAATGGGCGTGCAATTCGGCATACAGCATGCAAATGCCAGGTATCCCGTGACTCAAAGCAGTTGACTTCCAAGGGATCAGCGGAACTTCACCGATGCTGCGAAAATTATCTTTTTGATTCACTATTTCAAGCACTTTATCGTAATTAGAAATTTGACGAGCCATTTCTTTCACAATTTCAACTTCTATCCTTGATACAGTGCCTCTTTCCATTTGGTGCCTTCCTCCTCTAATGGATTCATATAGTTCTCGGATTCATCCATTTTTTTATATAGCTGGCATGTTTTTAATAGCTCTTCATGTGATCCTATTCCTACAATTTCTCCTTCATCCATTACAATGATTCGATCTGCAAGTTTGGCAGCAACTAATCGATGGGAAATAAAGATTCCTATTTTATCTTTTGACAAGCTGAAAAAAGTATCAAAGGTTTCTTTTTCTGCAATTGGATCCAGCGCAGAACTAGGCTCATCCAAAATATACAAGGAAGCCTCCCTAAAATAAGCTCTTGCCAAAGCAATCTTTTGCCATTGTCCGCCGGATAACTGTCTTCCTTCATCAAACCATAGTCCGAGCTGTGTATCGAATTGATAGGAAGAATGGCTTTTTAAGAAATCGGCCTTTACAACATCGAGAACCTCATGCATTTTGTTTGTTTGATGTAGTTTATCAATTTGTCCGAATCCTATATTTTCTTTTAATGTCATTTCGTATTTCATAAAGTCTTGAAATAGCGCTGCAATTTGGTTCATATAACTTTCCATATCCAGTTCTTTAATATTTGTTCCATTAATCAAAATGTCGCCCTGCTGAACTTCATATAGGCCGGTAAGGAGCTTAATGAATGTACTTTTCCCTGATCCGTTTGGCCCGACAATGGCTACACGTTCTCCTTTATGCAAGGAAACGTTAATATGTTTCAGTGTCTGTTCTCCTTGGTTGGGATAGATAAAGCTGACATTTTGAAAAACAACAGAATGAATAGGCTCAACAATTGGCTTCTTGTGACCTTGACTTTTCTCTTCTTTTAATTCCAGAAATTCATACAATTGATTCATATAGAGATTGCTGTTATAGATCGAATAAATGCTTGTCATGATAGATTGTGAGTGATTTTGCACCAGCGAAACCGATCTGATATAGCTCATTACATTACCGACCATTATTTTTCCCGCAAAAGCAGACATGATGGCAATAAAAATAATGACAGCTCCAACTAATTGCACTGCAATCTCATATATGAGGTTCAAATACGTTTTCTTTCTTAATATCTTTGTATCTTGTTCTATAAATGATTTTTTGATATCCCAGTACTTGTTTAACAAATAATCCTTGAGGTTATACAATTTTAATTCTTTAAAAGAAAAGTCATGTGTGAGTATATAGCTGATATACCAAGACTTTCTTTCCTTTCCTGCCCTTTTCCAGTGTATGAAAAATTCTTCCTGGCCAATTTTCAAGAAATAGAAAAGAGAAATGACCGGAATAACCAACAACAGGAGTGACACTTTAGGATTCCATGACATCAAAAACGCAATTGATGAGAGCAGCGTCACAAAGGATGTGATCATTGTAATGATGGCTTGAATAATCTGATAGGGCTTATAACTGATTTCTTTCGTTACCCTCTCTAACTTGTCATATATTTCCGGGTTTTCAAAGTCCTTGAGAGCTAAATTACTGCTCTTTTTCATAACTTTATAGTTGAGCTTATAACCAATATTTAATTGAAATTTGCCATTATAAAATTCAGAAACCTGCGAAATGAGCTCCGAAAAAAAAGATACCCCTAGATATGTCAAGAAAATGGTGATAACAATTGACACATCTTTCCGGATCGTCACAAGGGAATTAATCAGTTCTTGTGAAATATATAGTGAAACAATTGGCAGAATACCAGTAATAATGCTGAATACTATCAACTTTAAAAACAGTGATCTTTCTAAGGTGAAAATCAACTTGAACGTCTTAGGCATTTGTTTCATGATAAACAGCAGCTCTTTTAGCTTCAGTTGTTCCTTTACTTCCATACTAAACTACCATTCATCTTGTGATATCGTTGCGCATATAAAGAATGTCTGCATAGGGTAAGAATTTTATTTTCTAGTTCTCTGTCAGTTCCGAATAAACGATTGCAATGCAGATGGATGACACTTCCTATGCGTGAATAAATCTCATCTTTGTTATCAAATGCCTGTTTGATTAAACTTGCATAATGAGCTGCGGCCATTTTTCTTGCTTTCAACGTTTCATATAGTATTCTGCCATCACTTGTTTTCTTGAGATGATCCCAATCTCGATCAGAATTGCACATCTCAATATACAGTTCTCGATCCTTTTTAAATTCAGTACGATACTCATTCTGCAAGGAATTTCTCTCTAAAAAAGTTAACTGTTCTTCAAACGTTAGCTCGAACTGTTCTAAAAACTGTATAACCGAAACCATGCCTGCAATTTCCTTGCTTATCGTAATATCTTTCATCCGGTGCATTCTAATTATCGTTTCAACAACTTTGCTGTCTTCACAGAAAAGCTGTTCTGCAGCCTCCATAAGGCTTAGCCCGCCATATCGTTCTATCTCCCGCTCGTATTGAGTGATAACAAACTCTGAAACCAGCCCTTTTTCTCTTAAGCTTTTCAGCCAATTCAATAGTTGAGGAAACAAGCTGTACAGCACTTCGGCTTTTCCATTCAATCTAAATCTTACATGAGGCTTTGGATCCCGATACCTCATAAAGAAATGTCTGACTGGATATTGATCAGAAATCTGGTTATAAAGATCCGCTATTTCAAAAGCAATTAACTCTTCTTCCCTTGTTTGTTTACAATAAAGCTTAATAAACAGCCAATCTTCAAATGGCATTTTTATTCTGTCGGAACCACTTTCCTCTATTGCGTTAAGAATCGGTAAACTCAATGGTTTTTCTGGCTGTTTTCTGAGCAGCGGAACGACGATTTCACCAGAATAGACATGTTGGTCTCTATCCATCAATGCATCTTCATCATGCTCAGCAGCAATAAGTTGTAATGGCTGGTTATGGTCCGTTTTTTTCAGTTCCCAGAAAAAAACCTCCAAAGTACGTTCATCCTCTATATCAATCAATAATCGATTGTCTGCGTTAACGATATAAAATGTTTGCGGCAGTTCATAAGTACGATGAAATTCAAAAAAAGCAGATTTCATCTCTTCTAGTGATGAATTCGAGTGCATGCTTACATCACTTTTGTATATCAGCCATTGTTCGCATGATAAGGTTATCTCTTTATATTTGATTTCAGGGATATACTTGAAATCACTATAGATGCCAACCCAAGGGAAGTCACTCCATTTTCTTTTTCCGTCCCTTGAAATTTCTAATAAGAATCGTATAGCGTTTGTCATTAACAACGGATTAAACATATGATTTGATTCAAAAGACAGAATTTCGCCAGTTGTTTTATGTCTAGCATAAAAGATATCGTTCTTATTGATTCCAATTAGAATATCTTCTGCTTTGACGGAATCATTAAGATGCAGAGCGCTATTCGTAAAAAGAGACATTTCTTTTTCTCGGTAGCTTACATTTCTTGTTACATTTCCAGACCTGACCTGATTAGGTACAATACTCAACTCACAAACTTTCGAATGTTTCTCTGTTAACTCTTTCTCCTTGTTATGTAAGGCCTCTATGACTCCACTGATTGAATCAGACATATAGGAAAACCTGCCAAATGTTTTCCCTGCGCGGGTTGACCCCACGTTAGGGCCTAAATAAAGCATGACTTTCCCATTTCGTAATTTAACAAAGAAATTGAGCTCAAGTGATAAAGGGATCTCTTCATCAGAAATGGTAGCGTTGCATATGCTATGGAATGTTTCGTCATTTAATTGAATAGGAGCTTTCTTTCTAACTGATTCAAAATACTTTTTCAGGAAAAATTGTTTCATTTCAGGTGAAAATTGATCCGGAAATGATGTTTCTTCAAAGAATTCATTAGCAGGATTCGTATAGGTAGCAGGCGCACCGATGCCAGCGTTTGAACAAAGCATTTCTAAAAGCGGAACTTCTCTTTCATATCCATAGCGCTCCAAAAAAACATGTTTGTACTTTTCTAAGTGGTCTACATTCTTCGCGGAGGGAGAAGCCATATAAGTAAACATGCTGGCCAATTCACTTATGGCAAGAGATGTTTCATGATCTAGTTGAATAGAGGAGTCTGCTAATCCAGCGTCTACTTGCAGAGGAGATGATGTCTTTATGAGTTTATCCATTGTTTCAATCAGATTTACATACTGATGCTCCCCCTCTCCGATCGCGATTCGATTATATGTATCTATCTGATATTGAATGTCCTTACAAGCCTGAATGAGATCATTCGGAATATGGCTGTTTTCCGCTTGAACAATTACATACTGAAATTGATCTGAAACAGTCATCGGCGGACGTAAATTTGATATCAAGAACTCTTTGTCAATAAGGTCTGTTACATACTGATTAATTTTATTGATTGGGGTATTTGGATAGTTATCTACCAAACAACGGATCATATCTTGATAAGCAGCAGATTCACCACAAAGTTCTTTTACCAAATGGAAAACCGAAGTCGCCCGAACACTGACTTCTTCAGATTTTCCATCTGTACTGTACAACAAGTAAGCCCGGTCACCTTTCATATAGCAAGCGGAATTTAATGTGAAAGAAAGCCGATCGGTGTATTCATTTTCCAATTTTCTAATGAGTTGATAGAGCCACTTAAAATCAACCCGAGCCTTTTTGTAAAATGAGTGTTGGTCAAAAGACAATTGATTTTTATTGGCGAAAGACCCTATTCCCACCGAAGAAAAAAGGCCAAAAGGTGTGGTTCTCGTTGCTCTTCTTGTTGCATACTTCAAAATAGCCTGCTGAAAGTTGCGCTTTTTTTTCCCTTTTAATTTATTCGGCGATTGCAGGAAAGTATGTATTGTTTCGTAAAGCGTCCTGCTGGATACCAGTATTTGTTCACGAAACAATGAATCGTTGCAAAGGTCATATAATAACTGATCGATATCGTGAGAATTCTCATTTTTTAAGTCTTGATGTACTAAAGGAATCCGAATCATATAATGATCTATAGGTGTATATAAGGATTTCATATTATTCTATAGCCCCCCATATTTATCCACTTTATATAATAACAACAATTCTACATCTCTCTGCAGAGTCCTCCATTTTATTCTATTTAAACCAAAATTATTACAATACTCTACTTTATACTTTACATTCTAAAAATCAAAAAAATATCAAGTTCCTCCCAGTAAATACCATAAAAAAAGGGCTCTTTTCCCTCTCAGAAAAGAATCCTTTTTGCTTAACTCTATACACTTATTACCTTTTTTCTGCTTTTTTGTTTCACTGGATTCAACAACCTTTCAATCCAAGCCATTATCAAATCTGCTCCTATGGCCATTACCGCAGTGGGGATCGCGCCTGCGAGAATAATCGCGGTTCCGTTTGTCGCGTTTGAGCCGCGGACGATCATATCCCCAAGGCCGCCGGCGCCGACAAATGTGCCGATTGCTGTAATCCCGATGGCAATGACGAGAGCCGTGCGCAAGCCTGCCATAATGACAGAAAGCGCGAGCGGGAGCTCAACCATCCGGAGCACCTGGAATTTCGTCATGCCCATTGCTTTTCCCGATTCTAAGTAGGCATGTTCAATGGTGACAATGCCTGTATACGTGTTTCGGATAATCGGCAGGAGGGAATACAGAAATAATGATATAATCACGGTGTTTGCACCGAGCCCCATGACAAGCATTAAAACGGCCAGCATCGCGAGTGCCGGGATGGTCTGGATAACATTTGTTACGGCGAACACCCAGGCTGATAAGCGGCGATAATGCGCAATGAGGATTCCGACCGGAACCCCGACGACAGCGGCAAACACGACGCCGTAAGCCGACATGAGAAAGTGGCGGCTGAATTCTTCCATGACGTAGCTTCCGTTTTGCGTGTAATACGTCATTAACTGTTCAAGCACGTTCATTGCCTTCGTCCCCCTTTCACGATTCGAAGTAGTGATGCGTTTCTAAATATTCCTTGGCAACGACAGACGGTTCTTTTAGATTGCCGTCGACTTCGTAGTTGAGCTCTTGCATTGTGGCTGTGTCGATTTTCCCGATCATTTTCTGGATCACGCCTTCCAGCTCAGGATGTTCTTTTAGAACATGTTCCGGAACAACCGGAGAGCAATCGTACGGCGGGAAAAATTGCTTATCATCCTTTAGCATTTTGAGACCATAGGACTTGATTCTTCCATCAGTCGAATACGCGAGGACAATGTCCATTTTTCCGCTTTTCACCGCATCATACACAAGCCCGATCTGCATGGGATACGTGCCGCCGAATGTCATGCCGTAGGTTTTCGTAAAATCCTGATAGCCGTTCCCCCTGAGCTTCATCCAATAGTTATCAACGCCCAGCTTTAATTGCGGCGCCCATTTTTTCACGTCTGATACGTTTTCTAAATGATATTGATTCGCCTGCTCCTCGCTGACCGTAAAGGCATATGTATTATCAAACCCGTATGAGCCATACCATTTTAATTCATACCTTTTTTTAAACTCCCGCTGTATCAGCGCCAGCGCTTTACCCGGATCTTTCTCAGGTTCCATTCTCAGCGTTCCTGTCAGCGCGTCTCCCGTATATCTTGTGGCCGCAATGTCGATTTCCCCATTCATTAAGGCCTGCTGCTGAACCGCGTTGGAGCCGAGATTTTTAATGGTTGTTGTTTTAAGATCGGTATGGTGTTCGATCAACTGGCCAAGCATGCTGGCGATGATTTCTGATTCGCTCATGCTTTGCGCGCCGATTTTAATGGTCTGGTCTGAAGCGGCGCTGAGACCCGGAAGCGAACAGCCGCTCAACGTCAGCATTGCTGCTAGCGTTAACCCGATCATCCATTTGAGATATTTTCTTTTCATGAGCCGCCTCCTTATGAAACTTCCTTCAATCTCTGCATGCCGGCAGGTGTCAGTTTTCGTTCACTCACTGCCAGCACGTAATCTATTACAATTGCCAATATCGTGACGGGCACCGCGCCCCCGATGATGTATTCCGGCTGATATAAATTCAGTCCGATAAAAATGTAATCACCCAAACCGCCGCCTCCGATAAAGGAAGCGAGCGTTGCCCAGCCGATTAAGTAAATCGTCGATGTTCTGATTCCCGCCATGATCACAGGCGCGGCAAGCGGCAGCTCCACCAGGCGGACTTGTTCAGCCGGCGTCATGCCGATGCCTTTGCCAGACTCAAGTAGATTTTTGTTGACGCCGCGAATGCCGGTATACGTGTTGCGGAGGATCGGTAATACAGAATAGAAAAACAAAGCCGCGATCGCTGGAACCTTCCCGACACCCAGGAGCGGAATAAAGAAGGCGAGAATCGCCAGACTCGGCAGCGTTTGAATGATATTGACGATACCGATAATGGTGCCGGCTCCCTTTTTCATTCTAGTAAGCACAACCCCTAGGGGAACGGCAACAAGCACGCCTAAGATGACAGAAATGAGCGATATCGTGATATGCTCATATGTTTTATAAAGGAGCTCGCCCCCGTTGGTTTGCAAAAATTGAACAATATGATTCACAACTTATCGCCTCCCTATGACAATACCGCGAGCTGCTTTTCTTCTCCCCAGAGAGAGTCATATACAATGTCGACCAGACTTGCTCTCGTCACAATTCCGATTAAGCGCCGGTTTTCATCCACAACAGGGACGTATTTAACACCCCGTTTTAAAATTTTGCGGACCGTGTCGCGCAGCAGTGTGCCACCCAATACTGTGTATAGATCTTCATGTAAAACCTCTCCTACGAGATTGGCTTTTTTCCGGCATTGATCAATGATTTCAACATCCACATAGCCTTGCAGAACGTACTCGTCATCGACGACAAGCAGTGAATCGACACGCTCCTGCCTCATTAGCTGAATCGCTTCAGAAAGCGTTTTATCCGCGGTGATCGTCACAGGCTGTGTGTTCATAATCTGGTCAACCCGTTCCACATCCGGGCTGGATGACTGGATCAGCCGCTCCTTGCCGATAAATTCCTCAACAAATTCATCTGCAGGATTTCTCAAAATGTCATCGGGCGTTCCGACTTGAACGATTTCTCCCGCTTTTAAAATCACAATCCGGTCTGCCAGTTTAATCGCTTCATCCATATCGTGGGTAACAAATACGATGGTTTTATGTAAGGTTTTTTGCAGTTTTTTAAATTCTTCCTGGAGGGAATCCCTCGTAATCGGGTCGAGTGCCCCAAACGGTTCATCCATTAAGATAAGCGGCGGCTCCGCGGCAAGTGCCCGTAATACACCTATTCGCTGCTGCTGTCCTCCGCTTAATTCATGAGGGTAACGGTCCAAATATTCAGGCCCCATATCGACCAATTTCAAAAGCTCACGCGAACGCTCTTTCCGCTTGTGCTCCGGCCATTTCAGCAGTTTAGGGACAAGTGAAATGTTTTGCTGAATGGTCATATGCGGAAACAAGCCGATCTGCTGAATGACATAGCCGATCTTACGCCTTAACTCTACGGGGTCCTGTTCCATAATGTTTTCGCCATCAATAAAAATCTTGCCGGCGGAAGGCTCAATTAATCGGTTTATCATTTTCATTGTTGTTGTTTTCCCGCAGCCGCTCGGGCCGATAAAACAGATAAATTCGCCTTTTTCAATCTTAAGATTCACGTTGTTCACGGCTTTTTTGCCGCCCTTGTATGTTTTCGAGACATTTTCTAATGTCAGCAAACATCGCACCTCCAAAATTAAGTTTATTCAATTCGTTCAGTTTATATTTAATTTTTCAGACAATTGAATGCTTCCCATTATAGAATAAATTTTATAAAATAAAAAGTTTACAATTTGTTCATATTGTTTATAAAGTATGTGTAAGCGCTGATTTACCCGCATTGACCTATGATGATCTCCTTATTGCTCCAATTTCCTGCCGAATTCTCTTGTTACAGCTTTTCCGCCATGTCAAAAATGTGGTATATTGACATCGGAATTGTTAGCTGAAAGGATTGAAACCGTTGGAGAAAGATCCGTTAACGATCATTGAACAAGCCGAGGACCATTTAATAGAAAGAATCGCGGAAAACATGCATGCATTTGGAATGCCCTCTACCGTCGGGCGTGTGCTGGGCATTATTTATATGAATCGAAAACCGATGACGCTGACCGAATTGTCTGAAGCGACCGGCATGAGCAAAACACGCATGAGCCAAGTTGTCCGGGAAATGCTAGATGCCAACATTGCCGAGAAAGTGTTTGAAAAGGGCGTGCGAAAAGATTTATATGAGGTTGAGCAGGATTACTATCAAACCTTTATCACGCTGTTTACAGCCACTTGGAGCAAAATCGTCAGCAAGAACAAAATGATGCATAAAAAACTCAATCGGGAGCTGCTTAGCATGTTGGATGAAGAGCTTACTCCTGAAGCGGAAGAAAAAGTGAATGAGCTGCTGAAGGAATTAAAGGAATGGCTCGATTATTATAATTGGCTCGGGCGTTTGATTGAGTTTTTTGAGAGCGAAGAGATTTTTAAATATGTGCCGAAGCCGTAAAAAGACGCCCTGTCATTCACAAGGCGTTTTTTCCTATGCCGGCGCCGGCCAGATTTTTCTTCTTTTTAATTGGGCTTAACGAGTGTTCAAGCCAGCCCATGATTAAATCGGCAATCACTGTTATCAGAGCCGTGGGGATTGCCCCCGCCAAAATAATCGCAGTTCCATTTGTTGCATTTGATCCCCTGACGATGATATCTCCGAGACCGCCTGCACCGACAAATGTCCCGATCGCTGTAATGCCGATCGCAATGACAAGAGCGGTGCGGAGGCCAGCCATAATAACAGAAAGCGCAAGCGGAAGCTCGACCATCCGCAGCACTTGAAATGTTGTCATTCCCATCGCTTTACCGGATTCAAGATAAGCGTGTTCAATGCTGATAATGCCTGTATACGTATTTCTGATAATCGGCAGAAGAGAATACAGAAATAATGACAGTATCACCGTATTAGCGCCCATCCCCATGACAAGCATCAGCACGGCGAGCATGGCGAGAGCCGGGATGGTCTGAATGACGTTCGTGATCGCAAAAATCCATCCGCTTAATGTTCTGTATCTGGCGATCAGAATGCCGAGCGGAATTCCAACAATGGCGGCAAATAAAACGCCGTACACCGACATCAGAAAATGGCGGTAAAACTCCTGCAGCACGTAACCGCCGTTTTGCGAATAGTAAGTGCCTAGCTGCTGTAGTACTTCCATATAATCTGCCTCTTTTCTTAATCAAAATAATGATGTTTCTCTAAAAATTCCTTTGCTACGACAGACGGCTCCTTCAGCTTGCCATCCACCTCATAATTAAGCTCCTGCATCGTTTCCGTATCGATTTGCCCAATCAGCTTGTTGATCACACCTTCAAGCTCTGGATGCTCCTTGAGCACCTTTTCCGGAATCACAGGTGAACAGTCATACGGCGGGAAGAAATGCTTATCATCTTTTAAGATTTTCAGATCATAGGCTTTAATCCGTCCATCCGTTGAATAAGCCAGAACGGCGTCCATTTTCCCGTTTTTGACTGCGTCATAGACTAGTCCGATCTGCATGGGATAAGTTGTGCCGAACTCAAATCCGTACGTGCTGACAAAGCCTTTATACCCGTCGCCTTTCCGTTTCAGCCAGGCATTGTCGACGCCCAGTTTATATTGGGAAGCGTTTTTCTTCAGGTCAGACACGCTGCTGATATGCTCCTTTTCCGCAAACTTTTTTGTCACGGTAAAGGCATATGTGTTATCAAATCCGTAGGAATCAAACCATTTATAAAAAAAGCGCTTTTGAAACTCGTTCTGCACAATGTTCAGCGCCTTTTTCGGATCCGTTTCCGCTTCCTTGGCGAGGGTACTTGTTAAATCGGTTCCGGAATAGCGCGTGGCAGCAATATCAATGTCACCGCCCAGCATTGCTTGGTGCTGTACATAGTTTGACCCGAGGTTTTTCACTAAAGCGGTATTCAAATCTGTATCATGTTCAATAAGCTGCGCGATCATATTCGCTACAATTTCTGATTCTGTCATGCTTTGCGCCCCGATTTTGATCGTGTCGTCTGAAGCGCCGCCGAGTCCCGGCAAAGAACAGCCGCTCAGCAGCAGGACAAAGGCGAGAGCGCCAAGCCATTTGATTTTTTTCGTTTTCAACAGAGCCAACTCCCTTACGAAACTTCCTTCATCCCTTGCAATCCTTTCGGCGTCACCTTTCTTTCTGTCACAGCCAGCATATAATCAATGATAATGGCCAAGATCGTGACCGGGACGGCCCCGCCAATGATATATTCAGGCTGATACAGGTTCAGGCCGGTAAAAATGTAATCACCGAGACCGCCTCCCCCGATAAAGGACGCAAGTGTCGCCCAGCCAATTAAGTAGATCGTTGACGTGCGGATTCCCGCCATGATGATTGGGATCGCCAGCGGGATTTCAACAAGCCGAATCTGCTCCCAGCCGGTCATGCCTATCCCTTTGCCCGATTCCAGCAGATTTTTGTTGACACCTTTGATACCGGTATACGTATTGCGCAAGATCGGCAGCACAGAATAGAAAAATAAAGCGGCAATCGCAGGCACTTTCCCTACGCCGAGAAGCGGAATAAAAAAGGCTAAAATCGCCAAGCTCGGCAAGGTTTGCACAATGTTGGCGACGCCTATTATCGCGCCTGCGCCTTTTTTCATTCTAGTGAGAGCGACACCGAGCGGCACTGCAACGATAATGCCTAATACAACGGCTATGAGTGAAATGTATACATGTTCTCCTGTTTTATACAGCAGCTCTCCGCCGTTCGTTTGCAGAAAAGCCATCATTTGATTCATCTTAAAAGAGCTCCTTTCCTGGTCAGATCGTCATAAGCTGGTCTGCCTCGCCCCATATCGAATCGTATACGATATCAACAAGGCTCGCTCTTGTCACAATCCCCGCTAAATGGTTCTGTTCATCCACCACCGGGACATACTTGATGCCCTGCTTTAAGATTTTTCGGACTGTATCGCGAAGAAGCGCCCCTTTTTGTACGGTATATATATCAGAGCGGTATACATCACCAACGACGCTCGCTTTTTTGCGGTTTTGATCAATCATTTCCACATCAACATAGCCCTTCAGCACATTTTGCCGGTCCACAACAAGCAGCGAGTCGACACGTCTTTCTCTCATCAGTTGAATCGCCTGAGAAAGCGTTTTATCCGCTGATACAGTTACAGGTGTTCTGTTCATCATTTGCTCAACCCGCTCCATTTCAGGCCTAGTCTGGATCAAGCGTTCTTTTCCGATAAATTCTTCAACAAATTCATTTGCCGGATTCCGGAGAATCTCATCAGGTGTGCCGACTTGAACGATTTCGCCCGCTTTCAAAATCACGATACGGTCAGCGAGCTTAATCGCTTCGTCCATATCGTGGGTGACAAACACAATGGTTTTGTTTAGTGTTCTTTGCAGTTTTTTAAATTCTTCCTGAAGGGAATCACGCGTAATCGGATCAAGCGCTCCGAACGGTTCATCCATTAAAATGAGAGGGGGTTCCGCAGCCAGTGCGCGCAGCACGCCTATTCTTTGCTGCTGTCCGCCGCTGAGCTCATGAGGATAACGGTCTAAATATTCCGGGCCCATATCCACGAGCTTTAACAGCTCTCTCGCCCGTTCTTTCCGTTTTTCTTCTGGCCATTTCAGCAGCTTCGGCACAAGTGAGATGTTCTGCTGAATGGTCATGTGGGGGAACAGACCGATCTGCTGAATCACATAGCCAATTTTTCTCCTCAGTTCAACCGGATCCTGCTCCATAATATTTTCTCCGTCGATAAAGATCCTTCCCGACGATGGTTCGATCAGTCTGTTAATCATCTTCATCGTTGTCGTTTTTCCGCAACCGCTCGGGCCGATAAAACAGATAAATTCACCCTTGGCAATATCTAAATCGATGCTGTTCACAGCTTTTTTGCCGCCTTTATATACTTTTGACACTTGTTCCAATTTCAGCAATCCGTGCACCTCCGCAGGTTCTCTTTAATTTTCTGAAAAGTATAATCTTTATTATAGTTTGAACTTTATAAAATAAAAAGTTTACAATGTGTTCAAATTATATGTTATTTACAGGTTATTTATTGTTATGATCAAGACGGAGAGGGTGTTCTTACAATTACGCCGGATACCTCCCTCATCCTCCGCATACAACTGTTTTCAACAACTGGCAGAAATATGATATATTGACACCATCAATTGCCATTTGAAGGGATGATCAGCTGTGGAAAAAACTGCTCTCGACATCATTGAACATGCTGAAGAGCATATCATTGAGAAGATAGCCGATAATATGCATACGTTTGGGATGCCTTCAACTGTCGGGCGTGTGCTTGGAATTATTTATATGAATCGAAAACCGATGACCTTAAGCGAGCTCTCTGAGGCAACAGGCATGAGCAAAACACGGATGAGCCAGGTTGTCCGTGAAATGATTGATGCCAATATTGCCGAAAAGGTGTTTGAAAAAGGCGTACGAAAAGACCTTTATGACGTTGAGCAGGATTATTATCAAACCTTCATTTCTTTATTTGCGGCGAACTGGACAAAGGTCGTGAGCAAAAACAAAGTGCTGTATAAAAAATTAAACCGGGAGCTGACTGATCTTTTACAAAGGGACGGGCTTACCCCCGAAGCGGAAGAGAAAGTCAATCAACTGCTCAATGAATTAAGAGAATGGCTCCATTACTATGACTGGCTGAGCAGATTGATTGAGTTTTTTGAGAGTGAGGAAGTTTTTCAATACGTGCCGAAAACAAAAGAAAGCAGCTCCCTGAAGTAAGGGAACTGCTTTTTGCAATATGGCCTTAAAAATCGGAAACATACTTTTAGCCCGGCACCAATCATTCCGACCGCAACGACCGCCAAGATTAATCCCATCAGTCTAGTAATGACGTTCACCTCACGTATTAAAAGACACATCGGTGAAGCAATTATAAAATGATTTTTTAATCAATCTTCGGATTCACTTAGCTGACATCCGTTCGCTCGCGGTATCAACTTAAGGACTTTGGAGATGGATGTGAGAAATATATGAATAACTAGCATAAAAAAGTCACAGCTGCTATTGCGCTTGTATCTTTTTTATGTGGTATTTTTGTATGAATATTGGTTACTTTACAACTTTTTTCTTTTAAAATAAATCTAGTAATCCATTATACCTTTATTACAGATAAAGGAGTTATTTTATGTATTGTCCTCAATGTGGCCATCAAACAGATGGCGGAAATTTTTGTGAGACATGCGGATCACCGCTTCCTCGTCAATCAGGCCAACCGCAGGCGGCGCAAGCCGGAGCTGCTGCGAAACAAGCAGCAAAGCCTGAAGGTCTTCCTTTTTCACAAGATCGACGACATCGTTTTTCAGTTTGGCTGAGACTGTATATTCACCGGGAATGTACGGTCCAAGGGTTTGTGCTTGATCTGCATTCTTTACAGACCCGGCATCCTCTTTAAACTTTAAAATAAATCGGTGCTACCTTTAAGTCATAATGGTCAAATACAAGCAAGCTTTTCCCGTCTTTCTCCGCATATACGATATCCTTTTGGGCTGTTTCAGCACTCAGCGATGCAAAAAGTTCATCTTTTTTGTCTGGATGGTCCTTCAAATATGTAAGAAACGGTTTTATATTGTTTTTAGTTAGCTTAAGCTTGTCATTTACCGGTGTGAGAAGAGAAGCGCTTTGGTCCTTATCCTCATCATTTACGGCTTGTTCAAACCTGTCAATTAACCTATCCTTTGAAGTAAAGTACGCTCCGGTTTTATATGCGTCAAATAATATGACGCACGCTGCGGCAATGCTGCTCCATAAAATGATGGTTTTCGTTTTCTTAGGGATTGATTTTCGAGCCTGCCTGGTTTCAGCAGTGCTTGCTGTTTCTTGATTTGCCTGTTTGCTGCTCTCTCCTATCGGGGTGCCGCAACCCTTACAAAACTTGGCCCCTTCATTATTTTTATGAACGCATTCCTTACAAAACATGTGACTTTACTCCTGTTTGTTTTCCACTATTTTTACACATTTCCAATATTACACATTTTATGATAGAATGGTATTGAATTGGAGGAAATCATGAAATTATCTCTATAAACATATGAAAAGGTGGAATGAACGTGCAAAAGCTTAGGATTCATAAAGAAGAAAAAACAAATCACGAATTATACGACCTATTGCTGCTGGCCGATCCGTCTAAGGACATTGTAGATGAATATCTAGAGAGAGGAGAATGTTACACCGCTTGGGCCGATGATGAACTTGCCGGTGTATATGTATTGCTCAAAACTAGGCCGCAAACAGTTGAAATTGTAAACATTGCCGTAAAAGAGTCTCTCCAAAGGAAAGGTTTTGGCAAACAGCTTGTACAAGATGCCATTGAAAAGGGAAAGGAGCTGGGTGCGGACACAATTGAAATCGGCACTGGGAATTCTAGTATTCACCAGATATCTCTCTATCAAAAATGCGGATTCCGCCTTCAGGCGATCGACCATGATTTCTTTGTCAGACATTATGATGAGGACATTTTTGAAAACGGGATTCAATGCCGCGATATGGTGAGGCTTTATTTGGACTTATAATAAATCATTAAAAATGAGAACCGGGTAATCTCGTAATGTTTTTGTATAGAATTAAATAGAAACGCAGAACACCTTTTTCTTTATAAAACAAGCTGTCCCCAACCTATTTAGACAGCTTGCATTAATCTTTCTAACATTATTTGTATTCAATCCGAAGCAGAGACTTTATTTCAGAGATTAAATCTTCGACTTCTGATTTATTCCTCCCTTTTATAATTATACTTCCATGTCTGCTTCCAGAATCTTCCGGAGTTTGCAGAACATCTCCTTGCTTAACATTTAGTTTATATTCAATCACATTCGGATGCTCTTTTAACTGATTTTCGCCGAGTATTGACTGAACCTTTCCAGGTTGAAAAAAGAGAAATTGACTAGAAGCTGTACACTCATATTCAATTGTGTCTGGATATACCGAAACTTCATTTAGATCATAGTAAAATAATGCAAAAAACAAACTTGTTCCTGTCGCTAACCTTACTAAGTCCGTTATTTTATCTCCCCCCGGCCTTACATGTGTCTCAACTATTTTTGGCCCCTCTAAGGTAATAATCATCTCCGTGTGAGATATCCCTGTTTTTAAAGTGAGGATATCTAAGGTTAAATGAACACTTTCTTCGATTTGTTGATACAATGCTTTGTCAGAATGAAAGGGCAGAATATGTCCCGACTCAATAAATCGTGGGTTTCCAGTAGTTTGTTTTTCTGTTATTGCAATTATTTTGTGTGAACCGTTAAAGCTTATTGCTTCTATACTTATTTCTTTTCCTTCTATATACTCTTCACAAATAAAGGACGTATCTAAGTCAAACTGCTTCGACATCATGTTCAAGTCTTGCAAATTTGATAACTTAAACACCTTGGAACTGCCTGCTCCGTCAATCGGTTTAACAATAACCGGAAATGAAATTTTTTCAACTGCCTCCTTTAGTTCCTGATAAGAGGAAACTGTTTCAAATAACACCCTATGTTTTTCTTCTTGATTTAGTAATCTTCGCATTAGGCTTTTATTAGTTGCTCTTTCTACTGAGCCTAAAGTAACACCTTTGATACCTAGAGCTTCGGTTAAGTAAGCAGCCAATTTCACCGAATATTCTCCAAATCCATAGATTCGATGTAAAGGACACATCTTGTTTATAATCTTTGCATAATAAAGAGCCTTTCTGTAGTCATTCCAGTTAAATAAGAAAACTTCGTCAGCCAATCTTTCTATATCTGCTTGAAGCGTCTCTTTAATAAAAACAAAAATATAATTATATCCTGCTTTTCTTGCATCTTCTATTACACTAGCTCTCGGGCTAATTAGCAGAGCTGTTCTCATGTAATTCACTCCTATTTGTATGAATTAAAATAGCCTTGACTTTCCACAGCAATATCAACCCTACCAGAGCCACACCTATATAAATTAACCATAACCAGATCATTCCGTTATTTACCCCCCACTTATAACAAAATCCACCGGTAAGACTGCCAAGACCTCCGCCAATCATAAAGCTAAATACAACAAACCCCAAATAACTTCCCAGTAGACGCTTTGGGGCTAACTGAGACGCTATGTTATCTAATGAAGCTGGAATTAATATTTCTCCTATTGTAAGTAAAAAGGTAAATACAAATAAGACAGCGAGATGATCTGAAAGGGTTAACGTTACAAACCCGAATGCCACAAAAGTCATTCCTATAACAAGTACAGAGTGTTCTTTAAACCTATTTTGAAAATAAACCATTATCGGATACTGCAAAAGAATGGTCAAAAATCCATTAAAAGAAAATATCACACTCACATATTCAGGTTTTTTAAGAAAATCCTTCATATAAAGAGGAATCGTTAAGTTAAATTGCATATAGAGAAAATAAAAAAAACTAACTGCAAAAGTTAAATATACAATTCTTTTATCTTTAAATATGGCAAACATACTTGACACAGGAATAGTACTTGTTTCATTACCTATTTTTTGATTCAGTAATTTCTTTACAAGAAGCATAACAATAATATGAGTCGCTGCAGAAAAAACAAAAATATAACGTATTGATACTAAATATAAAATTCCGCCTACTAAAGGCCCTAGAGCTGCTCCAATATTGACAGCCGTATTGCGCAGGGCAAAAACAGAACTTCTAATTGAGTCATTTCCGTAAGCTAATACCACTTTTAGGGAAGGGGTAATCATCGCACCCCCCAGCCCTACAAGAATAGTCGATACTATAATAAGCGGTTTGTTGATTGACAAAATAAATAAAACATAGCCAATAGATCTAATGATTAATCCCGACAAACAAACATTTTTTGTACCAAACTGATCTGTTAAAAATCCGCCGAAAAAAGTGAATCCTTGCTGACTGATAGAAAACAGCAAGAGTATAGTTCCAATAAACGCAGGTGAATAATTCAAATCCGACAAATATATCGAAATATAGGGCATAAACATAAATGTTCCAAAACTGCTAATTAAAATGCCAGCCAATGCTATTTTTGATATTCTCGTCATACTCCTGAATGTTCGCAAGAGAGAGGTCATTTTAATTCCCTGCTTCCATTTGCCAGACCATTTGACTTCTCAGCCAGGCGTCTATCTGATTTAATCTCCTTTGGAGCATTTTTTCATTTTCTCCCTCAATCAGCAATCCGGCTACTTTATCTATACTTCGATGTGGTTGATTAAAGTTTGTCCCGGCTACTGCCTTATCATAAATTTTAACCCACTGAAATGGGATCTCTTCTGGAATTTCTAGAATCTCACCTTTATAAGGCGGAATTAGCAGGAATCCATGTAACATGTTTTCAGGTAATAATTCTTTTTGCATGTCTAAGCCGCATTGGCTTCTTATCCATTCTGTTTTTATATTAATACCATATGTAGACTCTAATGCTTGAAGAATATATCCTCCGCCGACTCTGCTCGCAATCTCGCACAAGATCAAATTACCAGTACTAGCTTCTCTGAATACCTCAGCATGATATACAACATTTGCGGGACATTCAAAAGATTTAAGCAATTGATAAAAAAAGTCTTTTACCTCTTTATACTCCTCACTTTTGCTTGAAATTTGAAAACTTCCAAGGCTGGCATTTTCTTTATATGCTAAACAACCATTCCAATATTGTGATACACTTAATAATTTTTCATTGTTATCTATGAATAATGCATCAATATGATACATATCCCCTTCAATAAATGTCTCAGCTTCATAAGCATAGAGCTTTTTCGTCTCTGCATATTTCTGAATGTCTTTTTCATTTCGAATAACAAATATATCTCTTGATGCTCCTTGATCAATAGGCTTTAATATAAAAGGGTATTTATGTTCGGCAGAAAAATCATATACATCAAATATAGAATGAATTTTACGAAAAACAGGAGTGCGGACATTTTGTTCCGCACACTCTTTCATAATAACTTTATCTCGAAAAGATCGTCCGCTTCTCTCTGTTTGCCCGGGAATACCTAATCTGTCACGAATTCTACCAGCCCTGATCATATCATATTCATCATAAGCAATAAGGGCATCGAATTTATAATAGTCTGTCAATTCTTTAACCCTGTACTCGACCAACTCATTTTCGCTCATGTCCGGAATCTCTTCATAATATTGAAATTTATGATTATTTTTCAATTTTGGTGTAGTTAAAACAACCATTTGAGATACCTTTTCCGGAGCAATTTCATTCAGGTCTAATAACTTATCATAAGAATTAATGACTAAGATAGCCAAAGTCTCACCTCTTTAAATAGCACTTGAATTGTATTATAAACAACTCTATTATAATACATTTTCTTCAGTTTTTTTCATTTCATGGATGATCATTTTGGCAATTGCCTGTTCAGTCACATCAGGAGCTTCCGGCATAAATTGTTTTAGATAAAAATTCGGACACGTATTCACTTCTAAAACTCTAAGCTCCCCTGATGGCGTTTCAAGAAGATCAATACCAGCAATTCTTGCTCCCATTACTTTGGCTGCTTTTTCAGCTATTGAAGCCATTTGGGAATCAATATGTTCAATTAAAACGGGTTTGCCTCCGCGCGCCACATTTGTTACCCACTCACCAGCAGGACTATATTTGTAAAAACCCGAAGTGGCTTTAAAATTGATACAAATAATTCTTATATCTCTATCTGGTTTCTCATAATATGGCTGTGCATAAAAACTTTCATTGTATTGAGCAAATGTTCTTGCTAAATCCTTTAGTAAAATTGGAGAATCAACTTTAATGACAGCTTGTCCTCCAGCACTGACTATTTGTTTGTGAACTAATGGATATTTGAGGTCACCTGACCATTCATCTAAATATCGATCTGAATAACCACTAATAACTGGGAAATGAGGTATCCCTTCTCTATGCAGTGCTTCGGAATTTAAATATTTATTTTGACCGCAGAATAAAGTTTCAGCAGTATTGATAACCGGAATTCCACTTCTTTCAAATGCATATAGTAAATTCATGCCCATTCGAAGTATATCTTCAAATACCCATCCTAAAACCAATGCAGGTTTTATTTCGCATTTTCCAATAAAAAAACGATTTCCATCTTCGGTGAAATATGATGTAATATCCTTTGGATTAACTGTTAAACAATCCACGCTATACGATTTGAGAGTTTCAGCTAATGCATCATGGTCTTTTTTATCTTCTTCATTAGCTAAGATAAGTACAAAACCTTCCTTTATATCTGTTGACATTATTAGGTCTCTCCTTTTATGTTTGATTTAAATGGAAACGATACCTTTGCGGTTCTTGAGGATATGTTTACTAGGAGATTTAAGAGTGTCAAGTAGTTCTGGCTTATAATTTGCGACTTCCGCTGGATTGTTTGAATAAACTTGAAGCTTATCTGCCTCGCCTTTTAAAAGAGAAAGATCACATTGGGTATTTAAATTTTGAGATTTCATCCACTCATCGTTATATATCGTGTTTAAATAACGCTCTCCACTATCTGCAGCAAAACAGAAAATGCGATTTATGTTATTTGACTGGGATATTCTTATGGCTGCAGCAACACATGCTCCTGTACTTCCTCCTACCAATACCCCTTCGTTTCGTGCTAGAGCTCTACACGCTATAAAGGCAGTTTCATCTGGCACTTTATAGACTTCATCGATATATTCTATGTGTTCAATATTAGTTGGGGTCCAGCTTAATCCCATTCCAGGAAGTAAATAGCTATGCTCTTTACCGCTAAAAATAGAGGAGCCCACTGCATCTACTGCTATTATTTTTGTTGCTGGATACTTCTCTTTAAAATAACGTGAAATTCCCCCTGTTTGTCCGCCTGTTGAAACTGCCAGTATTATTGCGTCAAAGCCCTCTGCAAACTGATTTTCAATTTCTGGTGCCGTAATGTGATAATGGGCATCTGCATTAGTAGGATTAAAGCATTGATCAGGGCGGAACGAATTTGGAATCTGTTGATGTAATTCATTGGCCAGCTTTATTCTTGTTTTATGATATGATCCACTGTCATCTTTTTCTTGAACAACAATTACTTCTGCTCCATAGGCTTTTAACATATTTAAATTGGCTTGAGTTGTTTTTGGATCTACTAGAATCAGAACTTTGTATCCTTTTGCTGCTCCAATCATGGCGAGAGAAATCCCAAAGTTACCAGAAGACGATTCGATGATTGTATCACCTGGTTTAAGGAGTCCTTTTTTTTCAGCTTGTTCAATAATATAAAGAGCCGGCCGATCTTTTATACTACCTGCCGGATTTCCTCTCTCTATTTTTAAGAATAGGTCAGCATTTAAAATTGACTTTGCGTTGTGAAGTTTAATATAGGGTGTATTTCCGACTAAATCTGTAATACGTACCATACTTTGTGCCTCCCTTTATTAGAATAATTTGATAATCCGCAAATATCTTCTTCTATCTCAGTAACCCCCTTCACACTGCATTTATTTCCATTATAATACAATCAAGTTCTACTAAAAGGGTCTTTATTCCTGTATTTACAAAACATGAAATGATCTCCACAAAAAAAACCTGCCCGGTTGCCGGCAGGTTTTTTTCTAATTACTTATTCAAGTTGTAGAAAGAGTTAATACCGTGGTATTGAGCAGTTTCAGCCAACTGATCTTCGATGCGAAGAAGCTGGTTGTATTTCGCAACACGGTCCGTACGTGACGGAGCACCTGTTTTGATTTGTCCTGCGTTTGTTGCCACAGCGATGTCAGCGATTGTGCTGTCTTCAGTTTCACCAGAACGGTGAGAGATAACAGCAGTGTAGCCTGCGCGTTTCGCCATTTCGATCGCATCGAATGTTTCAGTCAATGTACCGATTTGGTTTACTTTGATCAGGATAGAGTTGCCTACGCCGTTTTTGATACCTTCAGCAAGTTTTTTCGTGTTTGTAACGAAGAGGTCATCACCAACAAGCTGAACTTTTTTGCCAAGACGCTCAGTAAGAAGCTTGTGGCCTTCCCAGTCGTTTTCGTCAAGTCCGTCTTCGATAGAGATGATTGGGTATTTAGAAACCATTTCTTCGTACCAGTCAACCATTTCAGCAGATGTTTTTACAACGCCTTCGCCAGACAGATGGTATTTGCCGTCTTCTTTGTTGTAGAACTCAGAAGATGCAGCATCCATTGCAAGTTTTACTTCTTCGCCAGGTTTGAAGCCGGCTTTTTCGATTGCTTCAACAATTGTTTGAAGCGCTTCTTCGTTAGAACCAAGGTTTGGAGCGAATCCGCCTTCATCACCTACAGCTGTGTTCATTCCTTTAGCAGAAAGAACTGATTTCAGGCTGTGGAAGATTTGAGCGCCCATGCGTAGTGCTTCACGGAAGTTAGGAGCACCTACAGGCATGATCATGAATTCTTGAATATCTACGTTGTTATCAGCATGCTCTCCGCCGTTTACGATGTTCATCATCGGTACAGGAAGCGTTTTTGAGTTGAATCCTCCAAGGTATTGGTAAAGAGGAATCTGTAAGAAATCAGCAGCTGCGCGCGCGCAAGCCATAGATACGCCAAGAATTGCGTTCGCACCAAGTTTGCCTTTGTTTTCAGTACCATCAAGCTCGATTAAAAGCTGATCGATTGCGTTTTGTTCAGTTACATCAAAGCCAAGAAGCTCTGGGGCAATGACTTCATTTACGTTGTTAACAGCTGTTAACACGCCTTTTCCAAGGTAACGGTCTTTGTCGCCGTCACGAAGCTCAACTGCTTCGTATTCACCTGTAGAAGCTCCGCTCGGCACTAGTGCGCGGCCGAAAGCTCCTGTTTCTGTATATACTTCAACTTCAACTGTTGGGTTACCGCGGGAGTCTAGTACTTCGCGTGCATAAACATCAACAATGTATGGCATGAGTTTTGTCTCTCCTTTTGATTTCAAATTATTTTTGAATTAACGATGTTCCTGTCATCTCTTTCGGTTTTTCAACACCGAGAAGGTCTAATAACGTTGGTGCAAGGTCGCCTAGGATTCCGCCTTCACGCAACGTGATGCCTTCCTTCGTAACAATAACAGGGACTGGGTTTGTCGTATGCGCAGTGTGCGGTTCGCCTGATTCTGTAACCAGAATGTCAGCATTACCGTGATCAGCGGTAATGATAGCATGTCCGCCTTTAGCGAGAATCGCGTCAACGACTTCGCCTAAGCATTCGTCCACTGCTTCAATTGCTTTAATTGTTGGTTCAACCATTCCGGAGTGGCCGACCATATCAGGGTTTGCGAAGTTAAGAATGATCGCGTCATGTTTGTCAGCTTCAATTTCTTTGACAAGCGCGTCCTTTACTTCATACGCACTCATTTCAGGCTTCAAGTCATATGTTGCAACTTTCGGCGAGTTGATGAGAATACGCTCTTCACCCGGGAATTCAGCTTCACGGCCGCCGCTCATAAAGAACGTGACGTGCGGATACTTTTCAGTTTCTGCAATTCGAAGCTGTTTTAATCCGTGCTGTGATAATACTTCTCCGACTGTGTTATCGAGATTTATCGGTTTAAACGCTACATAGCCGTCAACTGTTTCACTGAAGTGAGTCAGGCAGACGAAATGCAGGTTTTCCGGATGATTTTCACCGCGGTCGAAATCACGGAAATCTTTGTTTGTGAACGTGTTGGAAATCTGAATCGCGCGGTCTGGTCTGAAATTATAGAAAATCACAGAATCGCCGTCTTGGATTGTCGCAACAGGCTCACCGTTTTCCTTTGTGATTACAGACGGAATCACGAATTCATCATAGATTCCGTTCGCATAAGAATCATCAACAACATCCATTGCGCTGCGGTATGTTGGGCCTTCGCCGTACGTCATTGCGCGGTACGCTTTTTCTACACGGTCCCAGCGTTTGTCGCGGTCCATTGAGTAGTAGCGTCCGGAAATGCTGGCGATTTCTCCAACACCGATTTCCTCCATTTGTTCGTTCAGCTGGTTGATGTATGTTTTCGCTGTTTGCGGACCTACATCACGGCCGTCAAGGAAACCATGAATGTAAACCTTTGTCAGCCCTTCATTTTTCGCAAGCTTTAACAATGCGAACAAATGATTGATATGGCTGTGCACGCCGCCGTCTGATAAAAGGCCGAACAGGTGCAGGGCTTTGTTGTTTTCTTTCGCGTTGTTAATCGCGTCAAGGAATGTTTGATTGCGTTCGAACTCTCCTTCACGAATGGCAACATTTACGCGTGTTAAGCTTTGGTACACAATACGTCCCGCACCGATATTTAAGTGACCCACTTCGGAGTTCCCCATTTGTCCGTCAGGAAGACCAACAGCCTCGCCTGAAGCAGTCAATGTTTGATGAGGATACTGGTTCCAGTAGCGGTCAAAATTCGGTTTTTTCGCTAAAGCGACTGCGTTTCCTACTGTTTCGTTACGTAATCCGAACCCATCAAGAATGATGAGTGCAGCTGGTTTTTTACTCATATTGACCTTCCTCCAATAATTGAACGAATGACTGTGGCTCAAGGCTCGCGCCGCCGACCAAAGCACCGTCAATATCGGACTCTGCCATATATTCTTTAATGTTTGCAGGCTTTACGCTTCCGCCATATTGAATGCGAAGCTTATCTGCAGCTTCTTGGCTGAAGCTTTCAGCGACGGTTTTACGGATATGCGCACACACGTCGTTCGCATCTTTTGCTGTAGAAGATTTGCCTGTTCCGATTGCCCAGATTGGCTCATACGCAATAACAGAAGCAGCAACTTGTTCTTCAGAAAGACCAGCAAGGCCTTTTTTCACTTGGTCAGCAACAAGATCATTTGTTTTGCCGGCTTCGCGCTCTTCAAGCGTTTCACCTACACAGATGATCGGCACAATGCCGTGTTTGAAAGCAGCATGTGCTTTTTTGTTAACTGTTTCATCAGTTTCAGCGAACATTTCACGGCGCTCAGAGTGGCCGATGACGCAGTAGTCGACGCCAAGGTCATTAAGAGCAACCGGGCTGATTTCGCCTGTGAACGCGCCGCTTTCTTCGAAGTGCATGTTTTGTGCGCCGACTTTTAGGTCAGTGCCTTTAACAGCAGAAGTAAGCTTTTCTAAGAAAAGTGCTGGCGCGCAAACAACAGCTTCCGCTTTGTCTGCTGCTGGAATGGAAGATTTCACTTCTTCAACGAAGCTGACAGCTTCGCCGAGTGTTTTGTTCATTTTCCAGTTACCGGCGATAATTGGTTTTCTCATCTGTTCCACTTCCTTATAGCAGTTTTGAGATTATTTATCGTTAAGTGCAGCTACCCCTGGAAGCTCTTTGCCTTCCATAAACTCAAGGGATGCGCCACCGCCTGTTGAGATGTGGCTCATTTTGTCAGCAAGGCCGAATTTTTCAACCGCTGCCGCAGAGTCTCCTCCACCGATGACAGAGTATGTATCTTTCGCCTCTGCCAATGCTTCCGCTACCGCTTTTGTTCCTTGAGCGAACAAGTCGATTTCGAATACGCCCATCGGTCCGTTCCACACGACAAGCTTGCTGTTTTTGATGACGTCAGCATACGTTTCGCGTGTTTTCGTACCAATGTCGATTGCTTCTAAATCACTAGGGATTTCAGAGATCGGCACAATTTTCACGTTTGCATCGTTAGAGAAATCATCTGCAACGAGTACATCTTCAGGCATGTAGAAGTTAACGCCTTTTTCTTTCGCGCGTTCCATAAATGATTTCGCAAGCTCGATTTTATCCTCTTCAAGAAGAGATTTACCGATTTCATGACCAAGCGCTTTCACGAATGTATAAGCAAGACCTCCGCCGATGATCAGGTTGTCTACTTTATCAAGAAGACTTTCGATCACACCGATTTTGTCCTTTACTTTTGCTCCGCCGATGATCGCTGTGAACGGGCGGTCAGGGTTAGAAACCGCTTTTCCGAGTACGTCCAGCTCTTTTTCCATTAAGAAACCTGCAACTGCTGGCAGATGCTCGGCAATTCCAGCTGTAGATGCGTGAGCACGGTGGGCAGCACCGAATGCGTCATTTACATATACATCTGCAAGCTCAGCAAATGCTTTTGCAAGCTCAGGATCATTTTTCTCTTCACCAGGGTAGAAACGTACGTTTTCCAGTACAAGAACGTCTCCGTCCTTCATGTCAGATATTTGTGCTTTTACAGCATCACCGTAAGCTTCATCTGCTTTTTTCACTTCTTTGCCAAGCAGTTCGCCGAGACGTGCAGCGACAGGAGTTAAACGAAGCTCCTCAACCACTTCGCCTTTCGGGCGGCCTAAGTGGCTCGCAAGAAGGACTTTCGCGCCTTGTTCTGCAAGGTGTTTGATTGTTGGAAGCGCAGCACGGATACGTGTATCGTCTGTTACTTCCCCGTCTTTCATTGGAACGTTAAAGTCAACGCGGCAGAATACAATTTTGCCTTTTACGTCGATGTCTTTGAGAGTTTTCTTATTCATGCCTAGGAGATCCTCCTTCAAAATGGTTTGCATACAGCACGAAAAACGTGAAACCGTCTGGTCAAGCGATAACTCCGCTAGGGCAGATCAGCAGTCTTTTTCGGCACAGGGCAGTTCGTCTGAAGCCAGGGCAGCGGCCTTAGGCGAAAGCGCCGGCAAAGCTGCTAAAAAAGCGGCCGTTTCTCTATCACAGAACGTTTTCTGAAAGCCGGTCTTCATGGAAAAAGGGAAAGGGAGATCGTCCCCTTCCCTTGTCCGCTTTCATTATAGCGCTTCTATTCGAAAGAACCAAGCCAGGTCCTTTTTTCAGCTATAAATTAAAGACCTTTTTTTGCGATGTAAGCTGCAAGGTCAACAACGCGGTTAGAGTAGCCGCTTTCGTTATCGTACCAAGAGATTACTTTTACCATGCTGCCTTCCATAACCATTGTAGAAAGAGCATCGATTGTAGAAGAGTTTTTGTTTCCGTTGTAGTCGCCAGAAACTAATGGCTCTTCGCTGTAGCCAAGGATTCCTTTAAGATCGCCTTCAGCTGCTTCTTTAAGAGCTGCGTTTACTTCTTCAGCTGTTACTTCTTGGTTCAGTTCAGCAACCAAGTCAACTAGAGAAACGTTTGGAGTTGGAACACGCATTGCTCCACCGTTCAGTTTGCCTTTTAGTTCAGGAAGAACTAGAGAAACTGCTTTAGCAGCACCAGTTGAAGTTGGGATGATGTTTTCAGCTGCTGCACGCGCACGACGGTAGTCTTTGTGCGGAAGATCAAGGATTTGCTGATCGTTTGTGTAAGAGTGAACAGTTGTCATCATACCGCGTTTGATGCCGAATTTGTCGTTAAGTACTTTTGCAAACGGCGCAAGGCAGTTTGTTGTGCAAGATGCGTTAGAGATAACATCGTGGTTAGCCGCATCGTATTTATCTTCGTTAACACCCATAACGATAGTGATATCTTCTTCGTTAGCAGGAGCAGAGATGATTACTTTTTTCGCGCCAGCTTCTAAGTGTTTCGCAGCGTCTGCGCGTTTTGTGAAGAAACCAGTAGATTCAACTACGATTTCAACGCCTTGTTTGCCCCAGCTAAGTTTAGCAGGATCGCGTTCTGCAGAAACTTCAATTGTTTTGCCGTTAACAACAAGGTTGTTACCGTCAACTGAAACTTCAGCGTCTAATTTTCCGTGTACAGAATCATATTGTAAAAGGTGAGCCAGCATGTTAGCATCTGTTAAATCGTTAACCGCTACTACCTCAACTTCAGGATTGTTTAATGCTGCGCGGAATACGTTACGTCCAATACGACCAAAACCGTTAATACCGACTTTTACTGCCATGATTGTTTCCTCCTTTAATTAAGTGAGAGATATTTATATTGAGGGATTATACATCCCTTAATAACTTCTTTGCGGCTCCTTCGTCTGTGACGAGAACCGTGTTTCGGGGCTTTTTAAAGTAAGCCTCGATCGCCTCGGCTTTTGATGATCCGCCCGCTACCGCAATAATATCGGGGATGGCGTCTATGTCATCCAGCTGCATTCCGACAGAATGCACTTTGTGGACCACTTCGCCGTCCACATTAAAATAGTAGCCAAACGCTTCTGTCACCGCACCGTGATCATCTATCTTCTTTAAGTCTTCTAAAGGTGTGTTTCTCCGCTGAGCCATAGTTTTAGCTTCGCCGATTCCGTGAACCAGCATACTCGCTGATTTTATCGTGTTCAGCACCTCTTTGACAGAAGGTTCTTCAATAATAGATGAATAGGCGCCTTGTGACAGCTGTCCCGGAACAAACAAAAGCCGGTAAGTGCCTGAAGCCTTTTCCGCCATATGTGCGCATATTGTGTTTGCCTGGTTTTTCACGTCTTCGCCTAAACCGCCTCTTGCAGGCACAAACAAAAGCTCGCGGTTTTTAGAATCCGGCGTCATCATTTCGGCGACAGCTTCAATTGTCGTACCGCCAGTTACAGCGACGATATTATTGCCTGAAAATCTTTTTTTCATACATGCGACAGCTGCTCTTCCCATTTCTTTTTTGACCCATGGGGATTGATCGCTGTCTCCGGACACGATAATGGCATCCCTTAGATTTAAACGTTCTTTTAATGTCTTTTCCAAAAGAGTCAAACCTAAAACATCTTTCATCGTATCTTCCAGAACGGAAAGCAGTTCATAACCCTCTTCTGTCAACGTCATGCCATTAGTTTTAATATCGACCAGGTTCTGTTCCTTCAAAAACTGAACCTCGCCCCTCAGCACACGCTCGCTGATTTCAAGACTGGCAGACAGGCTTCTTCGCCCGATGGGTTCTGTCAGCCTGATATACTGCAAGATTTCAAACCTCTTTTGCATAACGAGCAGAAGATCAGGCAATAATTTTTTTTGAGCTTGTAGTAACTGGTTCATGACTCAAACGTTCCTTCCTTTTTTTGCTGGACATTATATGTCCCGCTATGACAAAAAACGTCCCATCATAGCCAAAAAAAATTATTTCTGCTTTCTTAAATTATTTTAACAGGGTGGAATTGTTTATTCAACTGTTAAGAGTCAATTCATCGACAATATTCGCAGAGTTTTCATGCCGAAGCGTTTTATCCAACACTATTTTTTCCTATATATCTATATCTTATACAGAAAACGAAAAAAGGTGCATCCCAACATAAACAGCCCTTCCAAAAGAAGGGCCTTCTATATTAAAGCGTTTTCATTTTATCCAGAGCTTTTCAATCTCTTCGAGCGATTTGTTCTTCGTTTCCGGACAGATCGTCACAACAAACAGGAAGCAAAGGACGTTAATCACCGCAAAAATCCAGAATGTATAGGCGAGCCCGAATGAGTCAATCATCATTGGCACAAACTGTCCGATCGCCCAGTTTGCTCCCCATAAAAAGATGGTCGCAATGCCCGCGGCTCGCGCACGCAGATGATTCGGGAAGATTTCAGAAATCATAATCCATGTGATCGGCCCTACAGATACACAAAATGCCGCCACAAATCCTAAAATAAAGAAGATCAGCATAAGTCCGTTTGTTAACTGAAAGTAGAACGACGTTCCGATTAATATCATAAAAATGGCCATAAATGCAGATCCGATGGACATCAATTTTTTTCGTCCGACTTTATCAATCAACAACACCGCAATAACGGTAAAAATAACTTCTACAACACCGACGATACAGGTTGCCACAAATCCGGCGTTTTGCCCATATCCCATCATTTTAAAGATTTCTGGCCCATAGTAAGTGATCGCGTTCATGCCGATGACTTGGTTAAACAGCGCCAGCAGGATTCCAATGATAAGCGCCTTTCTGAGCCCCGGCTTGAAAAGCTGGGAGAGAGATCCCATTTGTTCTATTTTTAAAGAGTTCTCAATATTCTTTAATTCTTCTTTTGCAACAGTTTCTCCATTAATACGTGTCAGTATCTTTAGCGCTTCAGTTGTTTTGCCCGCTTTCGCCAGCCATCTCGGACTTTCAGGCACGACGAGCAATACGAGGAAAAAGATTACAGATGGCACCATTCCATAAGCGAGCATCCATCTCCAGCCGGTGTGCACACCCCATTCATATGTTCCGGAACGCTGCACAGCGAGATTAATAAAGTACGTTGCGGAAATACCCAATATCGTAAAGAGCTGATATAAGGAAGACAGGCTTCCCCGTATGGCAGGCGGCGCGGCTTCTGTAATGTACGTAACTGAGAGTGATGAGCCCATCCCAATCCCGAGGCCTCCGATAATCCTTGCAATAATTAAAGTTGTCACGTCTTGAGAAAGCGCTGAAACGATGGCTGATATCGCAAATAGCAAAGCAGCTGTCATTAAAATTTTTCTCCGTCCGAACCTGTCGCTTAAAAATCCGGATATTCCGACGCCGGCCACTCCTCCGATCATAATGCTGGAAATCACAAGCCCTTCCATAAACGGAGTCAGGCTGTATAAATCTTTCAGAAAGCCGATGGCGCCTGAAATCACTGCCGTGTCATAGCCGTACAATAAACCTCCAAGTCCCGCCGCGCATGAGATCAAAATGACAAATCCCATTGAATGACTTCTTGTTACAGGAGCATTTGGTTCTAATTGAGTTGGAGTATTCTTCATTTTTCTGCCCTCCCGAATGTTGAGTAAAGCGTTTACATTTCCCTATGCAAATGTACGTACTTATATTAAAATTTAACGAAAATTTCATTTAATTAGTACGTACAAATATAGAATAATCCTGTTTGTATTTTCTGTCAATGTTTTATTACAAAGAATGCTGTGATATACTAAAATTTGTCCGTATACATTTTGGAGGAATGGATATGTTACCAAAATACGCGCAAGTAAAAGAAGAAATCAGTTCATGGATTAACCAAGGCAAAATACTGCCTGATCAAAAGATCCCTACCGAAAATGAATTAATGCAGCAATTTGGCGTCAGCCGGCATACTATTCGCAAAGCAATCGGAGACCTCGTATCACAAGGTCTGCTGTACAGTGTGCAAGGCGGGGGCACCTTTGTCGCTTCACGCTCTGCCAAGTCAGCGTTGCATTCCAATAAAACGATCGGTGTTCTGACAACTTACATATCAGACTATATTTTCCCAAGCATCATTAGAGGTATCGAGTCTTATTTAAGCGAGCAGGGGTACTCCATGCTGCTGACAAGCACAAACAACAACCCAGACAATGAAAGAAGAGGGTTAGAAAACCTGCTGTCCCAGCATATTGACGGACTCATCGTGGAACCGACAAAAAGCGCCCTGCAAACGCCGAACATCGGCTACTATCTGAATTTGGAGAAAAACGGCATCCCCTTTGCAATGATTAACGCGTCCTATGCTGAGCTTGCCGCACCGAGTTTTACCTTGAATGATGTGAAAGGCGGCATGATGGCGGCGGAGCATCTCCTTTCTCTCGGCCACACGCACATAATGGGTATTTTTAAAGCTGATGACACACAAGGTGTGAAGCGGATGAACGGGTTTATACAGGCACACCGGGAGCGTGAGTTATTCCCTTCTCCGGATATGATCGTGACATTTACGACAGAAGAAAAAGAATCAAGGCTGCTGGAGAAAGTGAAGGCCATATTGGAAAAAAACAGCAGGCATATGCCGACAGCCATTCTGTGTTATAACGATGAAATTGCGCTGAAGGTGATTGATATGCTGCGGAAGATGGATATAAAAGTACCGGAGGATATGTCTATCGTCGGGTATGATGATTCTCATTTTGCGCAAATTTCCGAGGTCAAATTAACCTCTGTCAAGCACCCGAAATCCCTGCTTGGAAAGGCAGCAGCGAAATATGTCATTGACTGTCTGGAGCATAAAAGGCCAAATCAGGAAGATGTCACTTTTGAACCTGAATTAATCATCCGCCATTCGGCGCGAAAACTGAATGAATAAAAAAGCAATGTATGGGTCTCCCCTCTACATTGCTTTTTTTATAGCTGTTATCTGTTTTTCCAAACGTCTGCAATGATTTCAAACGAACGCATTCTATCTGCGTGTTCAAAGGTTTCTGAATTGACCATAATTTCATCAGCCTGTGTCGTTTTGACGAAGTCTTCGAGCTTCGCCTTCACTTCTTCCGGGCCGCCGACAATCGTTGAGCTCAGCTGCTCATTGACCATCGCTTTTTCATATGGGCTCCAGATTTGATCCATATCCTCAACAGGCGGCTTAAGCTGGTTCGGCGTGCCGCGGACAAGGTCAAGAAATCTTTGATAATGCGAAGTCGCAAGATGTTGCGCTTTCTCGTTTGTATCTGCCGCGATAATGGTGACGCCGACCATCGCATACGGCTCATCAAGCACTTCTGATGGCTTGAAGGAGTTGCGGTACAGCTCCAGAGCGGGAACGGTATTGGCCGGTGAGAAATGAGCAGCGAATGCAAACGGAAGACCCAGTTCACCTGCCAGACGGGCGCTAAAGCCGCTTGATCCCAGCAGCCAAATCGGCACATCTATGCCCTCTCCCGGAATGGCGCGGACTTGATTGCGCACATTTCCGGACGGTTTAAAGTAATTGCGCAGTTCCTCTAATTGTTCTGGAAAATCTTCACCGCTGCTGATGTTTCTGCGGAGCGCTCTTGCTGTCAATTGGTCTGTTCCCGGCGCACGTCCGAGCCCCAGATCAATCCGTCCGGGATACAGCGTTTCAAGTGTGCCGAATTGCTCAGCAATCACTAATGAAGAGTGATTCGGAAGCATAATGCCGCCGGAGCCGACGCGAATTTTTTTTGTGCCGCCGGCAATATGGCCGATCAGAACAGCGGTGGCAGAGCTTGCGACACCTTCTATATTATGATGCTCAGCGAGCCAGTAGCGGTGATAGCCCCACTCCTCCGCACGGCGCGCCAAGTCCATGCTGTTTTGGAATGATTCTGCAACCGTCCCTCCCTGAACAACCGGAGATAAATTCAAGACAGAAAGCAAGGTATCTTTGCGTTGTTGAGTAGACATGTTTTTCTCCTTTGCAATTGTGATATCAGTAAACAGCCTCAAGCTGTCAAGTCATGATCGAAAGGACTTCTCTCACACCATAACATAACTGCAATCAGGAATAAAATAATTTGATTCGATGAAATTCGAACAATATAAAACGAACCGATTGCTACCATTATTCTGCAGCAAACAATTCCTGAGCCATATCAATAAATAGTTTAGCCGCCAGAGAAGCCTCCTTTAGCGACGGAACTGCAAGCTGTACATCACGGTACACCTGCGTGTCCAAATCCCTCGTCACCACACGCTCTGGCGATCTTTGTAAATAAGAAGGCTTGCCAATAATAAAAACCCTCTTGTCGAATGTGACAAGAGGGTTCCTTATTTACTGATGCTTGCGCCCTTTGACCACATATGCAACTGTAATCAAAAGGTAGATCGCCGCAGTAATGCTGGTAATGACAATTGACGTTGTCAGGATGACGCCGATCAGAATGGCAAGTAACGCCAGTATCGCAAACCATGTGGTGTACGGGAACCATTTTACATAATAAGCCGGTGTTTCTGTTTGTTCTTTTCTCGATTTCAAATGAGCGAATCCGATGATCAGCCAAATGAATAAAACGGTATACCCCAATGATCCCATTAAGTAATTAAACGTTTGGCTTCCTGCGAACAGAGAAATCAATACGCCAATATAGAGAGAGGAAGTGCACATCAGAATTGCAAACATCGGTACATTTTTCGATGAAAGCTTCGAAAAGATCTTCGGAAGCCTTCCGTCAGTAGCCTGTGTATATAAAATGCGTGATGATCCGTATAAACCTGAATTCATAGAAGAAATGATCGCCAGCAAAATGACTGCGTTCATGATATGATCCGCGCCCGGAATACCTACCATTTTAAAGACCATGACGAAAGGACTTTCCGGAACGGAATTCACTTGATTCCATGGAATCAGGCTGACGATGATGAAAAACGGCAGCAGGTAGAACGCGACAATCCGTGTCAGTGTGCTTCGGACAGCTTTCGGGACAACCTTTTCCGGGTTCTTTGTCTCAGCAAGCGTCACACCGATAATTTCTGTACCGCCGTAAGAGTAGATCACGACAAGCATCGCCGTAATCAGCCCTGTGCCGCCGTGCGGGAAAAATCCGCCGTGCTCTGTCAGGTTTGAAAACCCGGCAGCTGTATGATCACCGAATGATACAAATAAGAGCAACAACCCTAATAGAATAAAGACAATAATAACAGTAATCTTGATCATTGCCAGCCAATATTCGGTTTCGGCGAAGATTTTAACAGAAAGCAAGTTCACAATCGTGACGATAAAAGAAATCCCTAATGCCAAAACCCAGATCGGGCAGCCCGGCAGCCAATATTGAATAAAAATCGCAGCCACAACAGCTTCAGCCGCAATGTTAAGCACCCACATTTTCCAGTATATCCAATCCAAGAAATAAGCAGGGTAATTTCCCAACACCTGCTGAACAAGATCCCGGAAGGTTCTGGCGTTTCGGTTGCGCACAGCCATTTCCGCGAGCCCCTGCATAATAAACAGCAAAATAATGCCGCCGAGCAGGTAAGCGATAATGACAGATGGCCCTGCCATATCGATCGCTGAGCTGCTCCCTTTAAATAAACCTGCACCGATTGCTCCGCCCAGCGCCATCATCATAATATGGCGGGACGTCATCGTGCGTTTTAACGTCTGATTGTCCTTTTTCATCCTTTTGTACCTCTCCTTCTCATTTTCAAAAACAAAAAAGCCCGCCGTCTCCTATCTAATCTAATAGATAAAGAGACGACGAGCCTTCGGCTGACCGCGGTACCACTCTTGTTGATTCTTCATGAAGAATCCAGCTTTTGACCTGTAACGAAGGTTATCCGTTAAAACATGGGGAATATTCAATCTATTCCGTTTCGTCTTACCACTCCCGGGCGAGTTCAAAGAAGAATCAGGCTGCGTCGCACCATCCCGCAGCTCTCTGTTCTGATACCTTTCTTTTACTGCTCCCAATCTATGTGTTTTCGTTTTCTGAAAAACTTAAATTTTATGATCTGAATATATTAACATAATATACGTGCTTCTCTTTTCCCTGTCAATAACTACAGAAAAAAAGAAATTGTTATTTTATCCCTTTTTGAATGGCTTTCCAAAAGGATTCTGACTCGTTTCCTAATGCATAGACTGAGACACCTGCTATTTTATATTGCTTTGCCAGGTGGCTCTTCGTTTGAACGGTTTTTTCGTTTTCATACCACACGACATGTTTATGCTTTTTTTGTCAACGTAAGTAACGTCATCGAACCTGATTTTTTGTTGAATGCCGGCTCTGCTTTCTGTTTTTTGATAAGGGACTTGAGTTCATTCCATTCCCACATTGTGCTGCCGCTTCCGTCTTTCACATCCCAGTCTAAGCCGGGATTCCCATAGGACTTTATTGGCTTTGATCTTTTTGACTGAAAACTGTAGAGAGCTTTTGATAAAGCTTGTGCTCGCCACTGATCCCGGATCGCCCCAAATCCCGTGTTCATCGTAAGTCATCACCTGCACGTAATCCGCATATTTACCGATTTTGGCATAATCATACGGCCAGCTCCAGTCATCCTTTTGATCATCGGCGCTTTTGGCGGGAACAGAAACCATTGTTTTAATATGTTTCTTTTTCAGGGCCTGAGAGACATCTTGAATGAAGCGTGAGTATTTGGATCGGTCTGCTGGATTCACTGCTTCAAAATCGATATTGATACCGTAGTATAAGTGATTTTTGGCAAGTGCTATTAGCTGATCTGTGAATCGTTTTTTCGCTGTGTTTTATTACTCATGACCCGCTTGGCTAAATCACCGTCAAAATCGTAAATGGCGTCATTATAGTTTGAAATGACAGCCCATGTTTTGATTTTTTTCTTGTTCGCATATGTTAGCTGCTTGCCTGGGGCTTCGCCAATAACATGTCCGTTTTTTTCAAACGCAAACGTATCTGTAGCGATGGAATTCATGTATGTATGATATTTCGTAAGAGAATTGTATGAGGCCGTATCCCCAGTCGTGTAATTTAATGTCACGCCGGCTGCCTTCGCTTCATTTTTTGTATACATAAACAGCACGATCGCAATTGCCAGTGAAACAGCTATAATCAGCCATTTTTTCATCGTATTTCCTCCTTTTTCAAGTCATACTCTTCTCATCGGCCAAAAAATTGGATAATTGAAGTTTTTTTGGGTATTGGAGGCACAACGAATACGAGGGTTTGTCGACATGCTAAAAGCCCGGCATATGCTGCCGGGCTTTTATAATCAGCGGTCCGAGACGAGAATGTATGCGGCTTTTACTGGTCCGTGCACCCCGACAACCAAATCCATTTCAATATCGGCTGAGTTGCTCGGTCCAGTAATATAGTTGATGCATGAGGGAACAGTGACGCCGTCCGCAATGTTTTGGCGGATAATATCACTGGCTTGGGTCATTCTCGGCACGATGCTTGATTTCGGGACAATCGCAATATAGGTTGTCGGCAGAAGGCTGACAGACCGGCCGATGTCTTTTGAGGAAAAGAGAACAACCGTCCCCGACTCTGCCAGTGTGATCTCACTGAATGTTATACCTACATTGGCTTGCTCCGCTTTTTTGATATTTTCTTCGCCTTTAGCAGCATCCCACTCCCAGACCGGCGTTCCATCGTTCGGCCAGTCTTTGGCGAGAAGGCTTTTTAGTCCGTATGCGTCAAAGCGGGGGTCCATTGGAATAATGACAGGGCCTCCGGAAAACCTGCTGACCTGCTCGCGGAGGGCATCGTATAGGCCGGTTGAATCCGTTTCAATAAGCTCTGTATGGATTTTGACACAATGGTTTTTGAGGACTGTGACTAAGTCATCCGCTGAATACCCTTTAAGTGTTTGATACTGCGGTTGATGCGCCCACTCAGGAACTGCCACGCCTCCTGTTCTTCTTTCACGGCCCAGACGTGATGCGATCCGGTTTAAAAAGCTCTCCTGATTCTGAACGGTTCCCTTCGTCATCACTGCTCCTCCTTCGTGCGTTCACTTGTTTCTCTGTCCGTAAACCAATCTCTGAATCTCGATTTATGCGGTGCTGGGAAGTCACGGATCTGTGTCCAGCTTTTGAGTGGGCCGGGCCCTTTCGAAATTTTTTCGTCCTCTGTAAAAGGCGTCATGGCGGCTGGTGCCCATTTTGAGCCCATTTTATAGAGCGGTAAAGATGACGCGCCAAGTCCGAACGCTTTCATCGCAAGCTTTTCACTGATCGGCGCTCTGCCTTCTTTTTCAACGATGTTCTGGCGATGCTTGAGAAGCAGCTCATGAAGCGGAATTTTGACCGGACAGGCTTCTGAACAAGCCGCGCACAATGTAGACGCGTACGGCAGCTCCTTAAAATCGTCATAACCGCCGAGCAACGGTGATAAAACCGCTCCGATCGGCCCCGAATAGATAGAGCCGTATGAGTGTCCGCCGACATGGCGGTACACAGGACAAACATTGATACAGGCGGCACAGCGGATACATTGCAGCACAGACTGGAATTCCGTTCCAAGAATATTGGACCGGCCATTGTCCACAATGACAAGATGGAATTCCTCCGGCCCGTCCACTTCCCCTTCCAGCTTAGGACCTGTTAAAGCCGTAATGTAACTTGTCAGCCGCTGTCCGACAGCGCTTCTTGTCAGCATGCTGACAAGCACTTCAAATTCTGAAAATGACGGAACAATCCGCTCCATTCCCATCACGGTGATTTGTGTTTTCGGCAAGGTGCTCACAAGCCGCCCATTTCCTTCATTGGTCACAAGGCTGACAGAACCCGTATCAGCAATGGCGAAGTTACAGCCGGTAATGCCGATATCCGCTTCCAGAAACTTCTCCCGGAGGATGGCGCGCGCATGCATCACTAGCTCTTCCGGTTTTTCTGTATGTTGATAGTCCAGTCTTTCTTTAAATACATCACGTATCTGTTCTTTATTTTTATGAAGGGCTGGCGCTACGATATGTGATGGCGGATCATGATCATCAATCTGCAAAATATACTCGCCAAGGTCGGTTTCAACGACTTCGCAGCCTTCCTGTTCCAACACCTCATTCAGATTGATTTCCTCTGTGACCATTGATTTTGATTTTACGATTTTCTTCCCGTTCTTCTTTTGAATGACATCGCGAATATAAGAAGACGCCTCTTCCGCTGTTTCCGCGAAATAGACATGCCCCCCTCTTTTCGCCACATTTTCGGCTAGCTGGCCGAGATAGAAATCGAGGTTTTCAAGAACATGCTGCCTAATTTCCTCTGATAGCGAACGCCACTCTTCCCAGTTTCCCAGCTCTTCGGCTGCTTCAAGGCGCCGTGTCCGCAAACGCTCCTGCGCCCCCGAAACAGCGCCTCTCATAAATTCATTATCGATCCCCTGTGATACCCGCTCTTTAAAAGCGTCAGTACCGATTTTCATCGCCATGATCCTTTCCCCCTCTGAATCCAGTTTTATCTGCTGTTGAGCACTTCGGCGATGTGCATCACTTTGACATTCTTGTCTTTACGATCAAGCCGTCCCCCGATATTCATCAAGCAGCCGCAGTCCGCACCGATCAGCACCTCTGCTCCCGTTTCCTCCACACATGCGACTTTTTCATCGACCATCTGCTCAGAGATCTGTGCCATTTTGACGGAGAACGTTCCTCCGAATCCGCAGCAGTTATGTTTGCCCGGAAGCGCTGTCAATTCTAGCCCCTTCACATGACTCAGAAGCTTCATTGGCTCCTCTTGAACCCCGAGCAGCCTTGTCATATGGCACGACGTATGTAAGGTTGCTTTTGTATGAAGGGCCGCGCCGACATTCTCTACCCCAAGGACGTTCACGATAAAATCCGTCAGTTCATACGTTTTATCGGCAAGCTTTCGCGCTTTATCGGCCCATTTCGGGTCATCCCGAAAGAGGTGCGGATACTCCCGGAACATCGTCGTGCAGGAACCGGAAGGGCTGACGACATATTCGGAATCCTGAAACGTTTCAATCATCCGTTTCATTGCTTTTTTGGCATCATTCACATAGCCGCTGTTGTAAGCCGGCTGCCCGCAGCAAATCTGCCCCTCTGGAAAATCAACCTCACATCCAAGCCGCTCCAGCAGCTCAACCGTTGCTTTTCCAACATTTGTTTGAAACATATCAACAAGACAAGTGACAAAAAGTGAGACTTTCATGATGAACCCCTCTCTCATCCCCAATATATGATCCGGTCATCTGATGACCTGAGTTAAAATAACTATATGAATATCGTACACTATTCTGACAATGGAAGGAAAGGGCTTTCTTAACATTCTGGCATAAAAAAACGCCTGTTTTACTCGACAGACGTTCATAGCACCATACACTTTTTAACGGCTATACAGGAAATTTCTGTATCTTGTATATGTTTTCACAAATAAATAAAAGAAGCTAAGCGTGCTTAGAAGTACAATCCAGCCCGCTCCCCCTCTCATCAGTGCAAAAGGTGTTTCAAACAAAAAGGCGCTGATAAAAGCTACTCCCGTCTTATCCCACAGGCCCGGCGTATAATACAAACTCTGGGGACGGATAAATAAGTCAGCTGTCAAAGCATTGGTAGTAAAGAGAATCGGGATGAAGGATAAGAATATAAAATAAAGTGCAAAGTACGATTGCAACAGGCGTTTATATTTTCCAGCTCTGGATTCTGTATCAGAAAAAATATCGTCTGATGCACTGGCGTTCTCTTTTCTAAAATAATGCAGGCCCTGTGAACTGAAAAGATGCTTCCATCCGCTGTCTTCAAAAAGAGTCCGATAATCAGTAAAATCTCCCGGATGTTTAAAGGTGCGATAGTCTATTTTGATGGTAGAGTTGTCTGAGGATGCTTCATCTGAAAAACAATAGGATAAAAAACATTTCCCTTTTAATTCACACCCCTTATCTGCCATCTTATTTAGCCATTTTTCCTCACTGTCTATGTCCATAAAATATCTGTATTTTTTCATTTGGTCTCCCCCTTTTTATTTACTTCTTGCCTCGTTATGTCAACCAACTGCTCCATTCTCTCCATGTCCTTCCACAACACATTTCTTCCAAGTTCAGTGATGATATATGTTTTTCTGCGGCGATCTTCACTTGGATAAGGCTCGATCAATTGATGCTTCAATAAGTTTTCAATTGCTCCATAAAGAGTTCCAGGCGCCATTTTCACTCTTCCGCCGCTAAGCTTTTCAATATTTTGCATAATGATGTAACCGTGAGCAGGTTGTAACAAAGACAAAAGAACATAGTAAACAGTCTCAGTCAGCGGCAAATGCTTATTTTCTTTCATGCAGCAGCCTCCAATATTCAGTATAACTGTATAATTTTATCATATACAGTTATACTGAATATTGCAACCATACATGACCAGATGAACACAAAAAACCTGGCTATTAATAACCAGGTGTCCATTAAATCCAGCCCTTTTCCTCAGCAATGCTGGCTGCTTCTGTTCGATTTTTCGCATCGAGCTTGTGGATGATTTCTGATATATAGTTTCGGACTGTGCCTTGAGATAAATAGAGTTCCAGCGTAATATCTTTTGTTGTCTTGCCTAAAGCCGCCAGACGCAGAATTTCTTGCTCCCTTACTGTAAGCGGATTTTCGTCTCGCATCATATTAAACGTCAGCTCCGGGCTGAAGGCTCGTTTTCCCTTTATACACTTTCGGATGGCGTCGGCCAGATCGTCAATTTCGCCGTCTTTCAGCAGGTAGCCATGTACGCCGGCTTTGACGGCGCGTTCAAAATATCCGGGGCGGGCAAAAGTGGTTAAAATAATAACCTTGCTGCCGCAGCCTTTTTGCATTAATTCCTCCGCCACATCCAGCCCGCTTCGAACCGGCATTTCAATGTCCATGATGCATACATCAGGCTCCAGCTTCAAAATGGCTTTTAGCGCCTCTTCCCCGTTTAATGCTTGTCCGATGACTGTCATATCCTCTTCTAAATCAAGCAGAGATCCCAAAGCGCCTAAAAGCATTCGCTGGTCCTCAGCAATAAACAGACGAATCATTTCCTTCGCCCTCCTATCATTCTGCTTTTTTAATAAGGGGAACTGTCAGTGTCACAACCGTTCCGTTATGAGCTGAAAGCGTTAATCCCCCTTCAATGAGCATGAGCCGTTCTTCCATTCCCCGCAGGCCATTCCCAAACGTTTTCACCTTTGCCGCTCCCTTTCCGTCATCCCGTATGACAATACGCATTTTGTCAGCAAACCGGGCAATGGTGATGGCGCAGTGGGTGGCATTGCTGTGCTTGATGATATTGGTCACGGCTTCCCGCATACACATGCTAATAATATTTTGCGTGACGGGAGATATTGCTGAAAAGTCTTCGTCCCCTTCGTATTGAAAGGTAATGTTTCCCGCTCTTAATATGTGCTGAATGTTGGCGAGCTCCTCCGTCATGGTAACTGTTCTCATATCAGAAACAAGCTCACGAACCTGCTTGAGTGCGGCTCGTGAACTTGTTTCCATTTCTTTTGCTTCAAGCCGGGTCCGTTCTGGATCAGATGTTGCCAGCCGCTGAATCAGCTGGCTTTTTAATGTAAGCAGCGACAAAGTATGGCCGAGGGTATCGTGAAGATCACGGGCGATTCGGACGCGCTCCTCCCTTTTAGAGAGTTCTTTTATCTGTTCGTTGGCTTGGGCAAGCTTGGTTTCGAGTTCAATTCTCCGAAACAAAGAACGGATCCCGAATGGAGAAATGAGCATGATGACAAGAAACGGGAGAACAGAAAAAAGCTCCCGGAGCGAGGCCGAATTCGCAAGTAATTGATAACAACATGGAAATAGCAGCATAAAGAGTAAACCGCAGAACGCACGGTTAAACTTTGTTTTCTCTTTGTAATAACCAACAAAGTTTGCCGGGAAAAAACCTAAATAGATATAGGTGATATTGTAAAACACACTATAGATAAAGATAACCGCCATTTGCACGATAAGCCAATACGTAAACGAAGCTCTGTCCACACTGCAGAACAACTGGCGATATGCCATGACAAAAAAGATCAGCATGACATATCCCATCACCTGTTTGATGCCTGATTCTTTCAATAAAGAGAGGAACGGCATAACCGTATACACCAGAAAGATATAAGGGAAAAACCCGAATTGCTTCGGGAGAATGGATATTGCCTTTTTCATATATTACACCGCTTCTTGTTTTCTTCTTATATATTTAGATAGTAGCATAAAGATCGTCAAATAAGCGATCAATACCAGAATATTCTTCCAGGTTGGACTCCCGCCTCGGACAAGTTCCCACGCCCCGCTCCCGAAATGATAAGACGGAAGCCAACGGCCAATGTTCTGCATCATATCAGGCATAACCTCAAACGGCATCCACATGCCCCCGCCTAAAGCGAGCAGCATGTAAAGCACGTTGCTGATTCCGGCTGCTGTTTCTACTTTTCTCATGAGGCCGATGAGTGTGCCTAACGCTAAAAACGGCAATGCGCCCAACAAAATCCATAAACCGCTCATAAACCATTCAAACGGTGACAAGGCAATATCATTGATCATTGCGCCGAACAGAAAAATGACGGTAATGGATAAAACGTGAATGACACTTTGGCCGATCATCTGAGCTGATAAATAGATATGATCCGGAAGAGGCGTAATGCGGACAAAAGCTGTCCAGCCTTGTGACCGTTCTTGAACCATACGGATGCCAAGCGTCATGATAGAGGATCCCATCACACTGAAGACTGTCATCGACATTAAGTAATGGGCGTCCCATGCGCGTTGATCAGGTACGTTGGTATTTACTACATTTGTAAAAAGATAATAAAAAGCAATCGGCATGATCAGCGACCAAAGCACAAAATACTTATTCCTCAGCACCCTTTTCATTTCAGCGATGCTTTGCTTTTGCAGCATGTTCACTCAGATTCCCTCCCTAATTCCGTCAGCCAGCTGGCGAAATGCCTCATCGAGCGTTCCTTGCTCAACCCGGATATCGCGTGCATGTATGTTTTCTTGAAAGATCAGCACTAACACTTTATCTGTATTTGATGTGTGGATGATGGTTCTCTTATGCTTTTGGATTACTTGCTCTACTTCCGGGTGACGGGACAGCCTTTCCAATGATTCATCTGAATGGAGCGTAAAGGAAACAGACTGTTTTTGAATCCTTGAGCGGATTTGCATTGGCGAGTCGTCTGCTACAAGGCGCCCGTCAGCAAAAAATAAGATTCGTTGAGCGGCATCATCCGCTTCCTGTAAGTAATGAGTTGAAAAAATAATCGTTTTTCCTTGGTCCGCCAGTCCATGAATGGTCTGCCAGAATCGATGTCTTGAAGATGTGTCCATTCCGACTGTCGGTTCATCGAATATAAGCAGCTCCGGGTTCCCGGCAAGAGCCAAAGCAAAGCTCAAACGACGTTTCTGTCCGCCTGATAATTTTTCTGCTCTTGTTTTCAAATCATCTTTTGTGAGTGCTGTTAACGCAACGAGTTCTTTCATAGATAATGGATGCGGATAATAGCTTCGGAAGAGTTCGAGGATTTCATTCACCTTTAGACCCGGCATGACACTCACGTCCTGAAGCATCGCGCCCATCTTTTCCCTCACCTGTTGATCATTGGGTACGCGGTTAAATAGTTTGATATCTCCCTCGCTTGGTTTCAGCAATCCTAATATCATAGAGATAACGGTCGTCTTCCCTGCCCCATTCGGCCCGAGAATGGCTGCAATTTCTCCTTTTTCAATGCTGAAGCTGATGTTGTTTACAGCTGTTTTTTGCTGAAAATGTTTCGTCACATTGCTTACTGATACTGCCTCATTCATCACATGAGCACCTCCTGATTACTTACATTGATTGTAAAATGACGGAGAAGATGGCGTTAGTATAGGGTGTCATGATATCAAAGTGACATATGTCATATTCTTTCTTACCGCCGTGTTCTAGACAATCCATCCTCTCTCCATCTTTCAATTCAGCTAGCTTGCCTATGCCGCCTTTTTCTTTTAAACTAACTTTTATTGAAAAACACACTATTACAACCTATGAGTGGTATGATATACATATTGAACTTTATTTTCCGGCTGAAAGGAGCCAATCATGAACAAAGCGATTTTGTCTCGAAATCATGTGAAGGTGAGTGGTAACGGCAAAGCATCTATCATTTTCGCACCTGGTTTTGGGTGTGATCAAAGTGTGTGGAATGCCGTGGCACCAGCCTTCGAAGAAGAGTATCGGGTTATTTTATTTGATTATGTCGGTTCAGGGAATTCGGATTTACGCGCATATGACCCGAATCGTTACAGGACACTCGATGGCTATGCCCAAGATGTTCTTGATGTTTGTGAAGCTTTAGATCTGGAAAAGGCAGTGTTTGTGGGGCACTCTGTTGGGGCTGTCATTGGCATGCTGGCTTCCATCCGCCGCCCGGAGCTGTTCTCACATATCGTGATGGTGGGACCTTCTCCTTGCTATTTAAATGATCCGCCTGAGTATTACGGAGGATTTGAGGAGGAGCAGCTTCTTGGTTTGCTGGAGATGATGGAGAAAAATTATATAGGCTGGGCTACTGTATTTGCAGCTACCATTCTGAATCAGCCAGATCGGCCTGAAATCAAGGAAGAGCTTGAAAGCCGTTTTTGTTCCACTGATCCTGTAATTGCCCGCCAATTCGCGAAAGCCGCATTTTTTTCAGATCATCGGGAGGATCTTTCGAAGGTAGCAGTTCCCTCTTTTATTCTTCAATGCGCAGATGATATCATTGCTCCTGCAACAGTAGGTGAGTATATGCATAAACATCTGCCTGATAGCAGTCTGAAACAAATGGAAGCTCGCGGACATTGCCCTCACATGAGCCATCCTGAAGAAACAATACAACTGATCCACGATTATTTGAAAGTACACGTGTGATATAGAGGAACGAAAGGGATAGAGGTGACCCTCTAAATGGACAAACAATTGAATAATGCACCATGTGGTTTTCTCACTTTGTCAGAAGAGGGTTCGATAGTAGCAGTCAACCGTACCCTGCTCAACATCTTGAACTATGAGCATGAACAGGTTATCGGCCAGCATATAGATACAATTTTGACCGTGTCCGCACAGCTTTTCTACCAGCTTTATTTTGTTCCGCTTTTAAAGCTGGAGCACAGCATCGAAGAAATGTACATGTCCTTGAATACAAGAGACGGGGAAGAAATCCCAGTTCTTGTCAATGCCGTTGTGCGAGCTGATCACGGAGCAACTATGACCGAGTGTGTTCTGATTCCGATGCGGAAGCGAAATGAATATGAAAATGAGCTGCTGATGGCCAAAAATGCAGCCCAGGAAGCTTTGCTTGCCAAGCAGAAAGCCAATGCGGAGTTAGAAATTGCCTTGGGAACGCTGAAGGCCAAACAAGAAGAACTTCTTGAGACCAACAAACAAAATCAGCAATTTAAATTAAATACCAAAAGAGAGCTTGAGCTCGCCAGAAAGATCCAAGAAAACTCGTTGACTGAATCGATTGTAAACGATCAAATTCAGATTGACGCTTATTACAAAGCATCCAGTGAGTTATCGGGGGATTTATACGGATTCTATCAAATCGATGCCACTCGCTACGGCATTATTATCCTTGACGTAATGGGCCATGGGATTTCATCTGCTATGATTACGATGTCTCTTCATCCTTTGTTCCAGCGCCAGATCACGCAAGGTCTCAGTCCCGTCAAAGTCATGAAGGAATTAGACCGCCACATCCACAGCTTGTTTCAAAATGATGAGGAAGCTAGACATTATTGCACGGCCATTTATCTTGAGATTGATACAGCCCGGCAAAAAATTGATTATGTCAACGCAGGACATCCGCCGGCATTATGGCAGGGCGCCAGCGGAACCCAAAATCCGCTATACGCTACCGCGCCTCCGATCGGGATGTTTGAAGACACGGTGTTTCATTCTAGCAGCCTTCCATACACTGAGGGGGGAAGGCTCCTTTTGTATACGGATGGCGTGATGGACCCTACGGCTTCATGTTATTTATTTGATTTATTAAAGGATCATCCCGATTTGCCTATTACTGACCTGAAAGAGAAAATCCTTACATCACTGAATCATCATAAAGAAGCCCATCATAAAAGTGATGACGAATGTTTTATACTAGTTGATGTAAAATAAAATGATCCATGAGATAGGTACATCTCATGGATTTTTATGTTTCAGCGCTTCTTCGGGGGTATGGCCTGACTCCGCATAATGAAACACCTGCAAGGAAGGCAGCGGGTGTCCGTTAACATCAAACAAAGCTTGGTTATCCACAGCACTTCCCCCATACCACTTCCCGGCATCTTCAGGATCATATTCAGCAGCAAAGCTGGAGGCCCAGCCTGACCCGTATGTTTCCCACAGCACTTTGTTTTTCTCTACTTGTGTTTTTGGCCCGACTGGAATCCACGCCGGCTCCCAATAGAAAACGCCAAGTCCTGCCATGCCTGTATTCGCTACGGCCTGCATCACATCTCGTAGTGCATTCGCCTGCCCTTGAACGGAAATTGGATATGGCAGTGTTTGCCCGCTTTTTGGCGCTGTATTTTCATGCCCATCGCCATCCTCAGCGGTATAGGTGTATGATGTCTCCGCCACCATGACTTTTTTGCCGTATGTATCGGCGACTGCCTTCAGCACAGAGGTCAAATTCTGTAATGTGCCGTGCCAGAAAGGATAATACGAACTGGCAAACACATCATAATCCACTTTGTTTTTGCTGAGTGTTTCTGCAATAAATGAATACCTTCCTGCCGTTTCAGGATTGGTAAAATGCAGTGCGATGAAAATGCCTGGGTCTTTCTCTCTGACCGCTCGGCTTCCTTCATTAAACAATTGGCTCATTTTCGCCCAATCGGTTTCACCTGCAAATGCCCCTGTCGTTTCATTTCCGACTTGAACCATGCCGATGTCGACACCTTCCTTGATCATCTTTTGCAGGCTTTGTTTCGTATACTCATAGAGCTTTGTTTTTTTAGCTTCAAAGCTGAGAGTCGCCCAAGCTTTGGGTACCTTCTGTTTTGCAGGATCGGCCCAAAAATCAGAATAATGAAAGTCTGCCAGCACCTTCATTCCATTTGCTGTGGCTCTTTTTCCGATTTCGATGGCTTTTTGAACATCATTGTTTCCCCACCATACCCATTGCCATTTGAATCATACGGGTCATTCCAGATGCGGACGCGAACATAGTTGATGCCAGCATGTTTTAAGGTTGTAAAAATGTCCTGGCGTTTTCCGCTTGTATTGTAAAAGGTGACCCCGCTGTTTTCTAGAGCAATAACACTGGACACATCTGCCCCTTTGATAAAGCCCTTGTTCATGCCCTCTACTTTTTTAACGAAAAGATCATTTGTCCGAGGCTCTGGCACATGTTTCTCCCCCTCAATGGCAGCGGCATATCCCGTTGAATTGAATGCATCCCACACGATGGCAACCGCAAAGAATAATTTCACTCTGCTCCTCATGATTCCACCCCCACTCTAAAGTAAGCGCTTTTCTAAATATGCTAGAAAAAGAATCCGCCCATATCGAGCGGAGCATCAGCCTAATGTGTGTGTACGACGATTCTCACTTCATACTTTTCCATCGTCAGGTCGCCTGATAATATTTCTCCTGTCATCATATCCTTCACGCTCTGACCGAATGTGACGAGCTGCTTCTTTTCGGTAAAATTCATGACAAAAATATAATCATTGTTTTTGTCCTGCCTCGCTTGTACGGAGACACCTTTTCCATGCTGAACCGGGAAAACAGGAGAAAGGGACAGGTCTGAGATGAGTCCTTCATAAAAATCCCGGTGAAATTGATCCTCCAAACGCGCACCGATAAAATACGCCTTGCCCTGTTGATATTGATGGCTTGTCACCGCTGGCGTACGCGCGTAAAAATCTTCTTGATACACCGCTTCAGCTGATGCGGTCTTTACATCGATCACGGTTGCATAGTCCTTCATTTCATATGTTTGGCTGCGATAGCTTACAGCATTTCGATCCTTCGGATACAGCGTGTCGGTTTCAAGAGGCTCAATTCCGAAAATAGCTTGCAAATCCGGATGCCAACCGCCTGTGTACGTTAAATCATGCTCATTTACAATCCCGCTGATATATGTCATGACTAAGGTGCCGCCGTTAGCCGTAAACGTTTTTAAACGGGAAATGGTGTCTTCGCTGATTAAATATAGCATCGGGACGATCAACAGTTTATATGGTGAAAAATCTTGTTCTTTTGTAATGACGTCAACAGGGATATCGTGTTCCCAGAACGTGCTGTAATGCTGCTGAAGCGTTTGCGCATAACGTTTTGTCGCTTTCGCAAACCCCTGAGCATCCTCGAGCGCCCAATGATTTTCCCAGTCATATAAAATAGCCGTTTCAGCCGGCCTCTTCGTCCCGACAACTTCTGATAGCCGTTCCAATGTTTCACCAACTTCGGCCACTTCTTGAAAGACCCGGTTCTTTGGGCTATTGTCATGATCCACGATTGCCCCGTGTAATTTTTCTGATGAGCCGCGCGATTTGCGGTATTGGAAATAGAGAACGCTGTCCGAGCCGTGGGCAATCATCTGCATGGACGACAGCAGATTCATGCCAGGGCGCTTCGCCTTGTTAACGTTATGCCAATTGACCGCGCTTGGCGTACACTCCATTAGTAAGAAAGGCTGCTGCTTCAAGCTTCGGTACAGGTCATTGATAAAGCCGACCTTCATCGCCAAATCAGCTGTGCTTTCCCAGTCATTGTGCCAGACCGGATAAGCGTCCCAGCTGATGACATCGACATGCTTCGCAAATTTGCTGTAATCGAGGCCTTGATACGGAATCAAATCCGGTGTGTCAGCCATAAAGTTCGTTGTGATAGGAATAGCAGGTGTCAGTTCTTTCAGGGGAACGATTTCATTTTCATAAAACGAAATCGTTTGATCGGTGACGAACCGTCGCCAGTCTAAGTTCAGGCCGTGCAAGCCATTTTCACCGATCGGCGAAGGGCTTTCAATTTGTGACCAGTCATTGAATGTATGGCTCCAAAAAGGAGTCCACCAGGCGTGATTCAATGCCTTGAGGCTGTTGTCATATTTCGATTGCAGCCACTCCCTGAAAGCATGCTGGCATTGTTCACAATGGCACTCTCCACCGTATTCATTTGAAATATGCCACATTAATAGCGCAGGATGATTGCCATATCGTTCTGCTAGTAACCGATTGATGTGTCGCGTTTTTTCACGGTAGACTTTAGATGTGAGGCAGTGGTTGTGCCTTCCGCCGTGCAGCTGTTTGACGCGGGAGGCATTGACACGCAAAACCTCAGGATACGTTTGCGACAGCCAGGCAGGACGCGCCCCGCTTGGTGTTGCTAATATGACCCTCCCGCCTATACTGTGAATCCGTTCAAAAATATCATCAAGCCATTCAAATTGATACACGCCCTCCTCGGGCTCAAGCGCGCTCCATGCAAAAATGCCGACAGAAAACGTATTCGTATGAGAAAGCTTCATCAGCTTGATATCATCAGCTAAAATATCAGGACGATCCAGCCACTGATCAGGATTGTAGTCTCCTCCATGGAGCATAAATTTCGCCCCTGTTACGTGCGTTTTTTCAAGCTTTGACATCACATTCTCCTCCTTATTTTCTTAACCTTTTGTTCCCCCTGCGGTTAATCCGGACACAAAATTTTTCTGCAGCATGATAAAGATGACGGCAACAGGTATGCTGATAATCAGGGCTCCGGCTGCAAAGGTCGTATAGCTGGCCCCCATGACATCATTCACTAAATTGAATAGACCTACGGGCAATGTATATGATTCAGGCGTTCTCAATATCGTTGAGGACAGCACAAAATCTCCGAGCGGGCCGGTAAAGCCGTTCATAGCGACCACTGCCGCCATCGGTTTTGATAATGGCAGAATGATCTGGAAGAAAATTCTTGTGCTGCTGGCCCCGTCAATCTTGGCGCTTTCGTCTACATCCATCGGAATGGAATCCATGTACCCTTTCATCAAATACGTATTCATCGGGATCAGGTCTCCGATACAAAGCAAGTTTAATAACCAGTGGCTATTGATCATTCCCAGCCGGACCGTCCATACGCAAATCTTCAAACTGCTGAGCATACGGTTTTTCAACCACTTTGACTTTCACATCATGCTCTGTTTCAAACGCGGCAACGGCGTCTTTCATGCCGATGCTCTTTTCTTTATCCTCCCACACGACAAGCTCCGACCTCTTTTGAACTAGATACGGCGCTGCTGCTTTCCTTTAGGCCGCAAGCCACCAAGGATAAACTGACAGCCGCGCAGAGCAAGAGTGAGAAATACTTTTTCGCCATTTACACTTACTGTCACCCTTTCGCTAGGTATGAAAGCGCTTCAAAAATAATATAGCACGACTGGAAAAATGAGCAAACAAACTATTTACCTCTATAAATAAAATTTTTTACCTAAAAAAGACTTAGTCTCCTAAGCCATTCTTAATTCATACTCTTTCTGACGATGAATTCCGCGGCCACATATTATGTTTTTACCACTCTTCTTTTGTCCTGCATTTGTTCAAGCAGCATTTCAACAGCATATTTGCATAATTCATGATATCAATATGAAGCGTCGTCAGAGTTGGCGAGACATACTTTGTGAAGCTGATGTTACCGATACTCTTATGCCCTTTCCCGCTCAGGATATTTACTGTCTTCCTTGTCATTTGAGCTAAATCGGGCTTGACCGAGTCAAATTGATCGGGATCAGGAGCTGAATCGAAAATCGCTACCTGTGCGATATCTTTAATTGTCGCCATGGCATCAGCCTCCATTATTCAGCTCACTTTCATTTCACTACAATATTTCACTTTGTTTTTCACAAATGTTAAGTGCTGCTACAAGTAAAAAGACTGAACCATTTGCGGCTCAGTCTCGGTTGTTCGTCTCATGCTGCACTTGCGGAATTGCCCGGGAAATGAGTTGGTTATTGCACATTTTCCTCGAAATATCCCGAAAGAACATCTTCCACATTCGTTAGATGCGCCAGCATGGCGGCTTCTGCCTGCACTCCATCCCGTGATGCCACGGCCTCATATATCCGCTCATGCTCCTCATACAGCCGCTGAACTGAGGTCTTCTTAGAAAACAGCCAGATTTTCCGTGTTTCTCTCATCGTTTCCAGCAGCAATGATGACACATGGTTCATCAAGTGTTTAAGAAGTTCATTTTGAGAAGCATCAGCTAACGCGAGATGAAATGCGAAGTCTGCTTTTTCGCCCAGCTCCCCGTCCGTTTCAATGCTGCCCATTTCCTTTAACGCAGCATGTATTCTTTCGAGATCAGCTTCCGTCCTTTTTTCAGCAGCTAATGACGCCACACCGATTTCAAGCAGTTTTCTGACCTCAAGCAGCTGCTTGACGTCCTCTTTTTTCATGAGAAGGGCGGCTGAGAGCGGCTGTGAAATCTGATTGAGCTCAAATTCCTTCAGGTATGTGCCTTCTCCCTGTTTCATTTCGACAAGTCCCATCGCTTTGAGCGCTGATAGTGCTTCGCGAACTGCTGAGCGGCTGACTTGAAAGCTTTCGGAAAGCGCCTGAACAGAGTCTAATTTATCTCCTGGCTTCAATTCGCCGTTTTTGATCATATCTAATAGTGCATCCGCTACTTCTTCATATATTTTCTTTGTTTTAATCTGTTTGTATTTCAATGCAATTCACCCCGTAACTTGTAGACCTGGCTGGTTACGATCTATTATACTCTGTTTTCGGGGCCGCCAAAAGATTTAGACAATTTTGTCAAAAAGTCTTGTACTTTGATTTTTTTCAAAATATAATGCTAGGTAACTGGTCTTATTACCCAGTCATCAGATGATCATATCATCTTTAGAAACCGCTTACACATAACGCCAGTTTATGTTTTAAGGAGGGGTTTGGGATGCAATGGACACAGGCATATACGCCTATAGGGGGACATTTGCTTTTATCAGCGCTTGCTGCACTTGTACCGATTATTTTCTTTTTTTGGGCGCTCGCGATCAAACGGATGAAGGGGTATACAGCGGGTTTATCCACATTGGGAATCGCGCTCATCATTGCTGTATTGGTTTATCGGATGCCGGCGGAAAAAGCGCTGATGTCCGCGACACAAGGAGCCGTATACGGGATTTTGCCGATCGGCTGGATCATTGTGACGTCTGTTTTCTTGTATAAGATCACCGTGAAAACGGGACAGTTTGATATCATTCGCAGTTCTGTTCTCTCGATTACGGATGACCGCCGGCTTCAGGCGCTCCTGATCGCTTTCTCATTCGGGGCTTTTTTAGAAGGAGCTGCCGGCTTTGGAGCGCCGGTCGCCATTTCTGCTGCACTGCTGGTCGGCCTCGGCTTCAACCCTCTTTATGCAGCAGGAATCTGTTTGATCGCCAATACGGCGCCGGTCGCCTTTGGCGCGATTGGGATTCCGATTACAGCCGTTGAAGGGCCGACGGGGATTCCGGCGATGGAGATTTCGCAAATGGTTGGGCGGCAGCTGCCGTTTTTATCCGTATTTATTCCTCTTTATTTAATCATCATCATGAGCGGGTTCAGGAAAGCCTTGGAGGTCTGGCCGGCGATTCTCGTTTCCGGTGTTTCCTTTGCTGTTGTTCAATATCTCAGTTCCAATTTCTTAGGGCCTGAGCTGCCGGATGTTTTGTCGGCTCTTGTTTCGATGGCTGCGCTTGCTTTGTTTTTGAAATGGTGGAAACCGAAAACAACATTCCGGTTTGCCGGTGAACAGGAATCTGCCGCCGCGATTGAAACGGCGAAATCGAATCCGGCAGCACCTGCGTACAGCGGCGGACAGATTTTTAAAGCCTGGTCACCATTTCTGCTGCTGACGGTGATGATTTCTGTGTGGGGCATTCCAACTGTCAAATCCGCGCTAACCGGACATTATGAAGGCGCTGCTGTTTTCTTGAAGTGGCTGAACGCAGTTGGCGAAAAACTGACTTTTGCCCCTGGTGTGCCTTTGTTGAACAATCAAATTGTCAATGCCGATGGTGCGCCGATTGAAGCAGTTTACAAGCTAGAGGTACTTGGTTCAGCCGGCACCGCGATATTGATTGCCGCTGTGCTGTCAAAATTCATCACCGCCATTTCGTGGAAAGACTGGGGAGCTGTTTTTAAAGAAACGATCCAAGAGTTGAAGTTTCCGATTTTGACCATCGCTTTTGTCGTCGGTTTTGCCTATGTCACCAACTCCTCGGGAATGAGTACGACACTCGGAATGACACTCGCGCTGACGGGTTCGATGTTTACCTTCTTTTCGCCTGTTCTCGGCTGGCTCGGTGTCTTCATTACCGGTTCGGATACGTCTGCCAACCTGCTGTTCGGCAACCTGCAAAAAGTCACCGCGTTATCGGTCGGCATGGACCCTGTTCTCTCTGTCGCCGCCAACTCTTCGGGCGGTGTCACAGGAAAAATGATTTCTCCGCAGTCAATTGCGGTGGCGTGCGCCGCGGTAGGACTCGCCGGAAAGGAGTCAGATCTTTTCCGCTTTACCATTAAGCACAGCCTGTTTTTGCTGCTGCTCATTTGTATCATCACTTTTTTGCAGCATCATGTGTTCAGCTGGATGATTCCAGGAGGATGATGCTGTCTGATCAGTCAAGTTAATCGAGAAAGAATAATAAGAACTGGCAGAGTGTCAAGTCCGCCAGTTCTTATTTACTAGTATTTTTTTGATAAGATTACCCACGATGAGAAGGTCGTAATGATGGTTAAGGATACTAAAATCCTCATAATTTCAACCGCCGATAACGCCACTGTGCTGAATTGCATACTGAACATGATTATTACGCAGTATATCAATACAAAGTAAAGCGCGTACTGCATTCCTTTTTGCTTAATCAAGGTTGCTCTTTCATCTTTTTCTTTGAAATGCGGATAAATATAGCCCGCAGCAAAACTTAAATAAGACAGAGCTCCCCACATTAATAATTCAGTAAAGGAAACAGAATGTGTCGCGATTTGAAAAAAGGTTTTTGTAAGTAAAATCATTGTGAATAAAACGCCAATTATGAAGTAAACCTTTTGTAACTTCATGAATTTCACCTCTCATTCTCTTCTTCATAAAACATGTTCTCGACAATTGTATGAAACGTTTTCGCGATTGCGAATGCTAGTGGCAAAGAAGGATTATATTTACCTTTTTCAATTGATATAATCGTTTGTCTGCTGACATTTAGCAGTTCAGCTAATCTATCTTGTGAATATCCATATTTCTTTCTGTATTCTACCAACCTATTTTTCAAAGGAGTTACCTCTTTTTCCATTAATTGTACAATGAAATCATTTTAACGTAAAGCATGCTTTATAATTTGTGAAGTTAGCACTACAATAAAAAACCTCCTTTCAAGGGAGGTTTTCATTTATACCGTCTTCTCGCTGCGGACGACGGAATGTTCATTTGGTCGCGGTATTTAGCGACTGTGCGTCTCGAAATTTGGATGCCGTGCTGTTCATAGAGCACATCGGCAAGCTTTTGATCTGAGAGCGGTTTTGTTTTGTCCTCTTGATTGATCAGGTCTTCCAGATACGTTTTGACTGCATAGTTAGACGCATCTCCATCTCCTGAAGCCTCAGCTTTTGCTGAGAAAAAGAGCTTCATCTCAAACAGCCCGTACGGCGTTTGTATCGTTTTCCCTTTAATTGCCCGGCTCACAGTTGACTCATGGAGGCTTAGGCAGTCGGCTACCTCTCTGAGAGTCAGCGGCTTCATTGCGCTTCGCCCTTTCAAAAAGAATTCCTTTTGCCGTGTGATCAGCTCATTGACAATCCTCGTAATCGTCTGTTTTCGCTGTCGCAGCGCGCGGCTCAGCCAGCGCCATTCCTGGTATTTCTCAGATAAATAAGAGGCGGTATCCTGACAGGAGCCGGAAGATAAAAGCGGTCTGTACTGCGGATGCAGGTCGATCTCTGGAAATGAACGGGTATTCAGCTCCGCTGCGATATGCCCGTTTTTCACGGTAATAAAAATGTCAGGCTCGATATACACATCTTGCTCCGGCTGGGCAAACAGAAGGCCCGGTCTTGGATGGAGAGCTGCGATGTCATCAGAGATATCTTGAATGGTATGAAGCGGAATACCTGTTTCCTTTGAAAGCGCTTTCCAGTTCTTTTGCGCAAAAGCATCAAAATGAGCTGAAACAAGCATTTCCGCTTGTTCATTTCTGTTCGGCAGCCGCTGTAATTGGAGAAGAATACATTCCTGCAGAGATCTTGCGCCAACTCCAGCTGGCTCTAACGACTGAAGCTTTGCCAAAACTGCTTCCGCTTCCTTGGTCGAAACAGATAGTCGCCGTGCTGCCTCCTCCATATCATCTTCCAAGTACCCGTTTGAATCCAGCGAATGAATCAGATAATTGAAAATCTTTTTTTCAGAGTTTGTCAGATTCATATCGAGTGACTGCTGTTTTAACACATCCTGCAATGTTTTTTGCGGTTCACTTAATTGAAGGCCTGCTTCCTGTGGATTCATCCTGTTTTTATTTGTTTTATGGTAAGATAGTGGCGGTGTGTCTGTTTCCTTTCGTTCAATAAGAGGGTTTTCCAGCGAGAGCTCATCAATGTATTCGGCGAGTTCTGCCGAATGATAGCCAAGAAGCGTGATAGCCTGCCTGAGCTCCTGTGTCAGTTGAGGCTTTAATACTTGTACTTGCTGAAGTTTCATATCCATCTTGCTCACTCCCCTTTCTTCATTGTACATGATTGAGATCACACCGTATACATTTATGAAAAAGGAGCTGCCAAAGAAATGTCTGAACTTTTTTCCGTCCCTTATTTTATTGAGAATTTAAAACAGCATATTGAAATGAATCAGTCTGAGGATAAAATTCACGCGATGAACAGCTACTACCGTTCCGTCGTCTCAACGCTTGTGCAGGACCAGCTGACGAAGAACGCAGTCGTCTTGAAACGGATTCAGCATTTAGATGAAGCATACAACAAAGTCAAACGGGGAGAAACAAAATAAACCTTCCGCTCACATGTGAGCAGGAAGGTTTTCCTTCTTTGAGGCGTCGTGGATGAGTCGGGTCCTTGGCACTCCTTCCATCCAGGTTTGATAGTAATTGGCGTTTTTCCCGTAGGAATTATCAATAACCGTGTTTTCTTTTTGAAGAAGAGAGGACAGGATGTGGCCGTGCAGCCTCGATGTTTCCACCGATTCGTAACAGCTGAAAAACCGAATTGCTTTTTTGACGATATAATCCGAGTATTTTTCCCATATATACGCGATGGGCAGAGGATTGCCCGCTTTTTTATTCAGGACATTCAGCGTTTGCAGAAAAGCGATCGTCCGGCGGTCTGAAGCTGACAGCACTGTGCGCCAGTCGTGGCTTTCCGCTTTTGTGTGTTCCTGAAGCGCTTTGTTTGCTTCATGGTCTGTTCTGATAAATCTCAGCTTTTGATTGAACGGCTGCTGCATTGGAGCGACTGGAAACAGCTGATGGGCCATATCAGGCAGAAGCTTAATCTGATTGCTTGTAAAATAAGCCTGAGCCGTTGCGTAGGAGGTTTTTTCCCTTGTGATGATATGGAGATTCGCATGCTTAGAAAATATCTCCGCCGTCCGTTTGAGATTATCTTCGTTTTGGAAATAAATCGATTGCGGGAGGATCACGATTTTGTGGTTCGGATAGGTTTGGACGATTTTCTCTCTAAAGCCTTGATAATACGGATACAAATCCCCGAAGTTGCCGCCTCCCTGGCAGACGATGATGAGATTCGGATCCAGCTTTCGCCCAAGCGGAAAGTTGTCAGGATTCCAGCGTTTTCTGACCCGGATCCCATGTTCTTTGAAGAAGGCCTCTGTTCCCTTCATAATAAATAAATCCCCTACATTTCCATATAGAGGATAGTCGGCATATATGATTTCGGATTGTTTCGGAATGACGTCGAGCAGCCCGGACAGTTTCTGTTTCAGGCTGATCATCGAATGCTTGCTGTCCATTTCTTCACCTCGCCAGTTTGGAATAAGTGTGCTAGCACATCAATGACTCGGTCTTGCTCTTCTTCCGTCAGATTTGATCCTGAGGGGAGACAGATGCCTCGTTTGAAAAGGTCTTCGCATATGCTTCCTGTATTGTCATGAGGATAGAATAAAGACGGCTCAAACAGCGGCTGGGTATGGAGCGGCTTCCAAAGCGGCCGTGCTTCAATGTTTTCTTTCGCAAGGCGTTGAACCACGGCATATGGGCTCAGTCCGTTTTCTAGTGTGAGCGTGGTCAGCCAGCGATTGGATACACCTGCTGCATGCTCCGGCATAAAGCGGACACCGCTTATATGACCAAGCGCGTTTTTGTATCTTGTGAAAATGGCCCTCCTTTTCTCCACCCGCTCATCCAGCACCTCAAGCTGGGCAATACCTACGCCGGCGAGGATATTGCTCAGTCTGTAATTGTGTCCGACTTCGCTGTGCTGATAATGAACAGCCGGTTCTCGTGCCTGCGAAGCGAGAAATCGTGCTTTTTCAATGGCGGCTTCATCATCTGAAACGAGCATCCCGCCGCCTGATGTGGTGATAATTTTGTTTCCGTTAAATGAAAAGATCCCGAAGCGCCCGAATGTCCCGCTTTGCTTTCCTTTATAAACTGTGCCGAGAGATTCGGCTGCGTCCTCAATGACAGGAACTCCATATGCATCACACAGGCTTATGATGTCATCCATTTTCGCGCTCTGCCCATATAGATTGACGGCTATAACTGCTTTTGGCAGGGTTCCGTTTCTTTTCGCATCCTCCAGTGCTCTTTCAAGGGCTTTCGGCGACATATTCCACGTATCAGGCTCAGAATCAATAAAGACGGGCACCGCTTTTTCATACAAAATCGGGTTAGCGGTTGCTACAAATGTGAAGGACTGGCAAAACACAGTGTCTCCTTCTTTTACTTCAAGCAAACGCAGCGCCAGGTGAATCGCTGCCGTTCCAGAGCTGACCGCCGCTGCTGATTTTACGCCGACGCGTTCAGCCAGCTGTTCTTCAAATGAATTCACGAGCGGCCCAAGCGGCGCAATCCAGTTAGAGCGAAAGGCTTCTGAAATATAATGCTGCTCTCTTCCGCTCATATGAGGGGGAGATAAATAAATTCTTTTTTGCATATAATCATCCTTTGTTTGATGTTTGAATGGAAGAAATAATGCGCGCCGGGGCACCGGCAGCCGTTACCCTGTCCGGTATAGAACGGATCACCGCAGAACCGGCGCCGACAATGCTCCAAGATCCGATTGTAAGCTGCGGGATGACGGCCGCGCCGGTTCCCACGTGAGCGCCTTCCTGAACGGCAACCGCTCCTGACAGCGTGACACGCGGAGAGAGATGAACATAATCACTGATTTGATTGTCGTGCTCTGCCACTGCGCCCGTATTGATAATGCAGTGAGCACCGATACGCGCATCCGCCTGAATGATCGCGCCAGCCATAATTACGGTCCCTTCCCCGATGACAGCCGACTCGCTGACGATGGCTGACGGGTGAATCAATGTAATGAAATCTTCTTTTTTCAGTCCCAGCCGCTCCGCCAGCTGTTTTCTGACACTGTTGTTTCCGATAGCGATCAGAAACAACACATCGGGAAAAAGCCTGCGCAATTCAGCAACGGCTTCCGGCGGGCCTGTGTACCACTCTTTTCCGGCTTCAAATGTTCGGAATTTATCATCAAGCACCGCGGTTAAGCGTGTGTCTGACCGGGCGTTTATCAGCTCTCTGATCACCTTTCCATGTCCGCCGTCACCCACAATGGCCACTTTTCTCATGAGGACACATCTCCGCTTCCTGTAAACCGTTCCGCGGTCACGTGATTGGTTTGATGAACCCCTTCTGAAACAAGTACTTTTCGCACCGTCAAACATAAAATTTTCATATCGAGAAAAAATGATCGGTTGTAAACGTACCAAACATCTAATTCAAATTTTTTTTCCCAGGAAATCGTGTTTCTGCCGTTGATTTGTGCCCATCCTGTGATACCCGGCTTCACCTCATGACGCCGTGCCTGGTTTTCTGTATAAAGGGGCAGATAGTCCATCAAAAGCGGCCGCGGGCCGACTAGACTGAGATCTCCTTTTAGGACGTTCAGCAGCTGCGGAAGCTCATCGATGCTCAGCTTTCTGATCAACCTGCCCGTTTTCGTCAGCCGGACTTCATCAGGCAGCAGATTCCCTTCACTGTCCCGTTCATCCGTCATCGTTCGGAATTTATAAAGGGTGAACGGCTTGCCGTGCAGGCCCGGCCTTACTTGCTTAAAGAAGACAGGTGACCCTATTTTCAGCCTGACAACGGCTATGGTGAATAGAATAATGACACTCGTACAGCACAATAAAAAAATGGCGGCCGTCAGATCAAAAAGTCGTTTCAGGATCAAAGATTCACAGCTCCTTTCGTTTTTCGTAACTGTTTTAGTACCAGCTGTCTTTCCTCTTTCGTACAAACGAGCATAAAGGCGAAAACCGCGTAGCAGCAGCTGACTGTCATTCCCGCCGCTAGCAGTGATGTCCAGCCGTCAATCTTCACAGCGAACTGGATTGCCTCACAGACCGCCCAGGCAAACACAGCCGCTGAAAGAGGCCCGATTATGCCTTTAAAGAATACGTGCTTTTTGTAGCCGGTAATACGGGATACATAAAGCGGCGTAAAGATGGCATTTTTCAAAATAAGCGAAACTGCCCCGGCTAATGTAATGCCGTACAGACCGAGATGAGCCGGCCCGCTCAGCGTGACAGCCAGCACCACATTCACCGCGCCTAACAGCAGGGTCACGATCGCCGGTGTTTTTTGTTTATTAAAGGCGGTCCATATATAAAACAGCGGCATAAAGGCGAGGCTGACCACCAAGTATCCGGCATGAATATATAAAAGCGGTGCTATAGACGAAAAGGACGGTCCAAGCCAGATCGTCAGAAAAGGCCCCGCCAATCCGCCCAATAAGGCAGCAGGAAGCGCAAGCAAAAGACCGTTCAGCCTCACTGCCTTGTTGGCGTAATTCACCAATCCGTCCAGATCGCCCTTTGAATAATACGAAGTAATCAAAGGCGCAAACAGGGATGCGACCGTTCCAGCCAAGCTGCGCAGCAGCAGCGGAAACTGGATAATCGCCGCGTATTTCCCAGCTGCAGACGCCCCCAGCACCAAGTTGGCAGTTAATAAATCAATCTGCAAAAAAAGCAGGACGCCAATTTGATTGACGGAGCTCCATGCGCCCGCCTGAAACAGCTCCCTGCTTATGCGGAATGAAAGATCCTTCATCCGAAACGAAAACCACGGAATCAGTTTTTTGAAGAAATAGAAAGACAGCACAGACGCGATGACAGCACCAGTTAAAGCGGCAAGCTGGATCTGCCAGATTTTTGGCGCAAAACATGAAAACAAGAGCAGCACAGACAGCACGCGCACAAGCATTTGTACCGCCTGAATTGAACTGGTGATGTAAAGGCGGTTGGCATAAAATGGTGCAGCGCCGAAACCCGCCATCAGAAACGTTAAAATGAAGAGCAGACTGCCGATTAAAATTGACAGACGCACATCAGCCAAAAGCGCTGGCGGCACATTCATGACACGGTCAATAAAGAAAGCCGAACCCGCTAGAGGCAGCAAAAGAAGCAATGAAATCAGAACAGACGCTGCTAAATAATTGCTGATATACGCATTTGCTTTATCACGCTCTCCCCTGTGGGCGGCGACAGAAAAGAACCGCACGACAACCGAACTGAGCGCCACGGTGATAATCGAAAAATAGTTAATCACATTTTGTGTCAAATGAACAAAGCCGAACGCTTCCACACCAAGTGTTTTGACAATAAAAGGCGTCATCCAGACCGACAGGAAAACGGACAAGAGAAAAGCTGTGAGATTTGCGCTGAAGTTTATCGTGAATTTCATGCCTGCTTTGCACTGCCTTTCGTCGTTGCCCGCTGCTCAAAAAACAGCTTGATGAGAAATATGAGCCGTAATTTGCACAGCCCTAATACCAAGCGCTCGCCTCTTAATAATTTCTGATGCTGAACCGGTGTATGCCTGACAGCCTGCTGCACCATATCATAGGATAAAATGTGCCTAATCTGTTTTTTGATGTCTTTCGCCGGATTCGGAGAAGCACAGGCGTTTGCGAGAAGCATTGGAAGCTGGTGCTTGCAAATGTATACATTCAAATCTTCTTTGCATGCACCTGCTAAACCGTAATGCTGATAGAATGCAATTTTCGCCTGATATTGCTTTTGAATCTGTTCATCCATCGCCGGCTTATAAGGAATTTCTGTCAGGCTGTTCGGATTTTCACGATAGATGTACAAGCCTTCATCCAGCATTTTCACCCGCTCCGCTTCGCAAAAAGCAGACAAATTGAAGGGAGAATCTTCAGCAAAACGGATGTCTTCATCGAACATCAGATTGGCTCTCTCCAAAAGCTCACGGCGATAAACATAACGCCATACATACCAGATAAATCTCGTTTCATGTGCATGCTTGAGCCTTTCAGCCATTTCCGATTTTGTCATCACGCGGTTTATGTCAAGCTGCGGCGGCACATACACCCGCCTGTCCGCTAACTGCTTATAAAAACCGCACCCAGCGATGTCGAGCCGATTTTGCTCTGCTTCTTCAATCAGCCTCTGGAACATGGCGGAAGATACATAATCGTCTCCGTCAACAAATCCGATGTAAGTCCCCCGCGCGGCCTTTATTCCCGCATTTCGTGCTGAGCTCAGCCCGCCGTTTGCCTGATGAATAACCCGGATTCTCGAATCCCGTTTTGCATAGTCCTCTGCAATCTCGCCTGAACGATCCGGGCTCCCATCATTCACGAGAATGATTTCAATATCAGAAAGCGTTTGACGGCGCAGAGAGTCAATGCACTCTTTTATAAATGGCTCAACGTTGTACATCGGGACAATAATACTGACGAGCGGGATCATTGCGCTTCACCGCTGATTTTGTCTCGCAGCCCTTTAAAATACACGTCTCTCGGAAAGCCGGCACGGGGTGTCTCCCTTGTTAACAGCTCTTTTACTGCGGCTGTCACACGCTCCGGGTCTGGATATTCAATCAGCTTCATGGAAGGGATGTCTTTGATCCATTGATAGCCCTCCAACACCTTGTGGTCAAAGGAGCGGATGACGACACACGGCGTTCCTGTCAGCGCGCAAAAAATCATGCCATGAAGCCTGTCAGTAACAACAGCTTCTGCGCTTTGCAGCTTAGACCACAGCGCTTCAAGTTCTTGTTCCCGTGTATCGCGGCTGACCCGGCGCCCGATCGTTGTCGTAAAGGATTTTATGTCGCCGAATTCTTCAAATAGCGCAGCCTTTACCCGGTTTCTCTCATCCTCCTGAAGCACGCTTTCCTGATCCTCGCGCAAACACATATAAACCCCTTCACGTTCTGCGGGGGTCTTGCTTCTATCTAAATACAGCACCATGTCCGGCTGCTTCAAAATCGTTTTTTCTTGAAAATGCAGTTTCATAAACTGATACGTTGTTTCATCCCGAGCCATCAGCAATAAACCGGGATGCGCGTTATAAATTTTCTGTGCCCGTTTCAGCTCTTTGCGCCCTTTTTTCGTGTCAGAAAAATGAGCCGTGGCCGGCAGCTGGACCACTCGATAGTCGTGAAATGTTTTAATGATGAAGCGGCGCGTCCACTCCTCATAACGGTATAAATCACCCATATTTCCTCCGCCGATGATAAAGACCATATCCTCCGGATGGCGCGAGCGGAGCAGCGCTTTTGCTGATTTGTAAATGTCCTTCATATCAATCTCGATGATGTCAAAATCCGGGTATTCCTCTTCAAGAAATACCTTGCTGGCATAAGCGATCGCGTGATCTCCCAAATTGTCATGGGACGGCAGCAGGGTCAGTATGATTTTTTTCTGATGTGCTGCGGTCTTTACCGGCTGATTGGCCGTACCCAGCCAATATTGGGACGGGTATTTGACCTTAAGCAGCAGCCATTCTGCAAGATTGATTTTCAACGATTGTAACGACATGTCCTCACCCTCTGTTTCTCATTTTGTACTCGATCGCCCGCTGATACACGGCCGAGGCCATAGCGACGAACGGAATCATTCTGTATTTCGCCATCAGAAGCAGGCATGATCGTTTTGCGTCAAAGGACGCAGTACCCGTTTTTGAGAGGCTTTCCCGAAACACTGGGTCCGCGCAAATCACGCCGACATTTCTAAGCTTTTCGAGCAGCCTGCGGCTGCCGCTTGTTTTCCATTCATTCAGCATACAAATGCTGCTGTGAAGCACCATAAAAGTATCAAGCTCCTTTTGGTACTGCTCCAGTGTGTTGTTCTCCTGTAAAAACGCCGTATTTGCCTCATACAGTGCGAGCCCTGATTCAAACAGTTTTTTCTGATAGCTTTGCACAATGGAGGAAAGGTGAATGCGGTAATGATAGAGCGGCGCTTTCACATAGGATACCGAGCGGGCGAAAAAATGAGTCCGGAAACTGAAAAACTGATCCTCGACATGCTCCAGCTCGCCGCGGAGCGGGAACGATAGCCGTTGTGCTTCAACCATGCTTCTTCTGTACAGTTTGTTCCATGAAAACCCTCTGACCTTTCCTTCAAATAACGCCTTGATATACTGCTCCTTCGGCTGATTTTGGTAAGTTTCAGCAATGTCAGAGATCATGGTTTTTCCCGTGTCCTCAAACTCCGCGGCGTAATTGCAAATGACCAGATCCGTTTTATCGTCTGCTGTCTGGAGCATTCGCTCGCAATAATCAGGTTCGATCCAATCGTCTGAATCTATAAACGCGATAAACTCGCCGCGTGCCGCCTCGATACCTTTATTCCGAACCGCGCCGAGACCCTGGTTCTCCTGATGAATCACCCTGAATCTGTGATCCTTTTTGGCGTATTCCTCCGCGATATCCGGGCTGGCATCTGCTGAACCGTCATTGACGATGATGATTTCAATGTTGTCCACAGTCTGGTTCCGCAGTGATTCGAGACACGTTCTGATATATGTTTCTGTGTTATAAACAGCGACTAACAGACTAACCGCAGGTGTTTCCATTATGACCGGCTCCTCTTGCATAAATTACCGGGAAAAAATCGTTCTGTAAGGCAGAACGGACGAATCAACCGGCATAAGCAAATAACTATAAAGAAAATAACAAACAACAATAGCAATATAGATCAGGGCATTCGATTTTTCATCAAATATCCTGACGAAATAAGGGACTAGGATCATTTGATAAAGGCCGAAATAAATATTGAATCTGGCAAAGATCACGTCCTGTGTGGCCAAAAGCCCGAACAAAAAACCGAGCAGGCACAAATTAACGACGATATCAATTTGCGGCCACAGCTTCCGCAGACGCGCTCTGTAGCAAAAGGCGAGAAGCAGCGGCAGAACCAAGACAGCGATTTTGATCACATTCATTCCATTTGTGTTTGTCATGAGCCATTTTTCATAATGGCTGTATGAGCTGTTTTCAAGCACAACGACAAACACAGAAACAAATTTTTGATATAAAAACGTCATGCCGAGAAATAAAGCAGATAAGCCGAATATCGCCGGTGACCAGGCTTTTCTCCTAACAATAAAGTACACTGGAATCATAATCAGCGCCGAGGAATGAAAGAGCGAGCTGATGAGCACGATTAGAAAATATCGCTTCCAGTTCCCGCTGATCATATAGCGGATCGCCCAAAACAAAACGGCTGCCACCATGTATTGCCTGATGCCATTGAAAGACGCGTAATAATGAAAGGTTCCCAAAAATAAAAAGACACTCAGCTCAAACGGCCTTCCGTAGTCGGCAAGTGTCTTCATGATAAAGCTGTAGGTCACGGCCGCAACTGTTATATACATGATTTGCGGATCCTTCGTGATGAAATTCATAAGCCAAAGCAGTGCGGTAAAACCCGGATCTGTCGCCGTTTTCGCAGTACCGAAACCGAATATCTGCCATAGGTTTTGGTAATCGCCCGCCAATTCGTACAGCAGCGTGTACGTCTGAAAATCCGTACCGACTTTGTAGCGAAGACCCGACACCAGCACTAGTGACGTGAGCGGAATCCAGATCAGAAGCTTATTCGGCCGATACCCCGTGGCGAGTGAATCGTCACGGCCGCCGCACATTTTGGCAAACCAGGACCAAATATATACAATTCCCAAATTGACGGTATATACAATCATCGTTTATTGTCCTTTTCCGCTAGTCATGTTATATATATTCAGCAGCGCTCCTACGTTCTGCTGTGCATCGTAGCCACGTTTTGCGAGTGTACCTTTGATGATCTCCTGCTTCGGCCTGCCTGCGGCGGCCGCTCTTGCAATGGTTTCAGCCCAGATGCCGATTGGCTCAGAAAGACTTAATCTCGTCACAAGCCCAAGCCCGGCGTCGACTTTATCTGTAATGTTGTCTGAAATGATGCATGGGAGCCCCGACGCCTGCGCTTCCACAAGCACAACCGGCAAGCCCTCGTACAGAGACGGCATGACAAACACGTCAAATGTGCGCATCAGCTCATGAATGCGTTCTTCAGTGCCTAAAAATAGGACTTCTGAAAGCAGATTCTGCCGCCGCGCCTCCTCTTCCATTTTTTCGCGCAGCGGCCCGTCTCCTGCGAGAACGAGCTGAAAGCGAACCCCTCGTTCTTTGAGATGCGCGGCAAGCTTCAGCAGAAACGCGTGGTTTTTCACTTCATGAAACCGGGCCACGTGGCCAATGATGAGACGGTCAGCTGCAATGCCGCGTGCTCTTTTTTCTTCATCAGCCCTTTGCCCATTTGGAGCAAACAAATCAATATCAATTCCGTTCGGAAAGAGATGAACACGCTCCCTCTCCATGTTGGACTGCCCGAATAAAAACCTGCCCGCATCCTCTCCGCAGGCACACAGTGCTGTCGCATTCGCCAAAATAAGCTGCCTAAACACCATCAGCTGCAGGCGATCCTTCCAATTAAATTCAGTCTTCCACGACGTATTGTGGGAATGGCACACCCTGACCGGCACTCCGGCAAGCCTTGCCGCAAGGGCGATAAAGCCCGTTTGAAAATCTGTGTGTGCATGAACGGCGCTGAACGGCCCGTTTTCTTTTATTATATTTCTTACATTCCTCACAAATGAGAGGGGATTGCTTTGCCCAATGCTCGGGACATAAAAAAGCCGCCCGCCTAAAGATAAAATCTCGTCATCGTAAGCGCACGGATCATTTCGATACGTTAAAAAATCAAATTGTACTTTGCTTCTGTCCATTTTCCGATATAAATTCATTACCATGGTTTCCGCGCCGCCCCTGTTCATGCCGCTGAGAACATGAAGCACGCGTCTTTGGCTGCTACTCATGCTTGACAAGCCCTTCCTTTTGGTTCATTACTCTTTTTTTGTGGTACCGATTCATCACGGCTGGAGGCATAAAAGCGCGGATTAACGGTTTGGCAATATATATGTAATCAGATATAGGAAGCTTCAAGCGTCTGCATGCCTGATAGACAAGGATGGCATTGTCTACGGAATACGTAAATGACCTCCGCTTGAATGCATCGCTGTCTTCCCTTACTTTATACAAGGCTTCTTGGAGATTGTAGCCCCTGAAGCCCTCTTCAAAAAAGCGAAGCCACAAATCAATATCCTCCATCCGTCTCGTCCGCCGCACCGAACGATAGCCTTTCAGCGTACGGTAGGCACTGGCTCTCATCATAATTGTCCCATGGCAAAACGGCGTCCCTTTAGCCATAATGGCCGGCTCCGGAACAGACGGCAGGATGCGTGTGCCTCTTACGCCACATTCATCAAACACGAGCATGCCGGTGCCAACCACCTGATAGTGGCGGTGCTTTTCTAAAAACGCGACCTGCTTTTCCAGACGCTGCGGGAATGAAAGGTCGTCTCCATCCTGACGTGCGATATACTCGCCTGTCACATGCGAAAGACAATGATTTAATGAAGCGGCAAGCCGCTTGTTTGTTTTGTTTTGAATCAGCTTAATGCGGTCGCTGTAATGAGCGGCATACTGCTTCGCGATACGGAGCGTGCCGTCTGTTGACGCATCATCGCACATAATCAGCTCCCAATTTTTATAGGATTGGCTGAGTATGGATTCAATGCTTTCCGCCAAAGTGCGTTCACAATTATAAATGCCCATAATGACAGAAACTTTCGGTCCTGAGTTCATACGCTTTTCTCCTTTGTATCCATATCCATGTATGCGGAATAAATATCTGCCATTTCTTCCACCGTTCGCAACTCCGAAAAGCGCAAGGCTGTTTTTCGGCCTTCCTGTCCCAGCTTTCTGCAGAGTTCCGGCTTATGGTAAAGCTGTTCAATCCGGCAGGCAAAAGCGGCACTGTCACCGATTTTGATCAGAAAACCGTTTTCTCCGTCCCGGATGATTTCCCGATGTCCGCGGTTATCCGTGGCAATCGCCGGTTTTTCCGCTGCCATCCCCTCAAGCACATTCATGCCGAGGCCCTCTCTGATGCTTGATGCGACAGATACATCTGCAAGCTGAATCAGCTCATGAATGTCGCGGCAAAAGCCGTAAAAGCGGACATTGCCGGAAGCACCAAGCTTTTCAGCCAACGTTCGATACGCTTGTTCCATCGCCCCTTCTCCGGCAAAAACAAGGCGGAGCGACGGAATGTTTTCTTTCAGCAGGGCTGCGGCTTCAATTAAGAGCTTCTGATTTTTGTTGAGATTAAGCTCAGCCGGATAAACCAATATAAAATCGTCTTCACGGAATCCATGTTTTTCTCTGAGGCTTCGCTTCTCTTGCAAGCTGACAGGCCGAAACCGCTCTGTATTCACCCCGATGCCGTGAATTTTCTTCGTCATGCCGCCCGGTCGCTGCAGTCCTTTCGCCCGTATGTAATCCTCTTCATTGATCGTAATCAGGCAGTCTGTATAGGCCGAGAGCCATTTCTCAACCGGATAGTAAAGAAGCCAATTTTTTATTGGCGCTCCGCTGCAAAAGTGAAATCCGTGCGCGGTGTACAGCACCTTTGTTCCCTGCCGCCTCGCCTGCCTCGCTGCTAGCCTGGCAAGAACGCCGCCGACCGGCGTATGGCAATGGACAATGTCGTATTGATTGGTGTCGATCACTTCCTTGAGCTGTCTGTAAACGGCTAGATTCTGAGGATGAAAGGGTGACCTGCGAATCGGAATGGAGAGTTTTTCATCCACATACGGCAGTTTGGTTTGTCCGCTCGCCGCGACATGAACCTCCCACCCCATTCGTTTAAACCATTTAAAGTAGGGAAGATGAAAGGCCTTAAAATGATAATCAACAGTCGCACAAAACAAGATCTTTTTCGTCATCTTCACTCCCCCTAATGAACACTGGCAGCCGTCATTTTGTTTGATGTATTGATTGCCGCAAACAGCCTCGCTCTCAGGTCGGCTTCCGGCAGATCATGAAAATCCTCAATAAAACGCATCAGCACCTGCCAATCGCCGTCCACTGCTTTGCCGATATGAATTTTCGGAAAGATTTGTTCAGCGTGTATTTCATTTTGATTCAGCAATTCCTCATACATTTTTTCGCCGGGACGAATGCCTGTGAATTCGATTGGAATTTGCTCTGTTGTATAGCCGGACAGATGAATGAGATTTTTCGCAAGGTCCACAATCTTTACGGGTTCTCCCATATCGAGAACGAAAATCTGGCGCCCTTTCGCAAGTGCCCCTGCCTGGATGACAAGCCTTGAGGCCTCGGGTATCGTCATGAAATAACGGGTCATGGCTGGATGTGTTACCGTCACAGGTCCGCCTTTTTCAATCTGTTTTTTAAAAATCGGAATGACGCTCCCGCGGCTCCCGAGCACATTGCCGAAGCGGACAGCGACAAATTTGGTTCTGCTGATTTTTCCAAGATTCATAATAATCATCTCGGCAAATCGTTTTGTTGCCCCCATTACATTGGTCGGGTTCACCGCTTTGTCTGATGAAATCAGCACAAACGTCTCTGTCCCTGACATATCGGCAGCTTCCGCGACGTTTTTTGTTCCGATGATATTGTTTTTAACAGCCTCCTCAGGATTATGCTCCATTAAAGGCACATGCTTATGGGCAGCTGCATGGTAGACAACGTGCGGCTCGTACTTTTTCATCAAGTTAAACATTTTATCGCGGTCTTGCACATCCGCAATTTCTGTGTGGAACACAATGTGTTTGCCGAATCGTCCGTTCAGCTCTGTATAAATCGAATGAATGCTGTTTTCCCCATGGCCGAGCAGTATGATTTCCTTAGGCTGAAACGCGCTGATTTGCCGGCAGATTTCGGAGCCGATTGATCCGCCCGCTCCCGTGACGAGAACTGTTTTTCCTTTGATGCGGTTCGAAATTTCGCTTGTATCGAGGGTTACCGGCTTTCTGCCGAGCAAATCCTCAGCCTTTACATCTCTGATTTGTCCGGCAGTTCGTGTGCCGAGTAGCATCTCATCAAAATGAGGCATAATTTTAATGTTGACTCCAGTTTGCACACATTCTTTATATAACACCTGAAGCTCGTGCGTGCGAAGTGAAGGAATGGCAATGATAATATAGTTAATTTTGAGCTTTTGCACCGCAGGCATGATACTTTCTTTTCCGCCGATCACGGGCAGCCCCATAATTTCTAATTTATGCTTCGTTTGGTCGTCATCAATAAAAGCGACAGGTATGATGTCAGGATTATCTTTTGAAAGCAGCTGCCTGACCATCAAAGTCCCGCCTGAACCCGCCCCGATAATCAGCGCGCGAGATGAGGCGCTGCGGTTTTTTCTGATGCTTTCTTTTAACACTCTGGATAAAACACGGGTTCCTCCGATAGACAAAAACTGAAGCACCCAGCATGCGGTTAACAGACGGAAGAACATCGTATGATACACAGCATACTGAATGGCGCCTGTCACAGCGGCTGAAAGCGTAATGCCCTTAAGCAGGACAATCAGCTCGCCGAGACCGGTATATGTCCACACCTGTTTATACTGACGGAACAGGAAAGCACATACATGATAGCTGAGGAGCAAGCTGACAGCGGTAAGCAATAATGCTCCGGAGTCATAAAATTGATAGGAATCTTTTGTGAATTGATATCCTGCAATAACTGAATTTAAAACGAGATAAGTATCCAGCGCAATAATCATTGACAGTCTTCTCCGGTAACTCAACCTCTTCCCCCCTAATTCTTTTATCGGTTTAGCTGCGGCGGTTTTCGTCCACAAAACATCGGCAGCAGCTAAACCGACAATACATCCTATGTATATATCAAATAAGTGGGCATTTAACCCGTCCTCACGCCCCGCCACCGACGACCAGCATCTAAGGCAGCAACTTCAACTGCCCACAGCAGAGCCGAGTGCCTCCATTGATACAGGTCAGGAGACATCACCTTTACTATCTACTTAGTAGGAATAGTGTTCCGATTTTTTCAATTTCTTTTTGTTTAAAAGAGCGCCTAACAGCTTCGCATTGGATTGTTCCAGTGCATCCTTTGCTTTCAAGATGGTATCGGTTTTTGTTTTTCCGCTTCTAACAACGAGCACGCTGCCATCTGTCTGATTTGCTAGAATTTGAGCATCCGCAACAGCCAAAAGCGGAGGAGAATCAAAGATGACGAGGCTGAATTGTTCATAGATGTCAGATATTAAATCTCCCATCGCTTTTGAAGACAGCAGTTCAGCCGGATTCGGCGGGGTCGGTCCGCTTGTCAGCACATACAAGTTATTGATCGGGGTCTTTTGCACCGATTCTTTGAGTGAAGCATTCCCGACCAGCACATTTGTCAGCCCGGTTACATTCTCAACCTGAAACGTCTGATTGATGGTCGGCTTTCTTAAATCAGCATCCACCAGCAGCACTTTCTTTTCCTGCTGCTGCGCAAAGACAGCCGCAAGATTTGCTGCACTGAACGATTTACCTTCACCAGGCACAGAGGAGGTGACGAGGATAGACCGCAAGTTGGTCTGGACGGATGAAAACTCAATATTCGTCCGAATGGTGCGATATTGTTCCGCCACAATTGATTTATTGTGTAAAACAGATATTTGAGCCAAACCTCGCCTTGCTTTCTTTTTTCTAAAGACCACTCGCTTCACTCCCCGAAATGTTTTATCCCGCGTTTCCGCCCTTTTTGGACATCAGGAACGGAGCCTAAGCATGGCAATCCGGTTCTCTCACTGAGCTGCCGTGCGGTTTTGCACGTATCATCGAGAAAATGCAGAAAAAATGCCAGTGTAATGCCCGCCATGACAGCAGCGGCAAAAGCCATAACCATATTTCGCAGCCTGGCCGGCTTGATCATTGGGCTTTCAGAAGCCTTCGCCTCTGATAAAATATGCACGCCTTGTACATTCATTCTTTCATCTACTTCTTTTTCAAACTTGTTCACTAATGTGTTCGCAATCTCAGCCGCTTTCGCCGGATCGTGATCCTGGACGGCAACGGTGATAATTTCTGATTCATTTTCACTGCTGGTAATTACTTTTCCTTTCAGCGAGGAAGCCGATTCAGAAAGATGCAATTCCGCCTTGACCTCTTCCATCAAGACAGTGCTTTTCATAATCGATTGGAACGTGCTGCTGTACTGAAGATTTCGCTGGATGTCACTGAGATTCGAGTTTTCTTCACCGTCTGATTCATGAACCAGCACTTGCGTCGATGCTTGATAGGTCGGTGAAATGACCTTAAATTGCACAAAGCCCGTAATAAGGGTGACACCGATAGTGAGGAGCAGAATCAGCACGAATCTGTGTCTGACAATCGCATATAGTTCTTTAAAACTCATATTCTCATTCATGTATTCAAAGCCTTCAGCCTCCCCGCGGCTGGCTTCCTGCGCCCCTTTCTGTTAATGATTGGATTATAAAAGAAAACTTTATTATTTAAAAATTGCAAAATAAGCCAATAGGTTCTCTTTAGAGAACAAAATCATGATTTTCCTCTAATTTACTGCACTTCCCTTATTATTTTAAATTTTATAAAGAACGAATAATTCCTTATAATGAACAAAAATAACGACAGGAATAGAGGAGAATCTCATATCATGATTGGAAGAATTATCCGTTTGTACCGCAAAAGAAAAGGCTATTCTATTAATCAAGTGGCTGTCGAGTCGGGTGTATCTAAATCCTATTTAAGCAAGATTGAAAGAGGCGTTCATACAAATCCGTCCGTTCAATTTTTAAAGAAAATTTCCACTACACTAGAAGTCGAATTAACAGAATTATTCGACGCAGAAACAATGATGTATGAAAAAATCAGCGGCGATGAAGAAGAATGGCGCGTGCATCTTGTGCAAGCCGTCCAAGCCGGAATGGAAAAGGAAGAGTTGTTCACTTTTACGAACATACTGAAGAAAAAGCATCCTGAAACCGCTTTCTTTCGCAACCGTAAACTGACAGAATCCAATGTAGAAGAATGGAAAGCGCTGATGGCAGAAGCAAGAGAAATCGGTTTAACCGTTCAGGAAGTCAAATCCTTTTTCAAAACAGCAGAAAGATGAAAATCGGCTAAGGGCTAATGTTCGCATCTTCAGGACAAATCTGTTTATAATGGGGGAAAAAGGGAGAGAATGCAATGACTCATAAAACAGTAACAACTCAATACGGCAAAGTAAGAGGCATAATAGAACATGGCGTACATAAGTGGAAAGGCATCCCCTATGCCAAACCGCCTGTCGGATCAATGCGTTTTAAAGCACCGGAACCTCCGGAAGCGTGGGAGAACGAACTGGACGCAACAGCGTACGGCCCGATTTGCCCGCAGCCGTCTGATTTGGTGTCATTTTCGTATAATGAGCTGCCCCGCCAGTCTGAGGATTGCCTGTATCTCAATGTATTTGCGCCTGATACTCCAAGTCAAAACCTTCCTGTCATGGTGTGGATTCACGGCGGCGCTTTTTATCTCGGTGCAGGAAGTGAGCCATTATATGATGGATCAAGCCTTGCAGCACAGGGAGAAGTCATTGTTGTTACACTGAACTACCGCCTGGGTCCGTTTGGATTTTTACATTTGTCTTCGTTTGATGAAGCGTATTCCGATAACCTCGGCTTGCTGGACCAAGCCGCCGCACTGAAATGGGTGCGAGACAATATCTCCGCATTTGGCGGTAATCCGGATAACGTAACGGTATTTGGAGAATCCGCAGGCGGCATGAGCATTGCCTCGCTGCTCGCAATGCCTGCGGCAAAAGGCCTGTTCCAGAAAGCAATCATGGAAAGCGGCGCTTCTAGAACAATGACAAAAGAAAAAGCGGCTAGCACTGCCGCAGCCTTTTTAAAGGTCCTTGGGATAAACGAGAGCCAATTGGACAGATTGCACACTGTATCTGCGGAAGATTTGCTTAAAGCGGCCGATCAGCTTCGGAAAGCAGAAAATGAAAATATCTTTCAGTTGTTCTTCCAGCCAGCCCTTGATCCGAAAACGTTGCCTGCTGAACCAGAACAAGCAATCGCAGAAGGTGCTGCTGCCGGCATCCCCCTGTTAATCGGAACAAACCGCGATGAAGGATATTTATTTTTCACCCCGGACTCAGACGTTTATAATCAAGAAACGTTTAATGCCGCGCTTGAGTATTTATTAGGGCAGCCGCTGGCAAAGAAAGCCGCCGATCTTTATCCGCGCTCGCTGGAAAGCCAAATTCATATGATGACTGATTTAATATTTTGGCGCCCGGCCGTCGCCTATGCCTCCGCTCAGTCTCATTACGCGCCTGTATGGATGTACCGCTTCGACTGGCACTCTGATAAGCCGCCGTACAATAAAGCGTTTCACGCATTAGAGCTTCCTTTTGTTTTCGGAAATCTGGACGGGTTAAAACGAATGGCAAAAGCAGAGGTTACGGATGAGGTGAAACAGCTTTCTCACACCATACAATCAGCATGGATCACATTCGCCAAAACAGGAAACCCAAGCACCGAAGATGTAAAATGGCCGGCGTATACTGAAGAAACAAGACAGACGCTGATTTTAGATTCAGAGATTACGATCGAAAACGATCCTGAATCTGAAAAAAGGCAGAAACTATTCCCGTCACAAGGAGAATAAACATGGGGAAAATAGGATACATTGGTGCTGTCATCGTCGTGGCAGCTTGTATCATTATTTTGTCGGCCGTGTTATGTTTACGGGACACAGCCTATTACCAGCTGATGCGCTGGACTGGCATCGTACTGTTTTTCGCGGGAATTACGATGGTTCCCGCATACTCAGCCAAAAGAAAACCCGGGAAAGAGAAGTGATTCTCTTTTCCGGGTTTTTATGTTGTTTATGATAATTTTCCTGCGCGAATATCATCTGTCATTCCTTCATAAGGAGCTTTTGAAATCACTTCTTCATTGTCGACTCCCTCATTTTTCAGAAAGGTAATATCTGCAAATTCAGGCACAACGTATTTTGGATACGTTTCATATTTTTCGCGGGATTCTTTCATCAGATCAATGTGGTCATTTTGGTAGCAAACCGTAATTTCAGGATGTTCATGCACCCATTTCGGGAAGAAAATAATACCGTGCATGCGTTTTTCATTCGGCATAAAGTTTAATGAAACATCTGTGCCTGTCGGCTCTGTCCAAGACACTTTATATACGCCTTCAGTCAGTTTGACTATATTCACTTCCTGATCCCGAACCCAGCGTCCGGCAACCATTCCGCTATGAATTCTATAATCGATTGTATGGTCGTTTTTAATATAGATCTCGTATTCCCATCCATTTTCATAAGTATAAATCATGTGGCTTCCGATAAAGTTTTCCATCTTTCACACTCTCCTTAGTCTTTACTGTACTTGATAAATGTCTAGTCGAACGTAATCAGGGGTTCTTTCTGCGGAACCGATAAACAAGCGGTCATGCAGCCATTGATAGGCTTCACTGCCTGTTTCAAATGTCGGCACCGTACGGAAATAAACATGCTCCGGATTAATGATTTCCCCGGCCGCAGCTTGTTTTCGAAAAGGATCGCTGACTTGCCGTATTCCATTGTTTTCAATGTAAATCAGTTCATGATCTGCTGTTTCAATCACATACCTGGCAGATAAATCTGTTCTGCCGTCAGCGCGAATGATTTGTGAATCAGCGCCGCCCGGCAAAATACGCCCCTTTATTTCCCCGGTTATTGTTCCCGAACGAATCGGAATGAATCGTCTCAGTCCCAAGCCTGTCTCACCAATGGTAATAGGCGGATCAACCTTGATTTCTAAAGAGGCGAATGGTTTTAAAACCGGCTTCTTCATGAGCACCACCTCACCTTCAAGAAAAAATCATGTAACTATTTACATGTTTACTTTAATACCATTGCAAACAGCTGTCAAACAATAGGAGCAAAAAAACAAGGACTGTTTGAAGACAGTCCTTGTCTGGAAACTAGCTTTGATAGGCAAGATATGTGCTGACAGTGCTTTTTGCAAGACAGTCAGAGGAATCAATAATCGGAATCTCACTTTGAATATGGTCTAACACCACATTTAAATCCGTGCAGGCTGAAATAATGATGTCTGCATGCTGACTGATTTCTTCATATAATTTCTGCCACAATGCTTGTGTATGCTGTATATGATTCGGGTGTTTAATTGCGGCGATAAGCTGATTTACAGCCTGCTGCCAATGATCCTTATGAACAATTTCTTGTCCGTTTGCCTTCAGCCCTTTTTGATAGATGGCAGATTGGATGGTTGAATCTGTTCCCAAAACCGCCGCTTTTTTTGCAGGATGCGGAATCTCCTTTATCGTTTCCTCAATGATATGCAACAAAGGAACCGACAATGCCTGCTGAATCTCTTCATAGTACACATGCGCCGTATTACAGGGCAGAGCAATGAAATCAACGCCTGTTTTCTCGAGCTTTACCGCCCCGGCGATAATCGCTCTTTTCATCTCATCATGGTCAATGGGACGATCTGCATAGAAGGGTGTCGGGCATGAATAAATCATCATGTGCGGATAGTCAGCATCGTTTGAAGCCCCATATAGCTTCTGACAGTAATCAATCACTTTATCAATAAACGGCGAGGTCGATTTCGGCCCCATCCCGGCTAATATTCCGATCATACCTTTCATTCCTTTCTAATTCGTGCGGACCACTTCTTCTTCTGAACCATCCTCATAGAGGATAAAGCTTTTCGCAGCATTCTCCCCTAACATAAATTCGACTTCAACAGACAATGATCGCAGGAAGAAACGGGTTTCCGAGGAAGGAAATAATTCCAGTCTCAGCTGCCCAGTGATCTCCAAATAAAGACGTTCATTCTCGGCTGTCACCCGTGCAGCCGTCCCATCTTGAAACGAGTAGCTGCCAACATAGCGGCTGTATATCGCTGTATCAATTGCTTTTTTCTTTTTGTCAGCGGGGCGTTCCGGAATCTCATATGGCTGGCCAAATAGAATATGTTCCGCCGCCTTCAGAATTGCTCGTTCATATTCAGACTCCTCTTCCTTATTGCTCAAATAGATCAGCGTTTTACGATGATCGATATATCGGATCATCGTCGTTGAATAGCCGGGCCATCCTCCGGTGTGGCTGACAACCCGCCCTTTTTCAGGACTGTTTTGAAGCACCCAGCCAAAGCCGTAATCAAACATTTCCCCATTGTTAAGGCTTACAGGTGAAAATGCGGCTTCCTTCGATGCCCTGCTGATCAATTCATCCTGATATAACGCCTGATCAAATCGAAACAAATCGCTTGTGACAGAGTTCACCGTTCCGTCTCCCTGTATGCCATCTAGGTAAACGACATAGCTTGTTTCCTCCAGATCATCAGGAAGGACGTACGTTTCGGAATGTACATCATACACATATCCATATGCATAGTGATCAATCCGCTCAGGCCGAAGCCGCCTGTTATACACTCTCGTTTCATTCATGCCGACCGGTGAAAAAATACTGGTATTCATAAAATCCGCATAGCTCATGCCAGATGCTTTTTCAATAATAACCGCCAGCAGCACATAACCCGTATTGCTGTACAGCCAGCCTTCATTCGGTTCAAAATAAACAGGCAGCCCCTCATTCATTAGCATATCGACAATATCCTGATTCTGCGCAATCTTGTTTTGATCCCAATTGCTAACAAACCAGCCCATATAATCAGGAAGTCCTGACGTATGGTTCAATAAATGCCGTATCGTTATGCCCTGATACGGAAAACCCGGCAGCCACCGCTCCACTTTGTCTTCATATCCAAGAATCCCTTTCTCCTAGACGCTAACTCAAACAAAGAGTTGGTCTGCAAGGGGCGCTTTTCCGTCCATTCTGCATAACCGGAAGAGTGATGATATAAGATTTCGCCATCCTCCGCAGCCAGAATCGTCCCGTTGAATTGATAGTTTTCGCCTAAAGTCTCAAATAACGTCTTAAGATGCTTCCTTTTCTTCTGCTTCATTCCTCCACCTCCCTTTTCTCTGTACGTTACTAAACGATTAACGTTTCAATTATATTGAATACTAAAAAATCTAGTCATCCTAAACACAGGAAAAAAATCAACTTTAATATAGAGCGCTCTGCATGAATCAAATATTCTTTTTTACAAAGTTAGAGAAGCTGCTTTACTTTCAAGCCATGGTACACCAAGGTTTCAGCTCTTATAAGTAAATATATGATATGAATAAAAAAGACCTCATCCTTTATACCGATCAACATTCTTACTGCATGCCATACAGCCATTCACTAACGTTTAATGAAATGAGATATTGTGAATCATATCTAAATAATCATTTTTTGAATCATAATGAAATAAGTAACTTTATGCCCATACATCAGGCGTTATAAAAAATACAGAGAATGAAAAGAAACAGGCAAGTATGTTAGTTCTTTAGACCCGTAATCTTTACATCCTTTTATGAATTTCTATCAAACAAAAGAGGAAAATAGACCAGTTGCAATCCAATCGAGAGTCTAATAGAATGATGTCGAAAAGTAAATCACGCAGGTTTGTTACTGATAAAGCAGGCAAGACCTAAAATGTGTAAAGGGCAAAGTGTATTCTTTGGCGTCACCCCTTACATATTTTAGGTCTTTTTTTATTGTGCGTAACTGACTTGCCATCTTCAAACAGGAGGGCTGGAAGAAGCAGACCGCTAACATAGTACATAAAAAAGGAGACATGAACGATGAACATCAAAAAGTTTGCAAAACAAGCAACCGTATTAACCTTTACTACTGCACTGCTGGCAGGAGGCGCAACCCAAGCGTTTGCGAAAGAAACGAACCAAAATCCGTATAATGAAACGTACGGCATTACCCATATTACACGCCATGATATGCTGCAAATCCCAGAACAGCAAAAAAACGAAAAATATCAGGTGCCAGAATTCGATCCATCCACCATTAAAAATATCTCTTCTGCAAAAGGCCTGGACGTTTGGGACAGCTGGCCATTACAAAACGCTGACGGCACAGTCGCAAATTATCACGGCTACCACATCGTCTTTGCATTAGCCGGAGATCCTAAAAATGCGGATGATACATCAATTTACATGTTCTATCAAAAAGTCGGCGAAACTTCTATTGACAGCTGGAAAAACGCTGGCCGCGTCTTTAAAGACAGCGACAAATTCGATGCAAATGATCCAATCCTGAAAGACCAAACACAAGAATGGTCTGGTTCAGCCACATTTACATCTGATGGAAAAATTCGTTTGTTCTACACTGACTTCTCCGGCAAACATTACGGTAAACAAACATTGACAACTGCACAGGTTAATGTAACAACGTCTGAAAACTCTCTGAACATTGACGGTGTAGAGGATCATAAATCAATCTTTGACGGTGACGGCAAAACGTATCAGCATGTACAGCAGTTCATCGATGAAGGCAACTACAGCTCAGGTGATAACCACACACTGAGAGATCCTCACTACGTTGAAGATAACGGCCGTAAATACTTAGTATTTGAAGCAAACACTGGAACTGAAAATGGCTACCAAGGCGAAGAATCTTTATTTAACAAAGCGTACTATGGAAAAAGCACATCATTCTTCCGTCAAGAAAGTCAAAAACTTCTGCAAAGCGATAAAAAACGCACGGCAGAACTAGCAAACGGCGCACTCGGCATCATTGAGTTAAATGATGACTACACAATGAAAAAAGTGATGAAACCGCTGATTGCATCTAACACAGTTACAGATGAAATTGAACGCCCGAATGTATTTAAAATGAATGGAAAATGGTACCTGTTCACTGACTCTCGCGGTTCAAAAATGACAATCGACGGTATCACATCTAATGACATTTACATGCTTGGTTATGTTTCAGATTCCTTAACTGGCCCATACAAACCGCTGAACGAAACAGGCCTTGTGTTAAAAATGGATCTTGATCCTAACGATGTGACCTTTACTTATTCACACTTTGCTGTGCCTCAAGCTGAAGGAAACAATGTCGTGATTACAAGCTACATGACAAACAGAGGCTTCTATGCAGACAAACAATCAACGTTTGCGCCAAGCTTCCTGTTAAACATCAAAGGCAAGAAAACGTCTGTTGTAAAAGACAGCATCCTTGAACAAGGACAATTAACAGTCAACAAATAACAACGAAAAAGAAAATGCCGATATCCAATTGGCATTTTCTTTTATTTCTGATCAACATCATAAAGGTGAATCCCATATGAACTATAAAAAAACAGGCAAATGGCTAACCGTATTCCTCACCTTCGCAGGAATACTGCTGTTTATCGATTTATTGCCAAACGAAGAACCTGTCAAAAAAACAAAATCAAATCATAAGACTGACTATCGGGCGGCATATCACTTTACGACGCCGGATAAATGGAAAAACGATCCCCAAAAACCGATTTATTTAGATGGACAATACCATTATTTCTATCTGTATAACCGTGATTACCCAAAAGGTAACGGCACAGAATGGCGCCATGCCGTATCAGAGGATTTGGTGCATTGGACTGATGAAGGCGTGGCCATTCCGAAATACACAAACCCAGCCGGCGACATTTGGACCGGTTCTGTCGTGATTGATAAAGAAAACACAGCCGGATTCGGTAAAAACGTGCTTGTCGCGATTGTGACACAGCCTTCAGCCAAAGACAAAAAGCAAGAGCAACATTTGTGGTACAGCACAGACAAAGGAAAATCATTCAAGCCCTACAGTGATAACCCTATTATGCCCAATCCGGGCACAGACGATTTCAGAGACCCGAAAGTCATATGGGATGACCAGGACAACAAATGGGTAATGGTCATGGCTGAAGGAACAAAAATCGGCTTTTATGAATCCGATAATCTAAAGGACTGGCGTTACACAAGCGGATTCTTCGCAGAGCAGGCGGGAATTGTGGAATGCCCTGACCTCTACATGATGCGGGCAAGCGATGGAACGACTAAGTGGGTTCTCGGCGTCAGCGCGAACGGCAAACCGTGGGGCAAACCAAATACGTACGCCTACTGGACCGGAAGCTTCGACGGAAAAGAATTTACAGCGGATCAAACCGTACCGCAATGGCTTGACTACGGCTTTGACTGGTACGGCGGCGTGACGTTCGAAGACGGTAAAAGCACAGATCCATTAGAAAAGCGTTATGCGCTTGCCTGGATGAATAATTGGGATTATGCCAACAACACACCGACAATGGAAAACGGTTTTAACGGCACAGATTCTGTCATACGCGAACTCCGGCTGCAAGAGCAAGATGGCACATACAGCCTCGTCTCACAGCCAACCGAAGCTTTGGAGCAGCTGACCGTTTCAACTGACAAAGTAGAGGATCAACATGTGAACGGATCAAAAACTCTGTCGATCACAGGTGATACGTACCAGCTTGATATGGATCTTTCTTGGTCAGAGCTGAAGAATGCAGGCGTCAAACTGAGAGAGTCAGAAGACCAAAAACGCCATATTGATGTCGGCATTTTTGCAGAAGGCGGTTATGCATATGTCAACAGAGCGGCCACAAATCAGCCTGACAAAAGCAATACTTATGTTGAAAGCCAGGCTCCTTACGATGTAAGCAAACAGAAGGCGCATTTGAAAATTCTCGTTGATAAAACAACGATTGAAGTATTTGTCGATGACGGGAAAACCGTTTTTTCAAATGAAGTGTTCCCAAAGCCTGAAGATAAAGGCATTACTCTTTATTCTGAAGGCGGCACAGCCTCATTCAAAAATATAACGGTGAAACATTTTGATACGGTTCATGAATAAAAAAACAGGTGCAGCCATTGCTGCACCTGTTTTTTTATTAGAGCGGTATTCTCTGTTACATATTGGGCATTTTAAAATATAAGGCTGGTTTCTAAGGAGGAAGCGGATGTCTAAACAAGGAAATTTTCAAAAATCAATGTCGCTGTTTGATCTGATTTTGATTGGGATGGGTGCCATTTTTGGATCAGCATGGCTGTTCGCTGTCAGTAATGTCGCTTCAAAAGCAGGACCCTCGGGCGCTTTTTCCTGGATCATCGGCGGAGCCATCATTCTGTTAATCGGGCTCGTGTACGCGGAGCTTGGAGCCGCTCTGCCCCGTACCGGAGGCATCATTCGATACCCCGTTTATTCACATGGCCACCTTGTCGGCTACCTAATATCTTTTGTCACAATTGTCGCTTACACAAGCCTGATTTCAATCGAAGTGACGGCTGTTCGTCAGTATGTGGCCTATTGGTTTCCCGGCCTGACCATAAAAGGATCTGATTCGCCGACCATTGCAGGCTGGATTTTGCAGTTTGCCTTGCTATGTTTGTTTTTCCTGCTGAATTATTGGAGCGTCAAAACCTTCGCTAAGGCAAATTTCATTATATCGATTTTTAAATATATTGTACCGATTACCATCATTATCGTGCTGATCTTTCATTTTAAATCGCAAAACTTATCTGTTGAAGGATTTGCACCGTTCGGTTTTACAGGTATTCAAGCTGCAATTTCGACTGGCGGCGTAATGTTTGCATATCTCGGCCTGCATCCGATTGTCGCTGTTGCAGGAGAAGTGCGCAATCCAAAACGCAACATCCCGATCGCTTTAATCATTTGCATTATCGTTTCAACCATCATTTACACTGTTTTGCAGGTCACCTTTATTGGTGCAATCCCGACAGAAACACTTAAAAATGGGTGGCCGGCAATCGCGCGGGAGTTCTCATTGCCGTTTAAAGATATTGCGGTCATGCTTGGATTAGGCTGGCTTGCAACGCTTGTCATTTTAGACGCCATTTTGTCTCCCGGGGGAAACGGGAATATTTTTATGAATACAACGTCTCGCCTCGTTTACGCCTGGGCGCGTAACGGCACATTATTTAGCATATTCTCAAAAGTGAATAAAGAAACGGGAACGCCCCGTGCTTCACTCTGGCTTTCGTTTGCCATGTCCATTTTCTGGACGCTCCCCTTCCCTTCGTGGAATGCGCTTGTCAATGTCTGTTCTGTCGCGCTCATCCTTTCTTATGCGATTGCACCAATTTGTTCGGCAGCGCTGAGGGTGAATGCGAAGGACTTAAACAGGCCGTTTTATTTAAAAGGAATGAGCATTATCGGGCCGCTTTCCTTTATCTTCACGGCGTTTATTGTCTACTGGTCAGGATGGAAAACCGTTTCCTGGCTGCTCGGTTCACAGCTCGTGATGTTTTTCATCTATCTCTGCTTTAGAAAATATGCGCCTCAAGACGATGTCAGCTTTGCCCAGCAGCTGAAATCAGCGTGGTGGCTTGTCGGGTTTTATATCATGATGCTGATCTTTTCCTACATCGGTTCTTTCGGACACGGTTTAGGCATCATCAGCAATCCCGTTGACCTCATTCTGGTCGCCATCGGCTCACTTGCAATTTACTACTGGGCGAAGCATACCGGGCTCCCGAAAGCCGCTATTGATTATGATAAATAAAGAAGCAAGAATTTTTCTTGCTTCTTTATTCTTTACAAACATTCATACCCGCGATAAGATGAATGATAGTCAGTCATTAAAGGAGGTGCTCCTCATGCCAAAACAAACATCGGACAAATATGAAAAAATTCTTCAAGCTGCCATTGAAGTTATTTCTGAAAAAGGTCTCGACAAGGCCTCTATTTCTGATATTGTCAAAAAGGCCGGCACCGCCCAAGGAACGTTCTACTTGTATTTCTCATCTAAAAATGCCCTCATACCGGCAATTGCAGAAAATCTACTCACACATACGCTGGACAAAATCAAAGGAAGACTGAATGGAGACGAGGATTTTTGGACCGTTTTAGATATATTAATTGATGAGACATTTCTCATTACAGAACGCCATAAGGATATTATCGTCCTCTGTTACTCTGGGCTTGCGATCGACCACTCCATGGAAAAATGGGAAACGATCTATCAGCCTTATTATTCTTGGCTTGAAAAAATCATCAATAAGGCCATTGAAAACCTTGAGGTAACGAAAGGAATCAATGCGAAGTGGACAGCAAGAACGATTATTAACTTGGTCGAGAACACTGCAGAACGATTCTATATCGGGTTCGAACAAGATGAAAATGTCGGAGTGTATAAAAAAGAAATCTTTACTTTCTTAAAACGAAGCTTAGATACCGCTTAAAAAATGACTGGATAACACCGCTCATTTTTTAATGGTTAAAAAATGACTGACGTTCATTCATAAACGAAAGAGGTGTTTCATTTGAATTGGGTGCTTGTTTTAATTGCAGGGCTTTTGGAAGTTGTTTGGGCCTCTTCCCTCAAACATGCCGATTCGCTATTGGATTGGACCGTCGTTTTTTTATTAATAGCGATAAGCTTTATCCTATTAATCCACTCTTATCGAAAAATCCCTATGGCCGCGGCGTATACCGTATTTGTCGGAATTGGGACGGTCGGAACCTATATGACCGGGATATACTTAGGCGAACCCTTCTCAGCAGCGCAAATCTTCTTCTTGATGCTGCTGCTAGCCGGTATTTTAGGAATGAAGCTCTTTACAAAAGAAAGCAATTCACAGCCGGGAGGTGAAAAATAATGGCTTGGTTTTTATTAGTAATTGCCGGCATAGAAGAAATTATAGCTGCCGTTGCAATGAAATATATAGACGGAACAAGAAAAAAATGGCCGATCATTGTGATGACTGTTGGATTTGGCTTATCCTTTTACTGCCTATCACAAGCGATGCGGTTCCTGCCTGCCGGAGTCGCTTATGCCGTTTGGACCGGCATTGGCAGTATTGGTGTTTCGGCGGTCGGGTTCCTCTGGTTTAAGGAGCGTTTTCAGCTTTCACAGGTGATTTCTCTTTGCCTAATCTTCACGGGCGTCATCGGCCTGCGTCTTACGGCTTAAACATAAGAAAAGGGCATATACAGCTGTATATGCCCTTGCCATTAATCGTCTTGATGTTGTTGTAGATGAAGCGGCGGCGGGATGAGCCAGCCTTTGTTTTTTAGCAATCTTAAGTATTTTGCGCCGGTTGCGGCTTTCGATACATGGAATTGCCCAAACATCATGGCAATATCCTCACGAATTGACTGTCCCATAATTTTGCTGCATGTCACAAGGCCCGCAGCATTTTGCGCTGCAGCAGAGGCCGCGACATCCGGATCAAGAAACCGCGCACCCGGCGGAATATCTTTAAGATCTGCAGCCGGCGGTTCAGGAGAAGCCGGAGGGAGCGCCACCCCGTTTTCTTTCAGGATCGCACTGATCTGTTTCACTTCATCTTGGCACTTCTCAATGGATTCACGAAGCAGCTTCTTCAAGTCGTCATCACCGACATGATGCAATAACATCTGGTAATTGCCGACCATTTTATTGCCCGCCATCACATAACTCCACAAGCTGTATACCTCACCGTAATGCATCGGTTCATCCTGCGGATTTCCGCTTAAAATACCCATATTCATCCTCCTCGCAAATTCAATATCACACATTTTAACGTGCCCGAGTGGAGGAAAATTTATGTTCCGTTGAGAAAGATTTTTCAAACAAAACAAAAAAGACAAGAGCGGCAAAATGCCAAACCCTTGTCTTTCCTGTTGTTCTATTGGACGCGCTCGGAGGGATTCGAACCCCCGACAGACGTGGTACCGGAAACCACCGCTCTATCCAACTGAGCTACGAGCGCATATAGACTGCGTTATGAGAACGTCAGCACAACTAATTATACGATAATTCCATCGAAATAACAACCCTCTATTTCAAGAGGGCGCTTTTCAGATCAGACATATCATCTTATTTGGCAATCTGACATACATTGGTTTGAACCCCTTTATTTTTGGGGAAAATGGGGAAAAGAGAAGAGTTTGCTTGTCAAGCCAGCTTTTTGTTTGACCTTTATTGACCAAAAATGTATCATGTAACTACATACTTACCTAAAAGGTGAAGGAGGAGCATTATGAATTTAATACCTACAGTCATTGAACAAACGAACCGCGGGGAAAGAGCGTATGACATTTATTCTCGTCTATTAAAGGATCGTATCATCATGCTTGGATCTGCGATTGATGACAACGTTGCGAACTCCATCGTGTCACAGCTTTTATTCTTAGAAGCGGAAGACCCTGAAAAAGATATTTCTATTTACATCAACAGCCCGGGCGGCTCTATCACAGCCGGTATGGCGATCTATGACACCATGCAGTTTATCAAGCCGAAGGTATCTACCATTTGTATCGGTATGGCTGCATCAATGGGCGCATTCTTGCTTGCTGCCGGAGAAAAAGGCAAACGCTATGCGCTTCCAAACAGTGAAGTTATGATTCACCAGCCTCTTGGCGGAGCTCAAGGTCAAGCGACAGAAATTGAAATTGCCGCGAAACGTATTCTCTTGCTTCGCGACAAATTAAACAAAGTGCTTGCTGAACGTACTGGCCAGCCGCTTGAAGTAATCGAACGGGACACAGACCGTGATAACTTTAAGTCTGCTGAAGAAGCGCTTGAATACGGCCTGATTGACAAAATTCTGACTCGCAACACAGAAGAACAAAAGTAATACGAGAAGAGCCTTCCCTGAAGAAGGCTCTTTTTTAGATTTCTGTCCACTTTTTCTCTAAAATCGGATAAGAGTAGTTCTGCATTTGTTCAATTAACTCATCCGGCCGCGACGAGCTGTGGATCAGTTTTAGATGAGAGTCGTTAGAAAATCCTTCTTGAATGCTGTATTTGACCATTTTCATCATTGGTTCAAAATATCCGTTGACATTGTACAGACCGATTGGCTTTTGGTGAATGCCGATCTGCGCCCAACAAAGCACTTCAAATAATTCTTCATATGTACCGAAGCCGCCCGGCATGGAGATAAAGCCGTCAGCAAGCTCGCTCATTTTGGCTTTTCGTTCATGCATCCCGTTTACTTCAATCAGCTCAGTCAGGTTCTGATGGACAACCTCCCCGCTGAACAAACCGCTCGGCATGACCCCGATTGCAGTTCCGCCGTTTTCCATAATCGCGTCAGCAATCGCGCCCATCAAGCCTACGCGGGAACCCCCATAGACAAGGCCGATTCCCTGCTCAGCCATATACGCGCCAAGCTCTGCCGCTTTTCGTTTATACGCTTCATTTCCCCCCGGGTTTGAGCCCGCAAATACACAAATGGTTTTCATCTTTGTCATCTCCGCATCTATATATCGTATTAAACATACAAAAACACACTATATATTGTCCCACCTTCATGTGATAATATCAATTGAAATACATAAAGAATGCAGGAGTGATGATGGTGCAGCTGGCTGATGCAGAAAAATGGATGAAAGAGTTTTACGAAAAAAGAGGCTGGACAGAATACGGGCCGTTTATTCGGGTCGGCTTTTTAATGGAGGAAGCCGGAGAACTGGCCCGGGCTGTCAGGGCGTATGAAATCGGCAGAGACCGGCCTGATGAGAAAGAATCGACACGAGCTGAGCAAAAACAAGAATTGATTGAAGAAATGGGAGATGTCATCGGAAATATCGCTATTCTTGCTGATATGTACGGAGTCTCTTTAGAAGACGTGATGAAAGCCCATCAAGATAAACTGACCAAACGTTTTGAGCATGCATAAAAAAGCGGCCGCAATGGCCGCTTTTTCTAACCTGTGATTTCATCATGGTGATCAAAGAAATGCTGCTTCCCTATTTTGTGAAAAAGGCCTGTTTTATGCAGCAGCTCCTTCGGCTGCGATTGCAGTCCTACAATCATCAGCTTTCCGTTGTGGCGTTTAATCCGGTTCATAATGTTCCCGAGCACTGCTTCAGCCGACGTATCCATGTAGTGCACCTTATTCATGAGCAGAATAAGGGTCTTCGGCTTTTTCTGTACATGCTCCAGCAGTGAAGATTCAAGCGAATCAATTGATCCGAAAAACAGTGGCCCTTCTATGGAATACATACTCACGGATGGGTCTTCTCTCTTTGCCGTCTTCTCCAAAACAGGATGCGATTCCTGAGTGTGGATGCGGGTCGCTTCGCTCATTCTTCTGATAAAGAACACAAATGCGAGCAGCAAGCCTGTTGCCACACCGACGATTAAGTCAAACAGAACCGTTAGCGCAAAGGTCGCCGCCAAAATAAAGGAATCGGCATTTTTCAGTCTCAGCATGTTTGCGACTTCCTTGCGCTCACTCATATTCCATGCGACAACCATGAGAATCGGGGCCATACTGGCAAGCGGCACATGGGATGCATAAGGCGCAAATACGAGCAAGACAAGAAGAACGACTACACCGTGAACGACACCGGAAACAGGAGAAACCGCTCCGTTCTTAATATTGGTCGCCGTCCTCGCGATTGCTCCCGTAGCCGGAATTCCGCCAAACAGCGGCGCAGCCATATTCGCAATTCCCTGGCCGACAAGTTCCTTATTGCTGTCATGCTTTGAGCCCTTCATGTTATCAGCGACCATTGCGGACAAAATGGACTCTAGGCCGCCAAGAAGCGCGATGACAAGCGCTGCCGGAAACAACATAACCATTTTATCCAATGTGAGCTCAGGGAACTGAAATTCCGGCAAATGGCGAGGAATTTCTCCATAAGTTGATCCGATCGTTGCCATACGGTCAGGGAAAAACACAACCGCGACCAGTGTGGAAATCAGAAGCGCCAATAAAGCGCCCGGTATTTTAGGCATCACTCTGGCGGATACAAGCAAAATGACAAGCCCGATCACTGCTGTCAAAATGGCATACACGTTAAATGTGCCGAGCTTCTGTGCGATTTCAAACATGTTGTGATGAAAGTTCTCATGTTTTTCAACATTTCTTAAACCGAGAAAATTAGCAATTTGCTCAGTAAAGATCAGCACGGCAATTCCGGCTGTAAAACCGACGATAACAGGTTTCGGAACGAATTTCATTATTTTTCCGAGCTTAAATAGCCCGAACAGCACCAGCATCACCCCTGCCATAAACCCTGCAATCAGGAGGTTCTCCAAGCCGTACTGCATTACAATGCCAAATAGAATTGGGACAAAGGCGCCTGTCGGACCGCCGATTTGATATTTGGAGCCCCCAAACAAAGAAATACAAATCCCCGCCACAACAACAGTGTACAGCCCGTATTCAGGCTGAACTCCCGAGGCAATGGCAAACGCCATCCCTAAAGGAATTGCCACAACACCTACTACGATACCTGCGATCAGGTCTTTCTGAAATTTCTGCAAATTATATTCCTTGAATCTCCCTGAGAACCGCATATTTTGCTATACCCTCCTTTATAATTGAGTGTTTATGAGCTCAGTTTCATAACCGTTAATGATCACATCAAGTTTTCCTGTTTCAGGGTGAATGACAAGTCCGTGAACCGGAACGTTTTTCGGCAGCAACGGATGGTTCTTGATCAAATTCACACTGTGGGAAACGCTTTCTTCTACGCTGTGAAAACCGGTCAGCCATGTTTTCAAATCAAGTCCGGCGCTCGTCAGCAAATTCAAGCAGCTTTCTTCCACTCCGCGTTCCTTTGCTTTCTCGAGAATCGAGGGCGCATTCAGTCCAGACATCCCGCATTCATGGTGGCCGACAATACATACCTCTTCAGCCTGCAATTCATAAATCGCGACCAGTATGCTGCGCGTCACGCTTCCAAATGGGTGAGAAACGATGGCTCCCGCGTTTTTTACAATTTTAGCATCGCCGTTTTTCAGTCCCATTGCTTGCGGAAGAAGTTCGGTGAGCCGTGTATCCATACAGGTGACAATGACGAGCTTTTTTGAAGGGAATTTTGTCGTTTTGTACGGTTCATACTTCCTCTCTCTGACAAACCGCTGATTGTGGTCCAAAATTGATGTTAAAGAAACCATTTGATTCATCTCCCATCCATATGATTTTGCAAGCCTTCTTGCCCAGCTTACAATAAGGAATTATAGCATAGGAAGACACCGCGAAAAGGCTTTCAAAAAAAGACACTATAAATGGACTGTAGAATAAAAACTTAAAAATTTATATCTTTCAAAGATAATAAAATTTATATTTATTGAATCCTATAACCTGGCTTTAACTCGTATATCAATGATTTGTCTGACATAAAATATAGGCGAATTCAGATAATTAAAAAACTTTTTAAAGCAGATTTAGCTGTTCAACCCATTTCAATATCCATTTTAAGTTCAAAAGAACCAGAAATTTAATTGAACGCAGCTATATTTTTAACATCTATTTATTTCCGATATAATAATATAGACAACAGCCATAAAGGGGGAGCCTTGTTGAAACCATTTGTATTTATCACAAAACCGATTCCTCAAGAGATTGAATCATTCATCGGTGAACATTGCCGTTATGAAATATGGCAGGAGGACACGCTTCCGAATGACGTACTATTTGAGAAATTAAAAGAGGCAGAAGGGCTTTTAACTTCAGGAACGTCCGGACCGTCAATCAATCGTGAATTGCTGGAACACGCGCCTAAGCTCAAAGTGGTCAGTAACCAATCTGTAGGCTATGACAACTTCGATATAGAAGCCATGAGAGAAAGAGGTATCGTCGGCACTCATACACCCTACACACTGGATGACACGGTCGCGGATCTGGCCTTTTCCCTGATTCTATCTTCCGCCAGACGTGTTGCTGAACTGGACCGTTTCGTCAGAGCGGGAAAATGGGGAACAGTTGCAGAAGAAGCGCTTTTCGGCGTTGACGTTCATCATCAGACGTTAGGCATTATCGGCATGGGCAGAATCGGCGAACAAGCAGCGAGACGCGCAAAATTTGGCTTCGATATGGAAGTGCTTTATCATAACCGTCATCGGAAACAAGAAACGGAAGAAAGCATCGGCGTCAAGTATGCTGAGCTTGATACATTGCTCGAACAATCTGATTTTATTCTGCTCATTACGCCGCTGACTGATGAAACGTATCACATGATAGGAGAACGCGAATTTAAAAAGATGAAGGATTCAGCAATTTTCGTCAATATTTCCCGGGGAAAGACAGTTGATGAAAAGGCCCTCATCCATGCCCTTCAAGAAGGATGGATTCGTGGTGCCGGCTTGGACGTGTACGAAGAAGAACCTGTCGCAAAAAACAATCCGCTCTTGCAGCTCGAAAATGTTACTTTACTGCCGCATATCGGCTCAGCAACAGCTAAAGTGCGCTTTAATATGTGTAAACAGGCTGCCGAAAACATGATGGCAGCCATTCAAGGACAAACACCGAAAAATCTTACAAGAGAATTTCAATAAATAGAAATCCGGTCTGATCCAGACCCGGATTTCTTATTACATATGCTGGAGAACAGCACGCTTATACATATGGCGAGTGACGATATAATAAACAGCCTGGAACACAAAATAAATGAAGATGACAATCACGGCCTCAAGAAATAAGTTAGAATTCAGCATGTTGCTTAACGCCGCATACGCAAAGCCGGCGTGAATTGTACCCGCGATAAATGGGATGAAGAACAAAAATCCAATTTGTCTACCAAGGATGGAATGAATCTCTTTGTCCGTAATCCCCATTCTCTTTAATGCTAAAACTTGCACTCTCGTATCTTCTATTTCAGTAAACATCCGCAAGTACAGCATGCTTCCTTGAACGACAAAAAACAGCACGCTGACAAACAGACCGATAAACAGCATGAATGCGACTCCCTGCTTCACAATTTGATAGCTAGGAGCACGCGTTTGAAAATCAGATATATGTTCCTTCGGCACCATATTTCCAAGCTTTTCAGAGACATCTACCGTCTCCTGCCAATGCTCAAGCTCATACCCTACTACTCTCATCTGATCCTTCAGCGGCACTTCCTGAGTGAGGCTGTCAAAGCTTTTTTTGCTGACGACCAATAAACTGCTGACTCCTTCGACTGACATCAATATCCCTTTGTTTTGCTGCTTTTTCATGATATAGAACAGTGTTTGTCCTGACTTCATATGAAATGCCGCTTTTTCCCCTTCGCCAAATGTATCTTTTACCATCATTTGAAACGGAACATTAATAAACGCTTCATTCTCCTGTAAATGAATAACAGGAAAACCTTTTTCCTTTGCAACTTGATTATAGGTTTTCTCTGAAATCAGCAAGGCTATCTCTTTCCTGTTCCCATACGGCGAGTCTGATTGAAAAGTGACAGGAATTCCTGTGGCATTTACCTTATACTTGATGTCAGCATCAGCTTTTTTCAATGTATTCTCAGCCGTCTCAGGTTTCATAACCTGAAAGCTGGAAGCGTCTTTTTCTACCCAGGAAACAGATTGAGGAATGCTTTGCTCCTCCTGTTTTTCTAAATCAGCATAAAACATATAAATAACACCTGTAGCGGTTAAAATGACTGCTGTAATGACAGAGGTTAAAAACAGCATGCGCGCGTGATCCTTCAGCCTGAATATCATGTTGGAACGGACAATGATATTCGTGCCTTTATAAAAGCTGTGTTTCTTTCTGTACAGCATGCGGAAAAACGCCACACTGCTTTGTGTAAAAAAGAAATACGTCCCGATTAACACGAAAATCAAAATCGGAAAGACACGAAATACCATATCAATCGCATTCGCTGTGGCAGACAGATAATAACCGCCAGCCAGACACAGTAAAGACAGCACAGTGAGCCATTTTGAATAGGCCGGCAAACTTTTCGGCTTTTGGGCTGCTTTAATCAGCTCAATGATTTCCATCTTGCGAATCCGTGCCAGCGATAAAACGAGCAGCGTCTGAAACAGGATGAGAAAGCCCGCAGCTGTCATCACAAACGCTTTCGGCACAATGACAAATGAGATCGGCACCTTCACGCTGAGCATCCAAGTCATGTTCATAAAAAACAGTTTTGAAAATAACAGTCCTGCACCAATGCCGGCAGCAATCGCCGCTAGAGAAATGAGTGACTGCTCATAATAAATCATCTTGCGGAGCTGCTGCTTTGATGTTCCGAATAGCGTCAGCAGCCCAAACTCTTTCTTTCTCGCCTGCAAAAATGCCGAATTCGAATAGGAAATAAAAAATATACAAAAGACAATGATGACGACAAGGGCTGCGCTCAAGCACGTTTTAACAAGCCTTCCTCCATATACATTATCTTCATGGACATCCGGATGAAAAATAAAAGATATGAAGACAAAAAACACCGAAACGGCAAACACACAGCTTAAAAAGTAGGCGACATAACGTTGCAGATTCCCAAGAATGTTTTTACGGGCGATGGTTCTCAAATTCATGAAAATCGCCTCCCAACACACTCAAGGTATCTAATATACTTTGATAAAACACCTGCTGGTTTGACCCTCTGTGAATCTCTGAAAAGAAACGTCCGTCTTTAATAAACACAATCCGTTTACAGAAGCTTGCCGCTGTCGCATCATGTGTGACCAATAGAATCGTCGCGTCCTTTTCTTCATTCAGCTGAGCCAGCGTGTTCATCACTTGCTTAGCCGATTTTGAATCAAGGTTTCCCGTCGGTTCATCGGCAAGAATGAGCGCCGGATTGTGAATAATGGCTCTGGCACAAGCTGCGCGCTGCTGCTGCCCGCCCGACACCTCGTATGTCCGGTGGTCAAGAATATGCTTGATTTGCAATGCATCGGCCAATTCATCCAGACGGGCTTCCATTTCTCTCAGCTTTACCTTATCCAGTGCGAGCGGCAGCAGAATATTTTCCCGAATCGTCAGCGTATCAAGCAAATTAAAATCCTGAAAGACGAAGCCGAGTTCTCTTCTGCGAAAAAGAGCCAGCTCTTGATCCTTTAACGTTTTTGGCTGGATGCCGTTGATCATCATCTCACCCTGGGTCGGCATATCAATGGTAGCCAGCAAATTCAGGAGCGTGGTTTTTCCGCTTCCCGACGGGCCCATAATTCCGACAAATTCTCCTTTCGCCACACTAAGGTCAAAGTCGCTGAGCGCTTGATATGATAACGTTCCTTTATTTGAATAGTACGTTTTCGACAGGTTTGTTGTTTGTAGCACAATCATGTTCTGCTCCTCCTTTTTCTTTATTATAAAAAGGAAGTCTGCAGCCTCCCATCGAACTTTCTTGCAATTCCGCTCTCCAACCTTACAAAGCTGTCACATTCACTAGGGTGTCACTTGAAAACACGATGGTCATCACAGTGCCAGCCCCTTCTTTTGATTCCGCATACAGCTGATGGCCCAGCCGGGTGCACACCTGTTTTGCTAAATAAAGACCCATTCCCGTTGCCTCTGTCATGCTTCGCCCGTTTTCCCCGGTAAAAAACGCATCAAAAATCCGCGGCAGATCCTGCGGCGGTATGCCCATGCCTTCATCAGCAATCGACAAGCGCGTTTCATGTCCCTCTGCTACAATCCGAATGGTAATATGGTCTCCCTCACCTTGCTTTGAGTATTTTAAGGCATTGAAAAGGATTTGCTCGACAACAAAGGAAAGCCATTTTTGATCACTTGAAACCTGAACGGCGTTTGGCGGCACATGTAGTGTTGGGAAAATACGCCGTTTGATAAACTGCCGTTTTTCCTGATTGATAAGTGAACGGACAAGCTCGGTTAAATCAAGAGTTTGCGGTCTTACATCAAACGCAAATTCCTCCAGCCGGGCCGTTTGCAGCATCATATCAAGACCATGGCGAAACCTCTCATTTTCATCCTCCAGCTCCTCTAAAAACGTTGGAAAAGAAGAAGAAGTTCCGTTTTTTCCTTCTTGAATCATTAAGGAAATGACAGATACCGGTGTTTTCATATGGTGGACCCATTGATTGGTGAAGATATAATGCTGTTTTTGCTGATTGATATATTGTAAGAGCCTGCCTTCGTATTGCTGCTCGAGCATGTTGACCATTTTCGTCCAAAGCACCTGCTCTCGTGTTCTTGGCTTTCGGGCTTTCAAAGATTGGCCAATGTCATTCGAAAAAGGCGCTTGTTCCGCAAGTTTTTTGATATAAGTCAGAAAGGAAGATTGCCGAACGTAATCAGCAGCAAAACCGGCAGCTAAAAGAGCACCGGGCAAAATCCATATGTACATCATATTTTCTGCGGGAGGCTCTGCGCCGCTCTCTATGATGCTTAAATACGCAATCAGCATGGCGGTTCCTATCCCTACTAATGAAAATAAAATAATGGCAAAGCGGTCGATGAGATAAGTCTTTAACACTCTGGTTCATCCTTCCGATTGACTTGAAATTGATAGCCTTGTCCTCTTATCGTTGAAATGCAATCTTTTAGTCCGGCATTCTCCAGTTTTCTCCGCAGGCGATTGACATTGACCGTTAGCGTATTATCATCGACAAAATCGACGTCATCCCATAACGCCTCCAATAATTCATCACGGGAAACGATTTTTTTATGCTCCCTCACGAAAATCGATAGAAGCTGAAACTCTTTTTGTGAAAACAAGATGCGGGTGCTGTTCCACTCGGCCTCATTCTGATCAGGATAAATCGTCAACCCGCCAACCTCCACTATTCTTGATTCCTGTGACAAAGAGGGAGAGTATTCACCATATGTGCGGCGCAGGACGCTTTTGATTTTGGCCATCACTACCTCTAAATGGAACGGCTTGGTGATATAATCATCGCCGCCATTTTCAATCGCCATCACCTGATTCAGCTCATCGGTCCGTGCCGATATAAAGATAATCGGCGCATTAGAAATGGTACGGATTTGCCTGCACCAATAAAACCCGTCAAAAAAAGGCAGGTTGATATCAAGCAGCACCAGATCCGGCTTCATTTCCGCAAATTCCAATTTAATATCATGGAGCTGTTCAGCCATTTTCACTTCATATCCGTATTTTTGAAGATGGCCGCCCAGCAAAGAAGCAATCCGCTCATCATCTTCCACAAGCAAAATCCGATACACGCTTATCCCCCTTATATGTACATCATGATGATTTTTTCTAGAAGATTCCAAAATTATTATAGCATGTGCGGAATAGTAAATCGGTCTTTTTCTTTTCGTTATGATAGAATGATAAAGGTAAAAATTTCATAATAGGCAGGTGTCGTGATGAAGAAAGTCATGCTGCTTCTCGCAATAACGTCAATTCTTTCAGCATGTCAGCCCAACTATACCGGGAAATACATAGAAATAGGGGATTCACTAACTGAATACACAAAAGAGTGCTTTAAAGAGCATCAAATCCCTTATCAATATAAAAAGGGAAAACTGTATGTTCCAGATGATGCATTTGATGTAGTAATCAATACTTGTTCATAAGAAAAAGCTTGCAGACATGCTGCAAGCTTTTCACGTTACAAAAAATGAGTATTTAATTTCTTTTCAAACTCTGTAGGACCGATGTCACTTTTTTGCCCTTCTCCGCCGTTTTCATGAATCGTGAAATGGCGGTCTGACATAACCATCCGTCCGTTCGGCGTCAGCTTTGAGGCGAGCAGTGATTTGTTAAAAGGAGATTTTTCATGAGAGTGAATCATGTCCTTCATGTCATCTAAATCACCGGCATCGCTTTCTTCAAGGGTAAAGGCGTAACCGATTTGCCAGCCTTCTCCTTTGTCCATCAACAGAACGTGGCTGCCCTTTTCTGTCTCTTCTTCTTTGATTCGGAATGACCCGACAGGTGATTGTACCGTTTCTCCGGAAAGCGGTATTGGCTGGAGCGCCAGATTGATGCCGAAGCCGATATCAACGATGTAATCACCTTTTTCCGCAGACAGCATTACAGCAGCATGCGTTCCGTCTAAAGCCCACTCTTCTTCTTTTCCTGCATAAACCGTTCCCCGAACGAGCTTCACATGAAACCCGTCCTCACGCAGGACAAAATAAAGGAGACCATTTAAATCGTAGCACAGGCCGCCGTGCTGTTCTTTGACCAGGCGGCGCCATAAATTTTCTTTTGTTACCTTATAACTCTCTTTTGCGAGCACGGCACGGTTTTCAAATGGAAAACGGTATGCCATTGCTTTAAGAAAAAGGGGGAGATCACCGAAGCTGACATGGTCTTTCTCCCAGCCGATTTTCTGAAAGCAGTCTTTTAAAAAATCACTCATCTTATCACCTAAACTTCTTCTTGAACATAAGCAGCCAACTTTTCCAGCGCCTCTTGTTCGTCTTCTCCCTGGGCAATCAAGGTAACCTCAGTGCCTGTGCTTACCGCAAGACTCATCAGCCCCATGATGCTTTTTGCATTTACTTTTTTCCCATCCTTCTCAAGAAACACATCTGACGTAAACCGGTTTGCCTCTTGTACAAACAAAGCAGCAGGACGCGCCTGCAGTCCTGTCTTTAATCGAACTTCCACTTTCTGTTGAACCATAAGATCTCCCCTTTTCTTTACGGTTATTTTAAAGTGACGGTTTGCCCTGTCCGCAGCTGTTCTGCGATTTCGTCAAGTTTTCTCAGCCTGTGATTGATCCCTGATTTGCTGATTTTCCCGCTTGCTACCATTTCCCCCAGCTCTTTCAGCGTCACTTCCTGATAATCAATCCGCAGCTGCGCAATTTCCCGAAGTTTTTCAGGAAGCGCATCCAAGCCGATTCTTTCATCGATGTATTTAATATTCTCCACCTGTCTGAGCGAAGCGCCGATCGTTTTGTTTAAATTGGCTGTTTCACAATTGACGAGGCGGTTGACCGAATTTCTCATATCCCTTACGATTCTGACATCCTCAAATCGCAGAAGCGAATTGTGGGCGCCGATCACGTTCAGAAACTCAGTAATTTTTTCCGCCTCTTTTAGATAGGTGATATAGCCTTTTTTCCGTTCGAGCGTTTTACTGTTTAACTGAAACTCATTTAACAGATCACATAATGAATCGTTATGTTCCTTATAAAGAGAGAAGATTTCTAAATGATACGAGGAGGTTTCCGGGTTATTGACCGAACCACCTGCCAAAAATGCCCCTCTCATATAAGAACGCTTGCAGCATCTCTTTTTGACCAGCTCTTTCGAAATACTTCGTTCAAACACAAAATTCTCCCCGAGTATTTTTAGATCCTCTAAAATCGCTTTTGCATTTTCTGAAAAACGCACAATATAGACGTTATTCTTTTTCAGCCGCATTTTCTTTCTGACCAGCAGCTCGACCGACACATCATATTGTTTTTTCAGTAATGTATAAATGCGGCGGGCAATCGCCGCATTTTCGGTTTGAACATCAAGCACGAGATGGCGGTTTGTAAATGATAATGCTCCATTCATCCGGATAAGCGCAGACAGCTCTGCGTTAATGCAGCAGTCTTTCACTTCCAGATTCGTTAATTCTTTTTTTGTTTCAGATGCAAATGACATATAGCCACCTCATTTCTGGCTTCATTCTTTTAGTAAATCGACAAGAAGAGAGGCCACTTTATGTGTATCGTGACGAATTACGTCATTTTTATACGTTACGATTTGATCTCTGATGACTTCAAGCCCCATTGCTTTCAGCTCTTCGATATCAAAATCAACAGGACGCGCCGATTCCATTTCGTACTTACGTTTTATTTCGTCGGGAATGTCTTCGCTGTTCACTAATATCGTATCAATAAAACCGCAGCCCATATGCTGATTGAGCGCTTTCACATGATCAGCTGCGGTGTAATGTAGTGTTTCGCCAGGCTGAGTCATCACGTTGCAAATGTATACTTTTTTCGCCGGCGCCTTCACTACTTCTTCCCCAATTTTCGGGACGAGCAAATTGGGAAGAATGCTTGTATAGAGGCTTCCCGGACCGATAATAATCAAATCCGCTTCCCTGATTACGTCTATCGTTTCCGGCAGCGGATCAATATGTTCAGGCGTAAGAAAAACACGCTTAATGCGCTGTCCGTACTCCGGAATAGTGGACTCGCCTGAGACCACGCGGCCGTCCTCCATTTCGGCATGCAGAACAACACTGGCATTGGCTGCCGGCAAAACCTTTCCTCTTACATTCAGCACCTTGCTCATTTCTGTGACAGCGTGAAAAAAATCACCGGTTATATTTGTCATCGCTGCCAAAATCAAATTCCCTAAAGAATGGCCTGTTAAGTCATTCCCCTTATTGAAGCGATGCTGAAAGAGATCTTCAACAAGCGGCTCCACATCAGATAAAGCGGCAAGCACATTTCTGATGTCTCCGGGAGGCGGGATTTTCAGCTCATTCCGCAGACGGCCAGAGCTTCCTCCGTCGTCGGCAACTGTCACAATGGCCGTAATGTCAACAGGTTTATGCTTTAAGCCCCGAAGCAATACAGAAAGACCCGTACCGCCGCCAAAGATTGCAATTTTCGGCTTTTGTCCCATCTTATTTCCGGCTTCTCTTTTCAATGTCCCGGTGAGTGACATGAGTATAGTAATCCTTTTTGAAATAATTAGCTAAATTCTCGGCAAGTGTCACAGAGCGGTGCTGGCCCCCTGTGCAGCCGATCGCAATGACGAGCTGGCTCTTTCCTTCTCTTTTGTAGGACGGCAGCATGAAGCTGAGTAAATCGATTAATTTTTCATTGAACTTTTGTGTTTCATTCCACTTCATGACGTAAGAGGATACCTCTTCATCTTTTCCGGTCAGCGGCCGCATGCTTTCGATATAATATGGGTTCGGCAAAAATCTGACATCAAAGACGAGATCGGCATCAATCGGAATACCGTATTTAAAACCAAATGACATGACATTTACCGTAAATGTCTCTCCTTGGTTTGTCGCAAAATGCTTTACGATTTTCTCGCGCAGATCGCGCGGCTTCATGTCTGATGTATCATAAATCATTTGAGAGCGGCCTTTTAATTCCTCAAGCAACTCACGTTCCAGTGCGATGCCCTCAAGCGGCAGGCCCGTCGCTGCCAGAGGATGCGAACGTCTCGTTTCTTTATATCTCGTGACGAGAATGGAATCTTTCGCGTCCAAGAATAAAATTCGCGGTGTAATCCACGGATGTTCCGCCATTTTATCCAGTGCTTCGATCAGCCGATCAAAAAATTCACGGCCGCGCAAGTCCATTACGAGCGCAACCTTGCTCATTTTCGAATTTGATTCCTTCATCAGCTCTAAAAATTTCGGAAGCAATGAAGGCGGAAGATTATCGACGCAGAAATATCCGAGATCTTCAAAGCTTTGAATAGCGACAGTTTTCCCCGCTCCCGACATTCCGGTTATAATGACAAGCTGAATATCATGTGATTCACTAACACTCATCTTTCTCCCCCCTGACTTGTCTTTCTATTTGACATGCTGCGGGTCTAACCGATAACTGAGCAGCTCAAAATTCGGTGTATACGTAAATGTGCCGTGCAGCAGTCCTTTTCCCTTCATCATAAAGTCTAGGATGTGGCCGTCTCCCGGGGCCATAGACAGGTTTTGAATGTCATTGACATCGTGCCACTGCAGCTTGCCTTCCTCTGATTCAGCTACATTTTTTCCAGTATAAGAGTCAGCGACAAACGTAAACATCATCCACTCAGAGACAACCTGGTCACCATCTTTAATAATAAAGGTAAAAACACCTTTTAACTGAGGATTTATGATATAGATACCCGTCTCTTCTCTGTACTCTCTGATGACGGAGTCTCTGACTGATTCTCCGCTCTCCATCTTGCCTCCCGGCGCTACCCACCAGCCGCGTCTCGGCTTTTGAAGCAGAAGGACTTTGTCATCCGTCTGAAGCACACAATTTGTCACTCTTTGCAAGTACGTTCACCTAACCTTCTCGTCCTGTCATCGTCTCTTTATTATACCGCTTCAAGATGTCTCCCACAATGAAGAGACATTGACAATCTTTTCTTCTATTTTACAGCATATTCGTATCTGAGTTCAGGTAATTTGCTGTAATAGGCATCCGTCTTTTATTTTTGGACAAAAAAAGGACACGGATAACTGGAGAATCCGTGCCTAAAAAGTGTATTCATTATAAAAAGGGGGTCAATTACTTTATTAATCATAACCGAAATGCATTACACAACTGTTACAGCGGAATTAAAACCCAGTAACGTTATGTGAAGCTCGTATGACAGCCTTTTTATTTTAATGTTTTCAGCGTTTCTTGGAGCTCTTCGACATAATGCTGAACGCTTTGTGCCGCAATACTTCCGTCTCCTGTAGCCGTTACGATTTGGCGCAGTGATTTTTCGCGAATGTCTCCGGCAGCGAAAATCCCTTCAACCTTAGTTTCCATGCGGTCGTTTGTTTCGATATAGCCTTCTTCATTCGTAATGCCCAGATTTTCAAATGGTTTAGACAGAGGAAGCATACCGATGTAAATGAATACGCCGTCTGTTTTGAATTCACTTTCTTCACCGGTTACCGTATCGACAAGCGTTACGTTACCGACTTTGCCGTTTTCCTCATGAATTTCCTTCACGGTTTTGTTCCATAAGAAATCAACTTTTTCATTATCAAATGCTCTCGCTTGAAGAATGCTTTGCGCACGGAGTTTGTCACGTCTGTGAACGATCGTTACTTTTGAAGCAAAACGAGTGAGGTACACGCCTTCTTCAACTGCGGAATCACCGCCGCCGACAACGACAAGCTCTTTGCCTTTAAAGAAAGCACCGTCACATACCGCACAATAAGATACACCGCGGCCGCCCAATTCTTTTTCGCCAGGCACGCCGATTTTCTTATACTCCGCACCTGCGGCAATGATGACTGCACGTGCTTTATATTCTTTTGAACCAGCTTTGACCACTTTGTACTCTTTGCCGTCAACAACTTCTTTAATATCGCCATAAGCATATTCAGCACCGAATTTTTTCGCGTGTTCGAACATTTTATTGGAAAGCTCAGGCCCAAGAATGCTTTCGAATCCAGGATAGTTTTCTACATCTTCCGTATTGGCCATTTGCCCGCCTGGAATACCTCTTTCAATCATTAATGTCGATAAATTTGCTCTTGATGTGTATACAGCGGCCGTCATCCCAGCAGGGCCCGCGCCGATAATAATCACGTCATATACTTTTTCTTCTGACACACTATTCACTCCTTAAACCATCTTTTCAAGTTTGGGCTCTTTCTTATATGATAAGAATCCCCATCATACGTATTCCTTACCCATATCCTATAAAATCTCAGGGTGATACGCTATTTTTTTGCTCATTTTTTTCTGATCGTGATTAAATGTTTTTTTAAAGGGTATATGTATTAATAAAGAAAGAGCCTTCTGTTCAAGAAGGCCCTTGTCTTATTTATTATTGAACAACACGTCTTACATTGCCATTGAAATATTTTTTCCAGTAAGGGTTACTCATAGAATCAATTGAAACACCATGTGAAGAATTGTCGTTAAGGAATGTTCCATTTCCTAAATAAATTCCAACGTGACCGTTTGTTTTGTATGTGTCAAAGAAAACTAAGTCTCCTCGCTTCATTTCAGACGCGCTGACAGCTCTTCCTTTATTGATCAAAGTGTCAGTTGTTGTTCCGCCGACAGGTCCAAGGTTCACACCTGCAGAAGCGTATGCCCAGCGTACGAATGATGAGCAGTCAAAAATACGGTTGTTGATATCAGACTGAGTGCGTCCGCCGCCAAATTTGTACGGAGATTGTCCTACAATGCTCGAACCAACGCTGATCGCGCCTTCAATTCCGCCTGAGTTGCTGATAACAGTGCCGCCTGAATTGCTGTTTGAGCTGCTGCTCTTCTTAGAAGATGAACTCTTAGAAGAATTGTTTGAAGAATCATCATGAGATGAGATTGCTGTTTCTGTTGTAGCTGTTTGTGTCTCATCAGATGCTTTTTGCGCTTCTTTCTGCTTTTTGATCAAAGCAGCCGCAGCTTCTTGTTCCTTTTTAATACGTGCTTGTTCTGCTTCGGTATCTGCTTTTTGGTTTGCAAGCTCGGACGCTTCTGATTTTAATTCAGAAATCGCGTCAGCCGTTTTCTTCTGGCTTGCTTTTGCTTCTTCGAATAGCTTGTCTTTATCATCAAGCTGTTTATCAAGCTCTTTTTGCATGGTTTCTAATTTAGCCAATGCAGCTTGAACTTCTTTCAGCTTGTTATTCAAATCCGCTTCAGAATCTTCAAGATTCGCTTTATCCTGCTCTTGCTGCTTAATTAAATCTTTGTCCGCATCCACAATAGATGAAACTGCAGTCGCGCGAGAGATAAAGTCACCAAAGCTCGTTGATCCTAAAAGGACATCTATGTACCCTTGAGATCCGCCGCTTTCCTGTAAAGAACGAACGCGTTTTTTCAGGATTTCATTGCGTTTTTCAATGCGTGCTTCTGTCTCTTTAATCTCTTTTTTCAGCTTTTTGATTTCTTCTTTTGTTTTATCGTTTTCTTCTTTTTTATCTTCGATCTTTAAGCTTGTATCAAGCGCCTTATCGTTAATGTCTTTTAGTTCTTTTTCAATCTTTGATTGATTTTCCTGAAGCGCAGTTAATTCTTTTTCCTTCGCTTCGATGCTGGAAGCAACCTCAGATTGCTTGCTTTCGATTTTTTGTTTCTTTTCATCTAATGTTTCCGCCGATGCAGTTTTACTTGTAAATGGGATCAAAAAACTGCTTGTCCCGATGACGGAAGCCAAACCAAGTGTCAATAAACTCTTTCTCACTTTTTATATCCTCCCTTTTACTGTGAACCTGTTCTCATTTGTGGAATTGTATTTTGAACATCAAGTTTCGTTCCTCATACTCTACGAGGAATGATGGTCGTTTATGGTTAATTATTCTGCGCATCTCTTATTCTGGTTGTATAGCGTTTATTTCACATCATATGTAAAAAACACTAATTCCTTATGTACGAGAATCATTATACCATCAAGTTTCGACAAATTAGCGATAAATTTTATTACATTTGTGTTTCAAACAGATGTCAAGTCGCACATCATTTGTCATTTTTCTTAAACGAGTAAAAAAACTGTCGATATTATTTTCTTAATATAATCTATCAAACAAAAAAGAGTCGATTTGTATAATCGACTCTTCAAAATATTCTATTCTAGAATATCATCAATATATTTCACATATTTCGTCAAAGTTGCCGGAGAGATGCCAAATCGGGCCGCTGTGTCTTTTTTCGTGTCATGCTTGCCGTGGGCTTCTTTCCAAATATAACAGATCGCCGCTGCCAAGCCTCTCTCATTCTTCAAAGGAGCGGCTGCACGGATTTGCTGGATGACATGGAACACCCAGCAGCTCATGACTTCTGTTTTCATCTCTTCTTGTTCAGCTTGCTCCAGTAATTTGACGGTTTGATAGGCGAAACGTGCATCCTCTGAAACGTCAGCCGCCGCGGAATCTCCATTCAAAAGCAGCTTAACAAAATGATTTTCGAATGGAGCGGTAATTCTCTTCGAACGTATCACCGCTTCAAGATGCTCCGTTTCTCCCTTTGTGCTGCTGATATAATAGGCAGCGAGACGCTGTTCCACTGATGAAGGAAGAGCTTCCCTCCGCTCAATCCATGGAGCAGGGCGGTCTTCACCGGGATATTGCGACTCGACTTTTCTCCAGATCGTCTCGGCAAATTCAGTATGTCCCGTAAAATAAGCGGAGCACGAGAGCCAGTAAAAGAATGTATCGTCACCTTCAAAGCCGGTTTTATATAATGATTTGAGCCATTTATATCCGATCTCGTAACGGCCGACAAGCGCCAAAGTGGCTCCCAGTTTATAGCGCTGTTCCAATAGCATCGGATAAACATTAGAAAGCTGGTCACTCAATTCCGCCACTTTTTCGTCTTCTCTTTCATAATAGTAGAAAACGAGAAGATTGCATAAAGCGTGAAGGTTTCCTTCATTATGACGGAGCACTTGATAAGCAGTTTGCTTCGCTTTTACAATGTTGCCTGAATAGAAGTAGGCAAGCGCCAGATTGTTGTATGCTGACCAAAGCTCTGGATATTCTGCTGTGATTTCCTCAAGCGCCGCAACCGCTTCAGCAAGCTGGCCGCTTTCCAGCAATGACTTTGCCCGATCCTGTTTCATCAGCAGTTCATCCTGATCATACAACGAATCCTCAAAGCCGCCGTCTCCTAAATCGAGCAATTCAAGCAGACTATCGTTTTCCTCGGCGAATTCACCGTCCGGATCCGCATCTAAATAAGCGGCCGCTTCTTTATAAGCTTCTTGAAAGAGTCCCAGATGGGCAAAGTTATTCGCTTTAAAGTAATGGCACTCCGGCATTTCGTCCTCCAGATTTGCCATGATATAATCAAGAAGATCGTTCGACTCTTGATACTGGCCCATTTCTGAATAAATGACCGCAAGCTGCGATAGCATCTCTGAATCATCCGGCTCCAAATGAACCGCGCGCTGAATCAGTTTGCTTGCCCGCTTCAAATTGCGCTCTTTATACGCTTTCAAGCCTTTATGAAAAAAATATTGTCCATCTTGAAGCAGCTGGACAATTTGTGCGTGATTTTTATGTTCAGAAGTGTGTTTTCCCACAACTACCCTCCGTTTTATACAATATTACCGTCAGTAGTATACCATAAATCATAAGCCCCTCAATAGTTCAAAAGGAAGGATTGGGAAAATCCCTCCGCTTTTTACTGGCTGATTCGACCAAGATTTACCCGGCTTTGTTTTCTAAATCCGCGTTCATTTTCAGCTGTTGTTCAGCAAAATCCCTATAAAGATCATGGGAAGCCATTAATTCGTGATGTGTACCACGTCCGGTAATTTCTCCTTTTTCAACAAACAAAAGCTGGTCCGCGTCTACAACAGTAGATAAGCGGTGGGCGATGACAATCGTTGTGCGGCCCTCCATCAGCATCTCCAGCGCCTGCTGAACTGATCTTTCAGATTGGCTGTCGAGGCTTGAGGTGGCTTCATCGAGCATAAGAATGCTCGGATCTCGAAGAAGCGCTCTCGCAATCGCGATTCTCTGTCTTTGTCCTCCTGACAGCATAATGCCGCGTTCGCCCACCTCTGTATCAAGCTGTTTCGGCAGTTCCTTTATAAAATTGAGCGCATATGCCATCTCCGCGGCTTTTTCGATCTCGGCATCCGTAACATCACGTTCTAACCCGTAGCAAATATTTTCTCTGATTGTTCCTGCCATTAACGGGCTTTCCTGCGATACATACCCAATGTGCTCCCGCCACGATTCAAGCGAGTAAGTATCAACTGGATCGTCCCCCAGCCGGATGGTCCCTGCAGTCGGAGTATAGAAACGCTCCAGCAGCTTAAACAGTGTCGTTTTCCCACCGCCGCTCGGGCCGACAATCGCTGTTACTTTCCCTGCTTCAATGACGGCGCTGATCTCTTTCAAGATCAGCTGATCAGGCTTATATCCAAAAGACACACGATCAAGCTGAATAGGCAAATGCGCGTTTTCGATTTGTTTTCCTGTAACTGTATCTTCCTCTTCCTCAGCTAAAATCTCAATCATTCGTTCTGTTGCACCGATTGATTTTTGGAGTTGTGTGAAGAACGTGGTAATCTGGCCCATCGGCATAATAATTTGAAACAAATATAAAATAAAAGCCACGAGCGCTCCGGCGGTAAGCTCACCTGATGACACCTGCATGCCGCCGTATCCGATAACTGCCACAAGCGCCGCCATTAACACGAGTGAGATGAGCGGGCCGACAAGCGACTGAACCTTTGCTTCACGCACGCCAAGTTTAAATAATGAAGAAATCCCCATCTTCCCGCGCCCATATTCGACATCCTCCGCATTTGAAGCCTTGACGAGTCTGATTTCCGGAAGAATTTGGTTCAGCAGTCCAGTGAAACGGGCTGTTTCATCTTGCGTTTCCCGGGAAATGGAGAACATCTTCCGGCCAATCGGTATTAAAATAAGAGCTGCCAGCGGAACGACAACTAACACTAGCAGTGTCAGCTTCCAATTCATAATAAACAAGATTGTCAGTGATCCAATAACAGAAATGATCCCTGTAATAAATCCACTGATATGGGTTGTAATCAGTTCTTTGACCACCATCGTATCATTCGTTACACGACTGACTGTTTCTCCGGAAGCATTTGTGTCGAAATAAGGGACAGGGAGCTTAATTAATTTCTTCCATAATAAATCCCGCAGTCCGGAGATAATTTTTTGCCCATTATAGTTAAGTGCATAGGTGGCATAAGCGCTTAAACCGGCCTGAACGAAAAAAACTAACGCGATTAGCCCGATTTGCATGCCTGACAGATTTGACATGGAAAATCCGTCGACAAGCTGCTTTGTTAATAATGGAATCAGCAGGCTGACCAGTGTGGTCACAATACTGAGGGCCAGCGCAAAGGCAAGCTTTCCATAAGAAGGATTGGTCTTCTTTACTAATGCAAAAAAGGGTTTCAATTTACTTTTAGATTTTTGTTGCTTGGTTGGCATATATGTTCCTCCTGTTTCAGTGTTCAGAAAGGTGAAATGGCATAGCAAAAGGATGATTTTTACTCTTTCTCAATCATATCAATGGAGAGAGACTTTTTCAGTATATTTTTGCCGTGATGAAAATAAAAATCTCCTACTCATTGTTTGAAATAGGAGATTTTTATTTTAGATATCTTTCATAGGCTTCTTTTTTCTGTAAGTCAATGTCACATCCTGCTTTCGCAGGTCTTCAATCATCATTTTATATCGGTCAACTTTCGCAGTATGCTCTTCTTTTATCATTTGAAGTGCAGCCTTGCGTTTTTCGCTTTTTGATTCAAGCTCTTCTTTTATTTTTTTGACAATCAACCCTTTTTGCCCTTTGATTTCCTCTTTTAGCGAAGACTCAAATTTCTTTGTCAGGCTGAGAATGTCGTTGATCGGTTTATTGAGGGTGCCTGCTTTCCCCTTCATTTCGTCTTGGGTAAGAAACATATAGGTGGTTGATACAATTTCTGTTTCACTTTCTGAAAATAAGGAAGTCACTCTTCATATTCCTCCTAAGGCTGAAAATCAAATAACCGGGAAATCAATTCTTCTTTTTCAAACAGCTTTTCAATACTCTCGCGGATGTTTTTGATGAAATCTCTTTTTTCTGTTGCCTGTTTTTTTAATTCAGCAACAATTCCTTCATTAGCAGGGAGCGCACCTGTGTGGAGCGATTCATGAACTGAGATTTTCTCCAATTTATCGTATGTGTGATTGTAGCCAGCTGTAAGCCGGAATTGAAGATCGAAGGCATAATGCGAAGGATTTTCTTCCATATGATGAATAGCCGTGATGATCGCCTGTTTTTTGTCTGCGAAGTCTTCATCAATTTCCTGACTGTAAACCTTCTGGTACTTAGAAATCACATCTTCCATATCTTCAACGATCTTCATACCGTTTTGATAGATTCTGACAGCTGATGAGAGATTGACTTGAATCGTTTCTCCCGATCCGCTCTTTCCTGAAAAGTAAATATCGGAGCCTTTATAGCTAAAGCCTTTTTCCTTTGATAAAGCGTTCAGCATTTGAACGATGCTGTGGCCATCGACGATGAGCTTTAAAGCGTCTTTTGTTTCTGTGTCGAGTGTTTTCAACGAGGACAAAATGGATTTAACATAGTCCACTATTTCACCAACGTCTTTTAAAGCTTGCATAAATTGACCATGCTTTAGATGGTCAATGAAATGTTCGTACCGTGATTCTATGCCTCGCATACTCGCATTAATATTCGTTACTTCTTTTTTAATCACTATCTTTTGGGTTTCATCAATATACCCATTTTCGGCTAACTGATCTACGACCGGTCCGCTGTTTCTCAACAAGGTATGAAGAAAACCTAAAAACGATGGGAGTTCCTCTTTTATTCGGCCATACATTTGCTTGACATCATCAAAATTCTCATATAGGACACTTACTTTCTTTAAAGCGCCGTCTGTATTTTTCACTTCTTCAATCAGCTCTATGTCAATCCCGCTTGCAGCCTTTACAAAACCGTTCAAGCCATCTTTTTCATAGTCATCCTTATATTTTTGAAGGAATTCTTGAATTGCTCTCACGTCTTCATCAGGGATCCCATCCATAATGTTTCGGATGCCTTCTACACTTGTGTTTGTATCTGCCATCTTCACTTCACCGAATGTAATAAAATCTGCCTTGCCGCTCGCTCCGTACAGCGGGTCATCCTTTGAGATTCGCTGAGTGATGTTTGTTGTGACACCTTTGTCTTTGTAGTATTGGGTGATGGCTTTTTTAAGGTCATCTTTTGAAATTGAATTTAACTCTTTAAATGTATTCACTTTGAACTTCTTAATCATTGTGTACCTTAAATGATCATCTGCTTTTAATAAGTGATCTGCACTTATTTGAGCTCCGTTCACTCCATAAACCTCATCATATTCCCCATCTATTAATTGCACCATTACTTGATTATTATTGGCAAGTGAATGCCCCATACTATACATTTTTAAACTTTCATCCTTGCCAGCTTTCTTTTTGGCTTCTCTAGTAAACTCTTTTGTCGCATTATATTGGCTGTCATCCATTCCAAGAAACAATCCAAAAAAATTATAAGTCCAGTCTTTATTATCTGCGCTACCTTCAGAAATCATTTGCAACTGATTCACTTCGTGCTTTTTATCTACAATATGAATAGCAGTACCGTCATAACCAGATTCATCATCCTGGTGTACAAGCTCTTTAGATGTATAAATTTCAATATTTTGTGTGAGTTCTTGATGAGTTTCTTCCTTATAAATTCTTCGAATGTCTTCTTCAAAGTCTTTCTTAGCTTCTTGTATTACTTTGGGATCGGAAGAAGCGAATTTCTGTTTATAACTGTATTCTAAATTTATAAGACGCAGTTTTATATTTTCATTTTCAAAAATATTTTTATTTCCCATCTTCCCTCTCCTCTAAATGGAAAGTAACAGAGTTTAATATTTTTTTAACCTTTTCTTCATAGCCTTTTGGATTTTGCTTACATGTCTGTGCATTTGCTGAGCAGCTAAACATAAAAGAATATTCCATCCCTAAATAATCTTGTTTCTTTGATTTTATATAACCAAGATAGATATAAGATGGTTTCTCTTTGTTGTCAAAGTTTTCTTGTTTTGAAGCAAAATAAATATCCTTATCCTTTGCTTCTACTTTTTCAAATTTACCTTTGTAATCATTTTTACCGCTAACAATATCCAACATGGTCTCCGGATTGTTTATAAATGATTCATTTTGATAGAACTTTACTGAAGCATTCATTACTATATTCGTTTTATTATTAATACTGTCGAAAAACAGTGACTCGTTTGTCTTTGAAGTTTCAGAGTCGGAATACTCCCCATCCTCTGGAAACAACATCCTAAACCCCTTCAGCTTAGACTCAAGCAAATAGTACCCAGGCTCCTCTTCTTTCGTTGACACCATGTACTCTCTCATTTTCTCATCCTGAAACGCCGGAACCTGCGGCAGGTCTTTTGGATCCAAGTCTTTTGGTTTTACGGCTTCTGTTTTATTGTCATTTGTGCTGTTTTTATCATTGTCGTTCATACTGCATCCTCCTGTCAGGGCCAGTAATAAGCTGAAGCATATAAAGATGATCTTTTTCATTACGAACCTCCATGGGTTTTGTGAGAATAGTATTCTATTTTCATCCTGAAAATAATTCTATCGGCCTGGTTAGCGAGTGATTCATTTATCCTTTTCCATGTTACAACGTGGCGGAATTTGGATAAATAGGAAATCCGACTTGGTTTTGATCTCCTTTTATGAACTAATCATGCAAAACACCTCATGCACATCTAAATACCTATTACTTTTTTCACAAAACAAAAGAGCCGTTATCATTCGGCTCTTTACTCTTACTATTCAAAATGGCGTTTTTTCAATACGTCAAGCACATCATCCAGCGGCAGCGCTTGTTCTCTGAGCAGGACAAGCAGGTGATACAGCAGGTCCGCCGCTTCCCATTTGAGTTCCTCGTGGTCTCGGTTTTTCGCGGCGATGATGACTTCGGATGCTTCTTCACCGACTTTTTTCAAAATCTTATCGACGCCTTCTCGGAAAAGGTAAGTGGTGTAAGCTCCTTCAGGCATTTCCGCTTGGCGTTCCGCGATCACGCCCTCCAGCTCGTTAATGATGTCAAATCGGCCGGCTGCCTGTTCTTCTGTTTGTTCCTTTGTAAAACAGCTGTAGCTGCCAGTATGGCATGCCGGACCGGACGGTTCTACGAGCACGATCAAAGCGTCTTGGTCGCAGTCATACCGGATGCCCTTAACGGCTTGCGTGTTCCCTGAGGTTTCTCCTTTATGCCATAACGCTTGGCGCGAGCGGCTGTAAAACCATGTTTCTTTCGTTTCCAGTGTTTTTTCATACGATTCCTTGTTCATATAGGCAAGAGTCAGCACTTCTTTGCTTGCCGCATCCTGCACGATAGCGGGAATTAACCCATCCTCGTTAAAACGCAGTTCATCTGCCTGTTTCATCTCACATTCACCCCGTGCTCTTTCAAGTATGATTTCACTTCTTTAATTGATGTTTCTTTATAATGAAAAATAGAGGCGGCCAGCGCGGCGTCGGCTTCTCCTTTTGTAAAAGCCTCAAGCATATGCTGCGCGTTTCCCGCTCCTCCCGATGCGATAACAGGTACGGGGACAGTTTCAGAAACAAGCTTTGTCAGCCTGTGATCAAAGCCTTTTTTTTCTCCGTCAGAATCCATGCTTGTCAGCAATATTTCTCCTGCGCCACGTTTGACGCCTTCTTTTGCCCATGCGGTGACTTCCCAATCTGTTTTCTTTCTGCCGCCGTGCGTGTAGACCTTATATGTGCCAGATTCCTGGTCATACTTGGCATCGATGGCAAGCACGATGCATTGAGAACCGAAAAACTCGGCTCCTTCTGTAATCAGCTTAGGGCGGAGAACAGCTGCCGTGTTCACCGACACTTTGTCCGCTCCGGCACGCAGAATCGTTTTCATATCACTGAGCTGATTAATGCCGCCGCCGACTGTAAACGGGATCGCAAGCTTCGCGGCAACCTGCTCTACCACGTCAACCATCGTTTTGCGTCCTTCATGCGAGGCTGAAATATCAAGAAAAATGAGTTCATCCGCGCCTTCCTGATCGTACACTTCTGCGAGCTCAACTGGGTCACCGGCATCCTTTAATTCAAGAAATTGAATTCCTTTGACAACACGTCCTTCTTTGACATCAAGGCATGGAATAATCCGTTTTGTGATCATCTGCGCTTCACCCTTTCAAGCGCCTCGCTCAGCGTAAACTGATTGGTATACAGCGCTTTTCCGATGATCGCTCCAGAAACGCCGTCCGCCTGATAGCGGGCGAGGGCTTCGAGATCCTCGACAGAGCTGACGCCGCCGGAAGCAATCACAGATTTTCCCGTTTCCTTTGCAAGCTCGACCGTGCTTTCAATATTGGGGCCTGACAGCATTCCGTCTGTCGCGATGTCAGTAAATATAAAGACTTCCGCTCCTTCATTGGTAAGCTCTTTACCGAGTTCAGCTGCCTTAAGACTTGATGTTTCCAGCCATCCCTCTGTTGAAACAAATCCGTTCCTCGCATCCAATCCGATTGCAATGTTCTCGCCATATTGTTTCAGCATTTTTTTGACAAACGGAGGGTTAGAAACAGCTGAGCTTCCGAGGATCACACGATCGACTCCTGCTGATAAGTATTCATAGACGTCACTTTCGGAACGGATCCCGCCCCCGATCTCGACTTTCAGGTCCAGCTTTTGGGCAATCTCGATCACATGGCGGTCATTTACTCTTTTTCCTTCTTTGGCCCCGTCGAGATCAACAAGATGGATCCATTCGGCACCCTCTCTTGCAAATAACGAAGCCATGTCGTACGGTGAATCGCCGTATATCGTTTCCTTATTATAATCTCCTTGGACAAGACGGACACATTTGCCGTTTCTCATGTCAATTGCCGGATATAATGTAAAAGCACTCATTTTTTCACCTTCTGTTCTGCTGCCATTTTTGTAAACTGGGTTAAGATGGACATTCCGACCGAGCTGCTCTTTTCCGGATGAAATTGGGCACCGAAGACGTTCCCTTTTCCGACTACTGCAGGCACCCGCACTCCATAATCAGCGCTTGCCAGAAGCGCGTCCTCCTCTATCCCGTCAATGTAATAAGAATGCACGAAATAAGCGTAGCCTTCCTCTGTTTCAGCCAGCAACGGAGATTCGTTATGAAAGGAAAGGCGATTCCAGCCCATATGCGGAACCTTCAACTTGTTTCCTTTTTCATCTTCTGCTTTCAGCCTGACTGCTTTCCCTTTTAACAGCCCGAGGCCTGACGCGATCCCGTTTTCTCCGCTTTCATCAAATAAAAGCTGCATGCCGAGGCAGATCCCGAGAAGCAGTCTTCCCTCTGAAACCATTTCGTGAATCAATTGATCGAGCCTCGCGTTGCGCAAATTGTCCATCGCGTCTCCAAATGAACCGACTCCCGGCAGAATGAAGGCTTCAGCTTCTTTCAGCTCCTCCGGCTTTTCAGAAACAAAATACGGCACGCCGACACGCTCAAGCGCCTTTGAGACGCTGTATAAATTGCCCATTCCGTAATCTATCACGCCGATCATTTACAGCATCCCTTTCGTTGATGGTATCCCTTTAACACGCGGATCAATCGTAGTCGCTTCATCAAGCGCACGCCCCAGCGCTTTAAAAACAGCTTCAATGATGTGGTGGGTGTTTGTTCCGTAATGAACGATAACGTGCAGATTCATCCGTGCTTCAAGCGCCAGCTTCCACAAAAATTCATGTACAAGCTCCGTATCGAATGTGCCGACTTTAGCCGCAGGGAAGTCCGCGCGCATTTCCAAGTGCGGCCGATTGCTTAAATCTATGACGACTTGAGCAAGCGCCTCATCCATCGGTACAAACGCCGATCCGTAGCGTTTGATTCCCTTTTTATCACCCAAGGCTTCGAGCAGCGCCTGCCCTAAGCAGATGCCGATGTCTTCGGTCGTGTGGTGATCATCTATATCAACATCGCCCTTTGCGTTAATCGAAAGATCGAATTGCCCGTGTTTCGTGAATAAATCCAGCATGTGCGTCATAAACGGTACGTCTGTTTTGATATCCGCTTGTCCCTCGCCGTCTATTGTAAATGCCAGCTCTATATCTGTTTCGTTTGTTTTTCTGGCGCGTTCCGCTTTTCTCATCTTGAACTCCTCCGTTCTCTCGCTTCGATTGATCTGGCATGGGCTTCTAATCCTTCAAGTCTGGCAAAAGCCGCGATGCTATCGGCATGTTCTTCAAAGGCTGATTGGCTGTAAGAAATAATGCTCGATTTCTTTTGAAAATCCGTTACGTTTAATGGACTTGAAAATCTCGCTGTCCCATTTGTCGGAAGCACGTGATTCGGTCCGGCAAAATAATCTCCAACAGGCTCAGGACTGTATCTGCCTAAGAAAATGGCACCCGCATGTTTGATTCTTCCAAGTAAAGCTTCGGGAGACTGTGTGATGATTTCTAAATGCTCCGGCGCAAGCGTATTGACAGTATCAATCGCTTCATCCATTGTTTCCGCCACATAGATACAACCGTAATCACTCACTGAAGCTTCCGCTATTTCTCTTCGCGGCAAGGTTTTCAGCTGTTCGTTCACCTCTGTTGAAACCGCCTTGGCCAGCACCATGGAATTTGTGACAAGCACACACGAGCTGAGCTTATCGTGTTCCGCCTGTGACAGCAGGTCGGCTGCAATTTCTCTCGGAATCGCTGTTTCATCAGCCAGTACGACAATTTCACTCGGTCCGGCAATCATATCAATATCGACATCGCCGAACACCTCTCGTTTAGCAAGCGCAACATACACGTTTCCCGGACCTGTGATTTTATCTACCGGCTCAATGGTCTCGGTTCCGTACGCCAGCGCCGCAATCGCCTGAGCGCCGCCCATTTTGTAAATATCTTTTATGCCGAGCTCAGCAGCAGCGACTAAAACCCCTGGAGACAGCTGTCCGTCTCTTCCCGGAGGCGTCACAAGAACGATTCTATCCACACCCGCTGTCAGCGCCGGAATGACATTCATCAAAACAGATGAAGGATATGCAGCCGTTCCCCCTGGCACATATACGCCGGCGGAATCAAGCGCTGTCACTTTCTGCCCCAGCATTGTGCCGTCCTTTCTGTGATAAAACCATGAGGATTGCAGCTGTCTTTCATGATATTCTCTAATATTTTCGATGGCCTGCCTAATCACCTGAAGCAGCTGTGAATCCAGTAAGGTGTATGCTTCCTCAATTTCTTCTTTTGTGACGAGCGGGCTGTCTATTTCGATGCCGTCAAATCTCGCCGTATAGGTGCGAACCGCCTGATCACCGTTTGCTTTGACATCTTCAATAATGGATCGGACTGTTTTTCTTTGCTCTTCCGTGCCAGCATCTATAGACCTCTTCAGAGAAAGCCGTTCAGCGCCGCTGATGGTTTTGATCTTCATTTTGCCGTTTCTCCTTCCACAACGAGAGATAAACGGGATGCCATTTCGTCAATCACATCGTCTTTCATGCGATAGCTTACCGGGTTGACGATAAATCGGGAAGTAATGTCGCAAATGTGCTCTGTTTCAACAAGCCCGTTTTCTTTCAGCGTCTGTCCAGTGGAAACGATGTCCACAATCCGGTCTGCAAGCCCAATAAGCGGTGCCAGCTCAATTGAACCGTTGAGCTTAATGATTTCGACTTGTTCTCCCTGTTCTCTAAAATAACTGGAAGCCACATTCGGATACTTTGTCGCAATCCTTGGCGCCACGCCGCTCCAGTCTGTATTCGGAAGCCCGGCTACTGCCAAGTGGCATTTGCTGATTTTCAAATCCAGTACTTCATATACATCGCGTTCCTCCTCCAGCATGACATCCTTGCCAGCAATTCCGACGTCTGCCACGCCATGCTCCACATATGTGGTCACGTCCATCGGCTTAGCTAATATAAAACGCAGATTTTCCTCCGGCACATCGATGATCAGTTTTCTCGAATCTTCAAACTCCTCAGGGAGCTTGTAGCCAGCCTGCCGCAGCAGCCCTGCCGCCTCTTCAAATATCCGGCCCTTTGGCATCGCCATTGTGAGTAACTTACCCATTTTGCTCTTCCTTTCTGGCACCGATGAAATAGGTGACATTTGCAAAAGATTTTGTCATCTGATCGATATTGTCAATACCTGATAAATCTTGAAGAACCACTTTGTTCCCTTTCATACGTTCTTCATTCGCATAAGCGATGGCTTGCGCCCGTTGCTCTTTGCTGAAAATAACAGCGTCAATTTTACAAGGTTTATCCTTCATATGAAGCGCTTCAATCAGCCGGTCGACCCGAAGCCCGAAGCCAGTCGCAGGCGCGGGTGAATTAAAATGTCCCAGAAGCTTGTTATAACGGCCGCCGCTTCCAATGACAAAGCCGACATCCTGGGCGTACACCTCAAATAAAATCCCTGTGTAATAGCTCATGTGGCTGACCATATTCAGATCAAGACGCACATTTTCCGTACATCCGTAATCCTCAAGAATGTCCCACAGCGCCTTCAGCTCATCAACCACGCTTTTTCCTTGTGCAGAATCGACGATTTCCTCAGCACGTCCGCAAACTTCTATGCCGCCCCGCAGTTCTAGAAGCTCAAGCAGCCTGCTTTTATCAATGGAAGAAAGCGGGAGAGACTTGACATGTTCTCTGTAGCCGACGTAGTTCTTCTCGAATAAAAACCTCCGCAGCACATCAGCGCGTTCAACGTTTCCGAGTACCTCAACAAACAGGGCATCCGCAATGCCGGCGTGTCCGATAGCAATTTTAAAGGAAGCAAGTCCGGCGCTTTTTAACGCGCCTATTACTAATGCAATAACCTCCGCATCCGCGCTCGTCGTGCCGTCACCAATTAATTCCACTCCGACCTGCTCGAATTCGGCGGGACGTCCGCCTTCGCGTTCCTGAGCCCTGAATACATTTGCCGCATAGCCGACCCTGAGAGGATGATCGTGTTTCAGAAGTTTTGATGCCGCCACCCTTGCAATCGGTCCTGTCATATCCGGGCGAAGCACCAACGTATTGCCGTCCTGATCAAGAAGCTTAAACAGCTGCTGCTCTTCAATCGCTGACTGTACGCCAACGGTATCGTAAAACTCCAATGTCGGTGTTTCCATAAATCGGTATCCCCATTTATCTATCAAATCGGTTAACGATTGCCTCACCTTTTTTTTCGTTTCATATAAACCGGGCAGTGTATCTCTCATGCCGTGCGGTTTCTCAAACATAAACATTAACCCGAGCACCTCCATTGCATTGTTTGAAGGAAAATTCCGAATCCTTTAGTTCGCTAATATGATAATATGTTAGCAGATGAAAGAGCGAAAATCAATGCTTAACTTCAGTCAGGATATTTTTAGTTCAGATGTCCTCCTCCAAATTATGAAAAAATCATGAATAAATGATTAAAGGTACGTCATATCTCAAATTCTTTATGTTTGGCGTGCTATAATACAAATCAAATAGAGAACAAGGAGATAAAGATGAAAACACTGCGAACTCTATGTGTACTGATCATTCTTTCAGGCGTCATTTATTTCGGGCTTAAAATATATGCAAAAGATATAGATATTACTTTTTTCAATCAAGATAAAAAAGAGGCTGAGAACGAATCAGAAACAGCTGTGAACAGCAAAAAAGAGCTGAAAGGAAACGCAGAACCACTGGATGTCGTCCTTTACAATCAGATGGACGCGCCTCGGCTCTATAACGGCTGTGAAGTAACAAGCCTTGCGATGGTGCTGAATTACGCTGGATACGACGTAACAAAAAACACATTGGCAAACCAGATTGCCACAGTGCCTTTGACATACAGCAGCGGATTAAAGGGTGATCCGAATGACGGATTTGTCGGGGATATGGCAAATGGCCCGGGTCTCGGTGTCTATCACGGGCCGATCTATCAGCTGGCGAAAACCTACGCCGGCAACAAAGTGTCTGACTTGACTGGAAAAAGCATTTCCGCTGTTTATGCACAGCTTGAGAAAGGCAATCCTGTTTGGGTGATTACAACCGCCAACTTTACGCCAGTGGACAACATGCAGACATGGAAAACGCCAAACGGAACAATAGATATCACGTACAGTGAACACAGCGTTGCCGTTACGGGATATGACGAAAAGTATGTATATCTCAATGATCCGTATGGCTACAAAAACAGAAAAACCGACAGAACGAGCTTTGAAAAAGCGTGGGAACAAATGGGCAGCCAAGCCATCGTTATTCAAAAGTAAACGGCTGAAAACCGTTCGCTTTTGCAGTGCCCTATGCTCTTCCCTGAGCATTTTTGTTTCAATCGGTAATATCGATTCATTTTCCAGTTATCATCCAAAATTATCTTTGCTTTCAAGCTGTCTGTTTTTATGATTGAAGCAGATTCAGCCTTGCCCCGGTCTATGTGAGAGAAGCCGGTGCAGGACGCTGAAGCTTCTCTTGAAAAATTTAAAGCGATCCAGGGCGGATTTATCATTGAAAAAAATCGTGTCTATCCTATTTATGTTCAGTTTGGTTATGGGTTTCAGCCAGTTTCAGTCATCAACTGCTTTTGCAGCTGACAATGTGGTGCACGAAACAATTATCGTACCAAAAAACACAACATATGACGGGAAGGGACAGCGGTTTGTAGCAGGGCAAGAACTAGGTGACGGAAGCCAGTCCGAGAACCAGAAACCTGTTTTCCGTGTGGAGGATGGAGCAACACTAAAAAATGTGGTGCTCGGCACACCTGCTGCTGATGGCGTGCACACTTATGGTAACGTTAACATTCAGAATGTGAAGTGGGAAGATGTTGGCGAGGATGCGTTAACGGTGAAGAAGGAAGGAAAAGTGACCATTGACGGCGGCTCAGCCCAAAAAGCGTCAGATAAAATTTTCCAAATCAATAAAGCCAGCACATTCACAGTGAACAACTTCACGGCGGACAATGGCGGAAAGCTCATTAGACAGCTTGGCGGTTCAACCTTCCACGTCGATGTGATCATTGACAAGTGCACCATCACGAATATGAAAGAAGCGATATTCCGGACAGACAGCAAAACAAGCACGGTTCGAATGACAAATACACGCTACTCAAATGTCGGCCAAAAATGGGTTGGCGTTCAGCATATTTACGAATTTTAACAATAAAAAAGCCCGCTGATATTTATTCAGCGGGCTTTTTCAATCTTTTTTGCATTTCTTCCTTCGTATAGATGACCCTCATCGGATTTCCGCCGACAAAAGCCCCGGCAGGCACATCTTTATGGACAAGTGTTCCGGCGGACACAACTGCACCATCCCCTATTTCCACACCGGGCAGAATGGTCGTGTTGGCACCGATCATCACTTCGTCTCCGATCAGGACTTTGCCGATCCGATATTCGTGAATCAAATACTCATGGGCCAAAATGGTCGTATTGTACCCGATGATTGTATTTGTTCCGACTGAGATCTTTTCCGGAAACATTATATCCGGCATCACCATGAGGGCAAAGGAAGTCTGCTTTCCAACCTTCATCCGCAGAAATGTACGGTACAGCCAGTTTTTCATCCCTATAAACGGTGTATATCTCGCCATTTGAATGACAATGAAATTTTTGACAACCTTTGAAAAAGGCACCGTTTGATAGACATGCCATAGTGAGTTAGCCCCCGAGACCGGATGACGATCTGTTTTTCTCACAGATTACTTCACTCCAACGATTTGTAGTAGATCACTCATTTTCTCCAGCATATAATCTGGCTCATGTTTCGCCAGTGTTTCCGGCCCTTTAATCGTCCATGCGACCCCGGCCGTTTTTGTTCCGGCGTTTTTCCCTGCCAGCACATCATGGTAATTATCTCCGACCATAATGGCTTCCGCCGGCTCGCTTCCTAGCTGTTTCAGCGCTAATAGCACAGGCTCGGGATCAGGCTTTGCCATCGTCACATCATCAAGGGTAACGACCGTTTCAAAAAATTCGCCGATTCCAGTCAGCTTGAGGCCCATATTGACAGTATCTCTTACTTTCGTTGTCACAATCCCTAATTTAAAGCCGGCTTTTTTTAATGCATCCAGGGTTTCATACACCGTTTCATATTCAGTCACAAGTGTGTCATGCATGTCATGATTGTACGCTCTGTACATGGCGATCATATCATCGCATTTATCAGCGTCCATGGAGGAGAATGTGTCAAAAAGGGACGGCCCGATAAACGCTAGAACGTCTTCTCGTTTATACTTGCTCGGATAATAATGCTCCAGTGTATGCAAAAAGGACGCGATAATTAATTCATTCGTATTAATAAGAGTTCCGTCTAAATCAAACAGAATCGTCGTTACTTGTTTGTCACTCATATTGCTTCCTTTCCAACCGCTGAGGGTTTCCTTTTTTTCCATGTATGCGCAATAGCCATTGTCAGCAGCACTGCGGTGGTGACACGTATGAGAAGAAGAGGCCAGACCGGTATACCGAGCGGAATAAAGACAAGTGTATCTTCTACGACCGCGTGGCAGGCAACGAGAAAAATAAATGCCAATGTCATATCCCGTCTGCTCACGCCGTCATCCTCGACAGCTTTGATCATGACACCCGCTCCATAGGCCAGACCGATCGTCAGTCCCGCCACCATTGTCATGGATGTATTCTTATTCATGCCGAGCAGCTGCGTAAACGGGGACAGCCATCTCGAAAACCGATGCAGCCAGCCTAAATCTCTTAAATACTGAATGATGATCATTAGCGGGATCACTATTGCCGCCAGCTGCAAAACACCAAGTCCAGCTTTCGTTAAAGCTTCGGCCAGCATTGCCAGCCAGCCGTCAGGCGCCGCACTCTTCGCGGTGATAAAACCGTACTGTGCCGTTTCCTGTCCGCCGTGCCAGATGAGGTTGATGACAATCGCTGACACAGCAGTCAAACCGATACGCACCGCCAAAATAACGCCAATTTTGATGCCGACCTTCGCGGCAACTGTCGATTCGACAATCAAGTTATGACAGAATGAAAGCATGACAGCTAAAATAAAGACTTCCTTCACAGATAAATCCAATGTCAAAATTCCGGCAATTCCGGCATACAGATTCAGCATATTTCCCAATACAAGTGGAATAGCTGCTTCACCTGAAAGCCCGAAAAAGCCCATAACCGGTGTGATGAGACGTATCAGCCAATCCATGACAGGCGTATGCTGAAGCAAAGTGACCAATAGTGTTACCGGGAAAATGACTTTACCGAGTGTCCATGTTGTTTGAAGACCCGCCGAAAGACCGGCCAGAAAGATCTTCTTCATCCCTCATCCCCCTTTGTTGACGTCTACTCCGCGTATCGCTCCTTCGAGTATCCCTTAACGCGTCTGAAGATGATGGCAGCCACAGCCAAAACAATCAATACGATTGAAATCACCTGAGCGATGCGAAGAGCATCTGTCAGCATAAGGCTGTCAGTCCGCATTCCTTCAATAAAGTATCGTCCAATTGAATACCAAATGATATAGATCAAGAACATCTCGCCTCTACGCAAATTTGCTTTACGCAAAATTAGTAAAACGATGACGCCGACAAGGCTCCACAGTGATTCATATAAAAAAGTAGGGTGATAATATTGTCCATCAATGTACATTTGATTGATGATAAATTCAGGCAGGTGCAGGCTTTCTAAAAAGGCTCTGCTGACTGCCTCACCGTGAGCTTCCTGATTCATGAAGTTTCCCCAGCGGCCGATCGCCTGGCCGAGTAAAATGCTTGGCGCGGCAATATCCGCAAGTTTCCAGAACGAAAGGTTTTTCACTCTTGAGAATACATAGCCTGTTAAAATGGCGCCGATCAATCCGCCGTGAATGGCAATGCCGCCCTTCCAAATCTTAATGATTTCTCCGGGATGTGCCGCATAATAATCCCATTCAAATACAACGTAATAAATTCGTGCGCAAATAATCGCAATCGGAATGGCAAACAGGACAAGATCGATAAACGTATCTTTCTGCAGCCCCCGTTTCTCACTTTCCCTCATCGCAATCCAAAGCCCAAGCAAAGCGCCGAGACCGATAATAATTCCGTACCAATGGACAGCCATCGGCCCTAGCTGAAACGCTATCGGATTGAGTGGTTCTATCGCTTCATTCATTTAACGCCAACTCCTATTCGTCTTGTTCACTGTCTTCAATGACATCCGCCAGCTTATGGGTAAATTGCTCAGCGGCGTTCAGCCCCATCCGCTTCAATCTGAAGTTCATTGCTGCCACTTCGATGATGACTGCGAGATTTCGGCCCGGACGGACGGGAATCGTCAGTTTTGTAATTTCAGTATCAATGATTTTCATGGTTTCTTCCTCAAGCCCGAGACGGTCGTATTGCTTGCCCTGCTCCCAAAGTTCAAGATTCATGACAATCGTAATTCGTTTATTGCTTCTGACCGCGCCGGCACCAAACAGTGTCATTACGTTGATAATGCCAAGCCCTCTGATTTCAAGGAGATGCTCAATTAATTCAGGAGCGTTTCCGACAAGGGTATCCTGATCCTCCTGCCGAATTTCAACGCAATCATCGGCAACAAGACGGTGCCCCCTTTTCACAAGCTCCAGCGCAGTTTCACTTTTTCCGACGCCGCTCTTTCCTGTGATCAGTACGCCGACGCCGTATATATCCACAAGCACACCGTGAATGGCTGTGGTTGGCGCAAGCCTGCTCTCAAGGAAGTTGGTCAGCCGGCTTGACAGCCTTGTCGTTTTCAGCGGCGATCTGAGGACAGGCACGCCGTTTTTCTCAGAAGCGTCAATCAACTCCTGCGGGATAGGCATATCTCTAGAAAGAATAATAGCTGGTGTTACATCCGTGCACAGAGAATCCATTCGCTGCTTTTTATCCTCTTCCGGCAGCTGTTCAAAGAAAGAAAGCTCTGTTTTTCCGAGAAGCTGCACGCGCTCTCTCGGGTAATATGTAAAATAACCGGCAATTTCAATGCCTGGCCTAGATAAGTCACTCATTGTAATCGGGCGGTTAACTCCTTCTTCTCCGCTGATTAATTCCAAATTGAACTGTTCCATTACGTCTTTTGTGCGAACCTTTGCCACGATATGTTCCTCCTGTTCCGGGCTTCCCCGAGCTTGCTCACAATAATTTCATTTTATCACTTTCGCGCTTGAACCTAAAACAGATTTTATAAAAGACTGGAAAACGGCTTAGCTGGTCTAGATCACTAGTCTGAAAAGGAGTAAAATAAATGTATTCATATTCCAGAAAGGCGGATCATGTATGGCAGAAAGTCTTCTTATTAAAGGCATCGCGGTCGTGACAGAAAATGAAGTAAACCAAAATGGTTATGTCGGAATCAACGAAGGAAAAATCAGCACAGTCTCAACAGAACGGCCTAAAGAGCCTTATTCAAAAGAGATTCAAGCACCGGCAGATTCCGTTTTGCTTCCCGGGATGATTGACATTCATATTCACGGCGGCTATGGCGCAGATACAATGGATTCAAGCTTTTCAGCCCTTGACACCATGTCGTCAAGGCTGCCCGAAGAAGGCACGACGAGCTTTTTAGCAACAACGATTACTCAGGAACATGGGCACATTTCTCAAGCTTTGGTGAATGCAAGAGATTGGAAAGCAGCTGAGGAATCCTCTTTAGGCGCGGAACTGCTCGGCATCCATTTAGAGGGCCCCTTTGTTTCACCTAAAAGAGCCGGGGCGCAGCCAAAGGAATGGATCAGGCCTTCGGATGTTGCGCTTTTCAAAAAGTGGCAGAAGGAGGCGGGCGGACTGATCAAAATTGTCACACTCGCGCCGGAAGAGGACAAGCATTTTAAACTGATCCGCTATTTGAAAGACGAATCGATTATTGCGTCGATGGGGCATACAGATGCTGACTCCGCATTACTATCGGAGGCCACGAAAGCAGGCGCGAGCCATATGACCCATCTTTACAACGCGATGAGCCCGTTTCATCACCGAGAGCCCGGGGTAATCGGAACAGCGCTGGCCCATGATGGGTTTGTGACAGAGCTTATCGCCGACGGCATCCACTCCCACCCTTTAGCGGCAAAGCTAGCTTTTCTGGCAAAAGGCAGCAGCAGACTCATTTTAATTACCGATTCCATGAGGGCAAAAGGCCTGAAAGACGGCGTATATGAGTTCGGCGGCCAAAGTGTGACGGTAAGAGGAAAAACAGCTCTTCTTTCAGACGGAACACTTGCCGGTTCGATCCTCAAAATGAACGAAGGTGCACGGCATATGCGTGAGTTTACAAACTGTTCTTGGACGGATATAGCTAATATAACTTCTGCAAACGCGGCCAAACAGCTGGGCATCTTTGACCGAAAAGGCAGTGTGACAGAAGGAAAAGATGCGGACCTTGTCATTGTCAGCAGTGATTGCGAGGTGATTCTCACCATTTGCCGCGGAAACATTGCATTTATATCCAAGGAGGCTGACCAGATATGAAAGTAATGGAATGTCGAACATATGAAGAGCTAAGCAAACAAGCAGCCAGAATAGTGGCAGACACAATCAAGGAAAAACCTGACGCTGTTCTCGGTTTAGCGACAGGCGGCACACCGGAAGGCACGTATCGCGAGCTGATCCGCCTGCACCAAACTGAGAATCTCTCATTTCAAAACGTCACCACGGTTAATTTGGATGAATACGCCGGACTTTCAAGCAATGACCCGAACAGCTATCACTTCTATATGAATCATCGTTTTTTTCAGCATATCGATAGCCAGCCAAGCCGGCATTTTATCCCGAATGGGAATGCAGACAACCTGGACGCCGAATGCAGACGGTATGAACAAGTAATCGAATCCCTCGGCGGCACTGACATTCAGCTTCTTGGCATCGGCCGAAATGGACATATCGGCTTTAACGAACCGAAAACGCCTTTCAAGTCGCGAACACACGTTGTGACCTTAAATGAACAAACCCGGCAGGCGAATGCCAGATATTTTCCTTCAATAGACAGTGTGCCTAAACAAGCGCTCACAATGGGAATCCAGTCGATTCTCTCAAGCAAGCGCATTCTGCTGCTTATCTCCGGAAGAAGCAAGGCAGAAGCTGTGAAAAAGCTGTTAGAAGGAGACATAAGTGAAGATTTCCCTGCATCTGCTTTGCACCTGCATTCCGATGTAACGGTTTTGATTGATCGTGAAGCAGCGACATTAAGACCTTGAAAGGAACATGATGACTTATGAAGATCGATAAACAATCACCTATTCCGATTTATTATCAGATTATGGAACAATTAAAAGCCCAAATGAAGAGCGGAGAGCTGCTGCCGGATATGCCTCTTCCCTCTGAGCGTGAATATGCCGAACAATTTGGGATTAGCCGGATGACGGTTCGCCAGGCTCTTTCTAATTTAGTCAATGAAGGCTTTCTCTATCGCTTAAAAGGGAGGGGCACCTTTGTCAGCAAGCCAAGAATGGAACAAGCACTCCAAGGGCTGACAAGCTTTACCGAGGATATGAAAAGCCGCGGGATGACACCGGGCAGCAGGCTCATTGATTACCAGCTTATTGATTCAACGGAGGAGCTTGCCGCTATATTAGGTTGCGGGCACCCCTCCCCAATCCATAAAATCACTCGGGTGAGACTGGCAAATGATATTCCGATGGCGATCGAATCATCGCACATTCCGTTTGAGCTTGCAGGTGAATTAAACGAATCGCATTTTCAGTCTTCGATTTACGAGCATATTGAAAGGTATAACAGCATACCGATTTCCAGTGCAAAACAGGAGCTTGAACCAAGCGTTGCGACATCTGAAGAAGCAAGTATTCTCGGCATTCAAAAGGAGGCGCCTGTCCTATTAATCAAACGAACAACATATTTACAGAACGGAACTGCTTTTGAACACGCCAAATCTGTATACAGAGGCGATCGTTATACATTTGTCCATTATATGGATCGGCTTTCATAAAAAAATCTCCAACCTTTTTTAAGGATTGGAGACATGGCGAAAATCTAACTGGTCTGGCGCAGGACGATATGTTTCTTTTCTCGTCTTGAACTTCCAGATCGGTGATTTCGTTTTGCCGTTAAAACTGTCTTCTACAAAGATATACCAATAATAAACCGAATGCGGCTCAAGATGATCCCAGCGGAATTCAGCAGTATCCCCGCTCTTCACTTGCTCCCGTTTTCCAAGCTCTTCATTGGTATATACATTACACTCAAAATAATCGGTTTCCACCTTTTTAATCCTCGGCTTCAAATCAAGCGAAAGGGTAAACTCATCCTTGTTGCCATAGGTATCAGTATCATAATAGTTTTTATCTTGTAAATGTGGAGAGTACGTCGACACATGCACCATATCATTCGCCTGGTCAAATTGCAGCAAACGCAAATACCCTTGCCCGCCTTCTGGCCCCCCCTGATAATCGGCCAGCATTTGATGCACGAGGCGATCCGGTTTTCCATCACCATCATCATCAAGCTCATCAGTTTTTCTCATCGCACTATGATAATGTCCGCTTAACACCATCACGACATTTGGATTCGGCTTCACAATTTTTTTAAATATTTTCTCTCCAATCGGGCTTCTATTTCCGCTAACCAGCAAATACTCATGAAAAGCTAAAACAGCCATCCGGTCAGGGTGCTTCTTCAGTACCTGATTCATCCACGCGATGTCTTCATTGGTAATGCCCCACCCCGTGTACAGCATGATATAATCATTGCCATTGCTTGAAATCAGGTCGTAATGTCCGCGGTTATTTTTATAGGAACCGCCAAAATGCAATTTTTTATCAAAACGATCACTGCCAAAGTATTTGCCAAACGCCCTGTAGGATCCGTCCTTATGCCCGACATCGTGGTTACCGGCCAGCACCCCGTAAGGAATCCCTCTTTTATCCAAAACGGACATTGACCGATTCGCGTTTTTCCACTGTCTGATATCAGCAGAATCATCTACAATATCACCCGTGTGAAACACATATTTGATATTGAGATGCTTTTGACGATCCTTTATCCATTCAGTTTGTTTATCAAAAATATGCGGATAGCTTTCGGCGTAATACTGTGTATCAGACATCCAGACAAATGTGTACTTATCCTTCGCTGGAGGAATTTCATCCTGTACGATCACATTCAGCTTCGACTGCCGCACAAAATCTGAGGCGATCACAGACGCCTTCAGCGCAAACGGTTTGTCACTCTTGGCAACAAAGCTGTCAACCGTCTGCCACTCGTTTGTCCGATAATTCCAAACATACATTGTCACCTTTCTCCCCGGCAAAGAACTTCCCTTCCAGACTGCTTCTGCCAAGTCATTCTCATCAATTGACGGATCAACCGTCACTTCAAAGCGATGATAAGGGAAAAGCTCCTTCTTTTCTGTTGAAACTGTTTTTCCGTCAGCAGCAGAAACCCTTTCCAATTCGCTATTCGTAAACGGAGTCTCACTTTCCAGCACCAAGCTTTTCGGCGGTTCAGTCAGTGACGCATGCTTAAATATTTTCACATTGTTTCGCGCTGTATATTGAAACCCTCTATAAAAAGCGACATCCATGGCATCATTCGTCGGATCCTTCACCCGCACAGAGAGCTTAGCGCTATGCGTGCCGGCTTCGCTGTCTATGACCTCCGGCTGATCTGGATGCTCTCGTTCTGTTTTAAACGTCCGCTCAACAACTGTTTTATTGCCCGCTAGATCCGTCGCTGTCACTTTTAGCGAATGTTTTCCCGGCGAAAGTTCAGAAGATGACGTATGGTATGGGAGTGTAATGCTTTCACCATCTAAAGAGGCCTCCGCTTCCTCAATTTTGCTCCATTTATCATACATATCCGCCTGCAGGATGAGGTTTCCTTTGTACGTTTGTCCCTCAGTGATATTTGGCTCAATGTGAGGCCCTGAATTATCCACCCGCACAACCAAGCTTACATTTTCCTTGCCGTCACTTGCTTGAATATGGTGAACGCCTTCAGAAATTTTTGATGTATCCCATTCCAGCAGCTGTGACGTAAACAATCCGTCAGGCAGATTGAATTGAAATTGCCAGCTTTTATGCGATCGCTGATTATCTCCAATAAAGAGTTCCTTCTCAGGAGAAACCCTCTGATCCCTGATTACCGTACCATCTGATAATACCAAGCGGGCGTTTTTGACTAAGAAATCATCACGGTTTTCAGCCGTATCAAACGGCGATACCTTTGAGCCTGACCGTATCGTAATATGCTGCAGCTGCTTCCCTTTACGAAGCAGCGTCTCCGGCAATGGAACGGAATAGGTGCGGTATTTATTTGTCGTATCATCGAACACCTTTAACACTTTGCCTTCCATCGTTACCGCATTTTTAAAGTAAAGATTTGTTTTTCTCGTATCGAACGCAAAATACACTTCTTTTTCCATAGCGGGCTCTGTCACTTGTTTTTTTCCGTCAATCCACAGCTTCATGCTGCCAATGCGCCCGTCTGTTGTCGCTTTTAGAAACTGAGTTCCCGACAGCGTGTCTCTGTTTTCAATATTCATCCGCAAACCGTGCGACTTGCTTGTTTGCTTAATATCAATCATTTTGACCGGGGTTCTTGCTTCATTGATCCCGTCTCCTGCAGTCACGTAATACTCAAGCTGATCCTTCCCGATCAGTTCAGGCGAATACACAATATAATGATAGAGATTGTCGTTGCGGTCTTTTTCAGCGAGAATGCGCTTAAACGGTTTATTTTCATCTGTCCGATAGTAGAAAGCCGCCGTTTTCACAAGACTGTGATCTCGTATGTCAGCACGCAGCTCAATGCTTTCAGCAGGACGGACAGGCTTGCGGTCAGTCAAATCCTCAATGACTGGTTTTTCTTTATCAAGCTTGATTTTTCGTTTCTGCTTAGGCACCTGCGCCTGTAATACGGTTCCGGGGGACGGATTCTTTTCTCCGATTGAAATATTGAGAAGTTCTGCGGTACCGTCCAGCGGATACTTGTAAAGCACAGACGACAGCTGGCGCAGCGCAGGTTTGCGATAATGCGCAACCGAAATATCTTTTCCTGTATTCGTCGATATCACGACTGCCCGCGGTCTGGTATTGGCCATGCCCTCTGTCTCTTCAATCACCGCAAGATTTTTCCCTTCCGTTAATTGTGTCTGATAATACCGATTGAAATCCTCCGTCGTCAACTCTGGATGTCCGGCAGGCTTCAGCCAAACCACACACGTTTCACCGGATGGAATCGTGATCTTTTTTTCCGGTCTCCAAATCAGATCGGAGTCAGGCCCTTCTTTCGGGTAGCGGTAACGGATGTGATAATCTTTAAAATCAATCGTTCTGTCAGTCGTATTATACATCTCCATAAATTCATAACCGTCTGCACGTCCAATGTTCTTTGTATCAACCGCTAGCTCTGTGATCAGAAGCTCCGGAATATGGGCAAGATCAGCCTGATATCCTTCGAGCTTTAGTTTTCTCATCTCTGACTCGACCCGCTGTTTCCCATTGGATACCACAATGTAATACTCAAGCTCGCTGTTCCAAATCAATCGTTTCGGAATTTGTGCGAAAAACTTGCGGACCGCTCCGGGTGTCGGATCCATCGGCACCATTTTGTAGCCCAGCTCATTACTTTGTTTATAAAACAAAAAGGCAGAAAATGCTTGATACTCATTGTCACGCACTTGAGTCTCAATCATCAGATTGCTTTTCATTTCAGCTTTCACATCGATTTGAGGAGGATTTTCAAGCAAGGGTATGTAATGAGGCGTTTGGAATGGTTCCTGTTTTATAACAGGAACAGCTTTCGGTTCATGATGGCCGCCAGACAAAACAGAAAGAAAAGACATGAATATAGAAGCGATAACAGTGTATTTCCTCATCAAAGCACCTCCCTTTTCATGTATTTTGCGTCTCAACAGGGAAGGTTATGAGTTCATTTTTGTGCATAAAGGACAAAAAAGCGTCTGCCTCTTGAGCATTCCACTATTACCCACTAAACCAAGGATAGTTAACCAGTTAACAACTAAATCAGAGAGGCAAATTGATGGACACCAGCATTCATGATGAATTATTTCAAGCGATACAACAATTCGCATTAAAAAGGGATAAACGTTTCATGCAAAAGGTGCAGATACCGTCCCGCGACATGTCCTCAGAGCATCTCTAACACCTTAGAAAAGAATGGGCATTGACCCAGCTTCACTTTGTTTCCGGTATACATACCAGCCAAAATACGCCTCAAAAATGAGTTGGAACAACTGGCACAACTGAACAAGGCGAATGGCAGGCAGCACTTAAAGTTTCTAAGCGAATTATGTTAAGAGTCAAACTTCTATTTTCATTTTTCAAAATGCACAACATAATTAATGTTTACTAGTAAACATTAATTATTATAACCCGCACCAATTTTTTGAAAGTAGATGTAAATATCACATTTCACATACACTTTTCACACCCATATTCAGCATGACACAATACCAAACAAAGCTTAAACACCAGTAATTGACAACGAAAACATGAAAAGGTAAAATGAAATTGTTTATCAGTAAACGATATCACTTATGGTTTCATCGTAAACTATTTCCCTAAGAAAGAAGGTTGCCTATGTCTGATTTGACAAAGCAGATGATATACGACATATACGTGAGACTGCTGCACCTTAATGAACAAAAAGCGAACACTTCACTTCAGCAGTTTTTTAAGGAAGCCGCAGAAAAGGATGTGATGGATGTTCCTAAAAACATGACAAGCATTCATGTCATTGACTGTATCGGCCAGCATGAACCCATTAACAACGCAGGAATTGCCAGAAAAATGACCTTATCGAAGGCGAATGTAACAAAAATCAGCACAAAACTGATCAAGGAAGAATTCATTAACAGCTATCAGCTAACAGATAACAAGAAAGAAGTGTATTTCAAATTAACCCGTAAAGGCAGACGGATTTTTGACTTGCATGAGAAACTGCATAAAAAAAAGGAGCTGGCTTTTTACCAATTCCTCGACTCATTCTCACAAGATGAGCAACATGCTGTATTGAAATTTTTAGAGAAGCTGACGTCTTCACTTGAAGCAGAACAAACCAACGAGACTCCGGACAAACCTGTAAAGTAAACAAAAAGGCGGTGTACACAATGGCTCAAACGAAGTCAAAGGCAGTATTGATCTTATATATTGTTTGCTTCAGCGCATTTTTTGCGTCTTTAAGCCAAAACATTTATTCACCTATTATACCGATTATTAAAGAATCGTTCCATGTTTCCACAGCAATGGTAAACCTGTCAGTCTCAGTTTTTATGATTGTGACAGCGATTATGCAAATTATATTAGGGACCATCATCGATTTTAAAGGCGCGCGTTTTGTCTTGATTGCCGGAATTATGGCAACGGCAGCTGCCAGCATCGGCTGTGCGGTGACCACTGACTTTACTTTGTTTCTAGTATTCAGAATGATACAGGCTGCCGGATCTGCAGCACTGCCTCTTATAGCTGCCACAACGATCGGACAGCTGTTTACAGGCAGTGACCGCGGGAATGCAATTGGAACGTATAGACTTTGTCTTAGACACACTTGATCAGTTTGCCAACACTGCCTGAGAACTGCATGTTACATAGTGACCAAGGTTCTGTGTATACATCCTACGAGTATCAAAAAGCTGTTAACACAAAAGGCATTACCATGAGCATGCCCCGCAAAGGGACGCCCGCTGATAATGCCTCCATCAAATCGTTTCATTCCTCACTAAAGTCTGAAACGTTCTATCTTAACAGCATTGATCGAACCACGACCACCATCGTAGAACGCACTGTCACAGAATACATTCATTATTATTATAACAATATTCGTATTCAAACGAAACTAAACAACCAATCACCGATAAACTATCGGCAATTGGCTGTTTAAAAGGTGTTTTGATCCCTGTCTCAAAAACGGGGGTCAGTCCCCCTGTACGGCAGCTTTTTTTATTTCCTTCGCAGCGGCTCTAAAATGCCTTTTTGAATCAGCAAATGGAACACTGACAGGACAACAGATGCCCATATCGCTGTGCCGAATCCGTCAATTTGAAAACTGTCACCCATAATGGACGCGGTCATCATCAGGGTGATGGCGTTAATCACAAACAAGAAGAGGCCAAGCGTCACCATCGTGACCGGCAGTGTAAAAATAATCAAAAGCGGTTTAATCAGCACGTTTAAGATCGATAAAATGAGGCTGGCGATAATCGCTGCCCCGATGCTGCTGACATGGATGGAGTCAATGTATCCATCAATGACGATTAATAACAATGCATTTACCAAAATGCTGACTGCCCATTTTACCATGTCATTTCATATCCCTTTCTGACGGGACGATAAAAATCCAAATAATATAAATGAGCAAAACAGGGAAAACACTTGTCATAACAGCTAAGATGACAGTGATAACTCTAAGGAGTGATGCATCCCAATTGAAATATTCCGCGAGACCTCCGACTACACCGGCCATTTTCTTGTTTTTCTCTGAACGATAAAGCCTATTCATTTGATCACCTCTGTGAGTACTTTAGTTTGATGGCGCCTGTTAATGATTCTGAGAAGACGGTGATGCTTTGATCATGTACCTGATTTGAAGTGAACAACATTTCTTTTTGAATGGTATCATTTTTTTCTTTCAGCATCTCAACATCCATTAATTCATGGGACAGTGAACCAAGATTGCTTTTTAGCTCTGCCTTCACTGCAAGATCGTCCGGAATTGCAAGCTCCACATTTCCAGTCGTTGTTTTGGTATAAATGGAGCGGCAGTCCGATTCTGTTACGTGAATCGCTATATTTCCGTTAAAGCTTTGAACGTCAATGGATTCGCTTCTTCCACGGAGATCGATTAATCCGTTAATGGTTTCCGCCTCTAGCGTGCCGCAACTGTGGCTGGCAAGCTTAATTTGCCCGTTGGCCGTTTCAGCTGTGGCTTTTTCGGCTGTTAAATGCGAGAACGACAGCACGCCGTTTGTCGTTTTCGCAGAGAACTCTTTTACATGTAAATGTTCCCCTCTGACCGGACCATTAAACAGCTTCACCCGAATCTTATCATACTCCTTTTGAGGAATATATAAAGTCACATTGGTTTTCATTGTTTTCTTCTCAGTCCGGATAAAAAACTTATTTCCTTTGATTTCACATTCAATATGCTGAAGAAATGCATGTCTTGCCGCATCCTGGCTGTCAGCGCGATATACCTTCGCCTGGCATTCCGCTCTGATATCCTCGTCTTCCCAAGGGACGATATTCACGCTGCCGTTGGCAATTTGAATTTCAACACTGAAGAAGTCAGTATCTTTAAATTGAAAAATGTGCTGAACATCATACGCATGGCCAAAGTTCAAATCAAGGTCAACTTCCTTGACCTTTTTCACAGCCGAATCAATCCAGTCAAACAGCTTGGCTCCTAAAGACGGCTTGCTGCTTTCTTTTTTTTCTGCTGTAAACGGCTCTTCCTCGTCATGTACATGAACTGAGAGCGCTGAGATTTTATCTTCTTTTTCCTTGTAGTCGCTGTCAAGCTTTTCAATCAGTGTCAACGCCTCTTGTGCTGTAAGCTTTCCTTCCTCAACAAGCTTAAGGATACGTTCCTTTTCTTGTTTCATTACGATCTCCTCCCCATTGTCTACTTATGCTGCACGAAGCACCTTAATGCCCTGAATCACATTCCAAATCATTATGCCAATAACAACTAAGAAATAAATAACCGCTCCCCCAATGATCACAAATACAGGCAGCAGGCTGTCACCATCAATGGCAATGGCTCCACCCAGAATAGCAATAAAAAGGACCAGCCAGCCGGCAAAAGGAACAATGTGAGAAATAAGAGAACGGATCGCATGGCGTTTTGTTTCTTTCTCATCTACAACAAAATAAGCGACAATCGGCACAATGATTGGCGCAATGAACACACTAAAATAACAAAGTGATGCAATAATAGCTTGATTACGGTTCAATTCATTCCACACTCCTATTGTGAATTGTCCATGACAAAAGATCAGGGACGTTTTACTTATTCATACGTTTAAAACCTCTTCAGGGTTTCAAATTCATTCTTTAGACATGCTTCGATTTACGGAAATTGGATTTTAAAAAGTTTTAGAAGTAGAATCTTCCGACTGTACCGATTACAATATGTAAAAAGCTTACGGCAATCAAGGAGGCTGGACAAGCAATGGAGAAAGATCCCAGTGACTATACAGTAACACAAGAGTCGGTTTTAAAGCTGATTCGTGAACAAAAAAGAATGAACCGTGAAATGATCGCTGAGCTTGAACAAATCCACGGACCTTTTCCAATCTCTCACGATATTCAATATATAAAAGTACTGCTCGACAGCAGCAACACGCATATCGTTCAAGATTTAATGAGCGTAAGCAAGCAGCTGTACAAGAAGACTTTTTAACTGCGGAGAAAGTTGCATTCATTATAACTGAAACCAAGCTAAAGGTTAGATGACAATATCCTGCCTTTTTCATTTTAAAGAAACAAATGATTTTCCGCTGTCACATAATGATTGTAACAAAAAAAGCCTGCCGGCATATCCAACTAATGGACTCTGTCGGCAAGCTGTGACTACCAGAAAGAAAGATAGCCATTCAGAAATTAACGTAACAATTGAAGTACGTTTTGTGGCTGTTGGTTCGCTTGTGCTAGCATCGCTTGAGAAGCTTGAGAAAGAATGTTGTTCTTTGTGAACTCGCTCATCTCTTTCGCCATGTCAACGTCACGGATGCGAGACTCAGCTGCTGTAAGGTTTTCACCAGAAGCGCTTAAGTTATTGATTGTGTGCTCTAGGCGGTTTTGTACCGCACCAAGTTTAGCACGTTGGGCAGATACTTGATTCGTTGCTGCATCGATAGCTGCAAGTTGATCGTCAAATGAATTAGTTGTGAAATCTGTTACTTTAATATCTTTGATTTTAATAGCGTCTGAACCTAAGTCTTCAGCTTTCATGCTCTCAATGTTTACACTTAACTGCTGTCCGCCATTCGCTCCAATTTGGAATGTAAGCTTTTTACCGCTTGCTTCTGAAAAAGAACCGTCTAACAGGTTTTTACCGTTAAATTGCGTACGGTCCGCAATACCTTTACTTCCATCTTGCCCACCGATCTCCTCAATTAAAGAGTCCATTTCGTCTTGGATGGCTGATAAATCAGTAGTGTCTTGAGTTCCTGTGTTTCCTGCTTGAACAGTAAGTTCACGCATACGTTGAAGGATCGCATGAGTTTCAGTTAATGCACCCTCAGCTGTTTGGATAAGAGAGATTCCATCTTGAGAGTTTTTAGAAGCCATTTCAAGACCTCTGATTTGTCCTCTCATTTTTTCAGAGATCGCAAGACCCGCTGCGTCATCTCCCGCACGGTTAATACGAAGACCTGAAGAAAGCTTCTCCATGTTTTTTGAGCCTGCATTGTTGTTTGAAGACAAACGGTTCAGTGTGTTAAGTGCTGCGATATTGTGGTTAATTCTCATGTGTAAAATACCTCCATGTGTATATGTTTGAAATCAAAGACTTCCTTTTCTTCGATTTCTGGCGCACCGTAATTCCAGTAAAGCTTCTAGCTGTTATGTAGATTCTTAATATAAAGCTTTTTTTTGCTTAATATGGAATACATTGTGCACCCTTCAACCCATATATCGGCAGTACTTTGTAAACATTTAGGTGTTTTCCCAAAGAAATTGCCCCATATGAAAAAATGCTTTAAATGATCGCAAATTTATTTCTTATCTCGTTAACCTATAAAGAAAGCTTGCCTGCTAAGCCCAACTACGGACTCGCTGACAAGCTTCGACTGAAAAACTTTATTATTAAGATGGTGCCGTTTCTTTCGCTTCCAAGAGCGATGTCATTCGTTTTTTGTCACGCTCCATAACAGGCTTCAAATAACGGCCTGTATACGATTCTTCCACTTCAGTGATTTCCTCAGGCGTTCCTGACGCGACAATGGTTCCGCCTCCGGCTCCGCCTTCTGGACCCAGATCCACAATGTAATCCGCCGTCTTAATGATATCAAGATTGTGCTCAATGACGAGTACTGTATCTCCATTGTCAACCAAACGCTGAAGCACGACAAGGAGTCTGGCGATGTCGTCGACGTGCAAACCTGTCGTTGGTTCGTCTAAAATGTAGAGCGTACGTCCAGTTGAGCGTTTGTGCAGCTCTGATGCAAGCTTCACACGCTGTGCTTCTCCGCCCGACAAGGTTGTCGCCGGCTGGCCAAGCGTAATATAACCTAAGCCAACGTCAAAAAGGGTTTGGAGCTTACGCTTGATTTTCGGGATATTTTCAAAGAAAGAAAGAGCATCTTCAACCGTCATATCAAGCACATCAGAGATATTTTTTCCTTTGTACGTCACTTCAAGCGTTTCACGGTTGTAACGTTTGCCGTGACACACCTCGCACGGAACATATACATCAGGAAGGAAGTGCATTTCAATTTTAATAATCCCGTCTCCACGGCAGGCTTCACATCGCCCGCCCTTCACGTTAAAGCTGAAACGGCCTTTTTTATAGCCTCGGACCTTCGCTTCATTGGTCTGCGCGAATACGTCACGAATGTCATCAAACACACCAGTGTATGTCGCTGGATTGGATCTCGGCGTTCTTCCGATTGGCGCCTGATCAATATCAATGACTTTGTCTAGGTGGTCCAAGCCTTTAATCTCTTTATGGCTGCCGGGCTTCGCTTTCGCTTTATGAAGCTTTTGCGCCAGCGCCTTATGCAGAATTTCATTGACGAGGGTACTCTTTCCAGAGCCTGAAACCCCTGTAACCGCTGTGAACGTTCCAAGCGGGAACTTGGCATTCGCGTTTTTCAGATTGTTTTCTGAGGCGCCTTTAATTTCAATGTATCGGCCGTCCGGCTTTCTTCTTTCAGGAGGCAATGGGATGAACTTTTTCCCTGATAAATAGTTGCCCGTTAATGAGTTTGGATCTTCCATCACTTCTTCCGGCGTACCCGCAGACGTCACCTGTCCGCCGTGAATGCCGGCCCCTGGTCCAATATCTATTAAATAATCGGCTGCCATCATCGTATCCTCGTCGTGTTCGACAACAATCAGCGTGTTCCCGAGGTCTCTCATATTTTTCAGTGCGCTGATTAAGCGGTCGTTATCACGCTGATGCAGGCCGATAGACGGTTCATCTAAAATATAAAGGACACCGGATAAGCGCGAGCCGATTTGCGTTGCCAGTCTGATGCGCTGCGCCTCTCCCCCAGACAATGTTCCCGCTGCCCTGCTCAATGTCAGGTAATCAAGGCCGACTTTGTCCAGAAAGCTTAAACGCTCCACAATTTCACGCAAGATCAAATTGGCAATCTGCATATCCTTCTCAGAAAGGGTAAGGCTTTTGAAGAAAGCAAGTGCGTCAGCTACAGACAGCTCGGTAATTTTGCCGATGTGGCGGCCGTCAATTAATACGGCAAGCGCCTCTTTCTTTAACCGATAGCCTTTGCATGTCGGACAAGCCTTCTGAGACATATACTGCTCCATTTGCTCACGGATGAAATCAGAGCTTGTCTCCTTATAGCGTCTTTCAATGTTCCGCAATACGCCTTCAAATTGAATTTCACCTTCACGTATTTGCCCAAAATCATTTTCATAACGGAAATAAATCAGGTCGTCTCCACTGCCGTACAGCACTTTATCCAGCTGATGCTTCGGCAGATCTTTTACCGGCACTTCCATATCAATTCCGTAGTGGGTGCAGACCGCATTAAGCAGCTGAGGATAATATTGTGAGCTGATCGGTGTCCAAGGGGCGACTGCATTCTCCTTCAATGATAATTCTTGGTTGGGGATGACGAGATCGGCATCCACTTCAAGCTTCATTCCGAGACCGTCACACGTTGGACACGCTCCGAACGGGCTGTTGAACGAAAACAGCCGCGGCTCAAGCTCGCCGATTGAAAATCCGCAGTGCGGGCAGGCATGATGCTCACTAAACATCAGCTCTTCCTCACCGATGACATCAATCATAACCCGTCCTTCACCTAAACGGAGCGCCGTTTCCAATGAATCTGACAGACGGGCCGCTACGCCTTCTTTCACCACAATTCGGTCAATGACAACCTCAATCGAATGTTTTTTATTCTTTTCTAATTCAATATCATCAGAAAGCTCAGCCATTTCGCCGTCAATCCTGACTCTGACATAACCTTGTTTTCTGATCTGTTCGAGCACTTTGACATGAGCGCCTTTTCGGCCTGAGACAATCGGGGCCAGAACCTGAAGCTTCGTCCGTTCCGGGTATTCCAGAATTCTGTCCACCATTTGTTCGATGGTCTGCGATGTAATCTCAATCCCGTGCTCTGGACAATGAGGCTTCCCTACTCTCGCATACAAAAGACGCAGGTAATCATAAATCTCAGTAACCGTACCGACAGTTGACCTCGGATTGCGGCTCGTTGTTTTCTGATCGATGCTGATGGCAGGAGAAAGCCCCTCAATCGCATCGACATCCGGCTTATCCATTTGCCCTAAAAACTGGCGGGCATATGCAGACAGCGACTCGACATACCGTCTCTGCCCTTCTGCATATATGGTGTCAAAGGCAAGGGAGGATTTGCCTGATCCGGACAAACCCGTAATAACGACAAGCTGATCTCTTGGAATTGTTACATCGATATTTTTCAGGTTATGTGCCCTGGCTCCCTTCACCTCTATCCGATCCATAGCCATTTGTTCATCATCCTTCCGCTTTTAGCTCTAAAAGTAAATCGCGAAGCTCCGCGGCTCTTTCAAAGTCAAGCGCCTTGGCGGCTTCCTTCATTTCGTGCTCCATCTGTTCGACGACTTTCTGGCGTTCTTTCTTCGTCATTTTCGACAGCTTCGGCGCGGCTTTTGTTTTGTATTCCGCTTTATCTTCAGCTGCTACTGTGGCACGAATGACATCGCGAATTTCTTTATTGATCGTTTTCGGCGTAATGCCGTGCTCTTCGTTAAACCGCTCCTGCTGCTCGCGGCGGCGTTTTGTCTCATTAATCGCAATTTCCATAGATTTCGTCATTTTATCTGCGTACATAATGACGCGTCCTTCAGAGTTCCTTGCTGCCCGTCCGATGGTCTGAATCAGAGAACGCTCAGACCGTAGGAAGCCTTCCTTATCCGCATCCAAAATCGCAACGAGAGATACTTCGGGAATGTCGAGCCCTTCCCTCAGCAGGTTGATGCCGACAAGTACATCATGCTTGCCAAGGCGCAGATCGCGGATGATTTCAATCCGTTCAAGCGTCTTAATCTCTGAATGCAGATAGTTTACTTTAATGCCGATTTCTTTTAAATAATCGGTCAGATCCTCTGACATTTTCTTCGTCAAGGTTGTCACGAGGACCCGTTCATCCCGCTCGATTCTTGCTTGAATTTCGCCGATCAAATCGTCAATCTGGCCTTCGATCGGGCGCACGTCAATAAGCGGGTCAAGAAGGCCTGTCGGACGGATGATCTGCTCGATCATTTCATCCGTATGCTCAATCTCATACTGGCCTGGTGTTGCTGATACATACACGATATTGTGCATATGCTTTTCAAATTCTTCAAACCGGAGCGGACGGTTATCAAGCGCTGACGGAAGCCGGAAACCGTGATCCACCAGCACCTGTTTCCGCGCCTGATCTCCATTAAACATGCCGCGCACCTGAGGAATCGTCACATGCGACTCATCTACCACGATCATAAAATCGTCAGGGAAATAATCAAGAAGCGTATACGGTGTTGAACCCGGAGGCCGAAGTGTCAAATGTCTTGAGTAGTTTTCAATGCCGGAGCAGAAACCCATTTCCCGCATCATTTCAAGATCATATCTAGTCCGCTGTTCTAAACGCTGCGCTTCAAGCAGCTTGCCGTTTTCATGCATGACCTTCAGCTGCTCCTCAAGCTCTTCCTCGATATTTTGAATCGCTTTCTCCATTTTCTCTGCCCGCGTTACGAAGTGGGATGCAGGGAAAATCGCGACATGATCACGGTCGCCGAGAATTTCTCCTGTCAGGGCGTCCACTTCCCGAATCCGTTCGATTTCATCACCGAAAAACTCAACTCTGATACAGTGTTCATCACGGGATGCCGGGAAGATTTCCACTACATCTCCGCGCACACGAAATGTACCACGCTGAAAGTCGATATCGTTGCGGGCATATTGGATGTCTACTAGTTTTCTGAGCAGCTCGTTGCGCTCAATTTCCATTTCAGGTCGCAGTGACACAACCATTTCCCGGTATTCTTCAGGCGAACCGAGGCCATATATACAAGACACACTCGCAATAATAATGACATCTCTCCGCTCAAACAGAGATGATGTTGCGGAGTGTCTTAATTTATCTATTTCATCATTAATACTTGCGTCTTTCTCTATAAACGTATCCGTTTGAGGCACATACGCCTCCGGCTGATAATAATCGTAGTAGCTGACAAAATACTCGACAGCGTTGTTCGGGAAAAATTCCTTGAACTCACTGTAAAGCTGTCCGGCGAGGGTTTTGTTATGGGCAATTACGAGCGTCGGCTTATTGACTTCTTTAATCAAATTGGACACCGTAAATGTTTTGCCCGTTCCTGTCGCTCCCAGCAGAGTCTGGTGCTTCTTGCCCTCCTGAATTCCTTTTACAAGTTTTTCAATGGCTTTCGGCTGATCTCCCTGGGGCTGATATTTCGAGACTAACTCAAAGCGATCTTTCACAAAATAAGCCTCCGTTTCTTTAACGAAATCTTCCTATAGATATAGTAACACAATGGAATGCAAAATCACTAAAAACACGAACTAAAGTTCGGTGGTTTTTTATTTCCAGCTGTTTTCGTGTATAAAAAACCTGCTTTTAAAACGTAAAAGCAGGAATTCAGTCTTTATATTCATTATGTCCGATTTATTCTTCTTTTTTCTCAGCAGCTTTTTTGGCCATATACAGTCCGCCAGCCACAAGAGACACAACATCCAATCCTACAATAAAATACGTTTCTGTATAGCCTTTTAAATAAGAAGCAAACAGCAATGCAGCAGTTAGAGCAATCGCTACATAATGATTAAAGGTGACTCTTGTAAAAAGAACAACAAGCATAAAAGGGAAAAACATTGCAAAAACGGCTTTTGTAATCAACAAAAACCCTCCTCAGGGATTCTTCATCTGATCTGATTATAGTAAAAAATGAAGAATCGGACAATCGTGCAATCGTTCCCTCTTTCTACAACATACCCTTTTTCAGCCAAAATCAATCACCGTATTGCATTTTGGTGCCGATAACAGCACAACAAGCACCTCTTTCATTTTGCCACTGTTCCAATCAGCGGCATTTTTTTATGAAGTCATAAACCTCAGCTGCATATTCATGCCCGCTGCCAAATTCCGAGAATAAAAGAAAAATAGGCACACTGCACCAGTACGGCCGTATTTTTCATGATAATCTAACTAACTTAACTATTCATTTTAATTAGGACTTTCTGCGTTTGACAGCATTTTCCTAAATACCTACAATTGAATGATAGTGTTCACTATCATTTTTTTGAACACAGGCTCCGTCATAAAAGACTAGAGAGAAAAACAATATGAAGGAAAGAGGGGTTTCAAATATGTATTCTGTATTATTTCGCCAAGCAGAAGAGTCCAGCCAGCTTGCAGGAGCAAAAGGCATGAACTTGATTAAATTGGCCAAACACGGTCTTCCTGTTCCGAACGGGTTTATTATTCAGACGAATGCACTTGCCCGTTTTATGGAGGATAACCAGCTCCATGAAACTAGCGAAAACATCGAAAGCGGGATCATCGCCGGAACATTTTCTGAAGAACTGAAACATGAACTGACAAGTTCCTTTTACAAGCTGAGAGAATCATACCGATCCGTTGCCGTGCGTTCTTCATCTGCCTCGGAAGATTTAGAAGGCGCTTCATTCGCGGGTCAATATGAAACCTATTTAAATATTAAAACAGAGGAAGAGTTTCTAACTAAAGTGAAAGAGTGCTGGGCCTCATTTTTCTCCGGCCGAGTCAGCAGCTATAAGAAAAAAATGAATAACCACATCGCAGAGCCGTTAATGGGAGTTGTCGTTCAGGGCCTGATCCATTCAGAGGTATCAGGTGTTATTTTTAGCCGTAATCCTGTTACCCATGATGATAGGGAGCTGTTAATCAGCGCCAGCTATGGTTTGGGGGAGGCTGTCGTGTCAGGAAGTGTCACCCCAGACACATTTATAGTCAATAAATCTTCGTTTGAGATTCAGAAAGAAATAGGTGCAAAGGAAATCTATATGGAGGCTGCAGCAGCAGGAATCACCGAAAAAGAAACGAGCGAAGATATGCGCAGCCGTTTTTGCCTTGCAGATGATCAAGTAATTGAACTGGCTGAAATCACGAAAAAAACCGAAGACCTGTACGGATATCCAGTCGATATAGAATTCGGAATCGCTGATCATCACGTATACCTTCTGCAGGCCCGCCCGATTACAACCATTGAACAGGACGAAAAAGCGGCAGAAGAAGAACGCAGCTTCATGATTACAGATGCTGATATGAATGATTTCTGGCTCAACATGGAGTCACATATTGAAGGCCCGGTGAGCCCGTTATTTTCATCCTTGATCGTACCTGCGTTGGAGTATGGCTTGAAGAGGAGCATGCAAAAGTTCCCGATTGGTGTAGTTGTTGAAGAAGTAAAACTTTATCGCGGACATATTTATTCCAAAAGCCAGGGCGGACAGCAGCTGCCTTCTGAAAACTGCGGCAAAGAGCTTTTCCCAATATTATCGGAGCGTATGTATGACATCATCAATCACACATATCTCCCATTTTATAAAACGCTTGACCAGCTCTCACAAACTGAGCATACCGCAGAAAGTGCACTGGATGCTTTTCAAAAACTGAAGGCCTTTTATCTTACGGCTTATGAGGAGCACTTCAATATCGTTTTTCCGCAAATTCTTCTAACAAACAAATTGCAAGCGATGTACCAGCTAATTCAAGGAGAATCCGAAAACGCTCATTTCTACGAAATGCTGACAGGCAAAATGAACAAATCACTTGAAACAGACCGCCGCTTATGGCTATTTTCTGTTGAAGTTCAGGATAAGCCGAATCTGCTGTCCATTTTTGAAAACACCAAGCCGGAACATCTGCAGGAAAAAATGGAACAAACAGATGAGGGCAGACACTTCCTGAAGAACCTCCATGAATTTTTACAGGAATACGGATGGCGATCTGTAAAGAGCCATGATCTGATTCAAGAGACCTGGGCAGAAAACCCATATTATGCCCTTGCCAATATTCAAAACTATGTCCGCAATGGCTATCATTTTGACAATGAATTTCAGAAAACGAAAGAAAAACGCGAGAAATTATACAATGACTTTATGGATAACATAGAAGACCCCGATTTGCGTAAAGAATTTGACCGTTATTATCAATGGACGCTGAACTCTGCAAATATAAAGGATGATCACCACTTTTATATTGATGCCATGCTGGATGCCAAGGCGAGAGTCTTTTTGCTAAAGATAGGTGAATGGCTGGCGGAAAACGGTGTCATTCAAAATCGTGAAGACCTTTGGTTCTTATATGATGATGAAGTGGAAAACGCGCTTCTTCACCCTGTATCCCTGCAAGAAAAGGCTGAAAAACGCAGACAGACCTTTCACGAGTATGAGCTTGCTCAAGCCCCTGCCTATCTCGGCACTCCAACAAAAGAACAGCTCAAAGCTGCAGAAGATATTGTCGGCACTGTGATAGAGGATGAAAAAAACACGGAGCATCATATTTTTGGTATTGCGGCATCAAGCGGCATTGCAACAGGTCCGGTAAAAATCATTCGGGACGCCAGTGAATTTTCTCAATTCAATCCTGGGGATGTCCTCGTTTGCAAAATGACAACACCGCTATGGACCAGCCTGTTTCAAGACGCAAAAGCAATTATTACTGACACAGGCGGCATTTTGTCACACGCTGCGATTATTGCCCGCGAGTACGGCATTCCCGCCGTTCTCGGCACACGTACAGCAACGGAAAGACTTCGGGACGGAGACATCATCACTGTTGATGGAAGCAATGGCAAAATTACGGTTGTCAGCCGTGCCTGATGCGTCCTCCCTCTTTCTTATACAAGCGGAGCAGGTGTATTCTTGTCCTGCCAGTATATTCGTGAGGTGAAACGTATTGAGACCTACAAATAAGAGAATTCTTGATGCTGCCATGCAGCTGCTCGTCAAAAAAGGATATCGCGCTACGACTACAAAAGAAATTGCAGAAAAAGCAAATGTAAGTGAAGCGACGATTTTCAGGAATTTTAAAAACAAACAGGGACTAGTCGAGGCTTTGCTTTCTCAGCATTCTCCAAACAGAAGCAGCATTCTGGAACAAACTAATGGCGATTTGTACAAAGACCTGCTTCATATCGGAACCTGTCTCTTGGAGGAGCTGGAACATAGAAAAGATATCATTAAAATCAGCTTTCGTGAGCCGGCCATGTTTCAAGATGTCATCAACCACGTAACAGAATATCCACAATCTATGAAACAGCTATTGGTTGATTATCTTAAAACAATGGGCGAAAAAGGGATTGTTCAGACAGGAGATGAAGAGGAGCATGCCGACGTGTTTATGTCGATCATTTTCGGTTATTTTATTCACCGTCTCCATTTAGGAGACCGGGTAATTTCAATGCCCCAGGAAAAAATGCTGGAGCATAGCACAGCTCTATTTGTCAAAGGAATTTCGTGATGAACTCCTTGGCATAACAAAAAGGAGGATCACAATGAGTACAAGAAAAGAATGGGCGCTGATCGTCTCGCTATTATTAGGGGCCATCCTGGTTCCCATTAACTCCACGATGATCGCGGTCGCGCTCTCATCTATATCCCATACGTATAACGAGTCTATCGCCAGCATCACTTGGGTGGTTACCGTTTATTTAATCGTGATGGCAGTCACACAGCCGATTGCCGGAAAACTCGGTGACATGTACGGCAATAAAACAATGTACTTATGGGGCGTCGGCCTTTTTCTAGTCGCTTCCTTAGGCTGCGCGCTCTCACCGAGCCTGCTGCTGTTGATTGTCTTTCGGGCATTGCAGGCTGTCGGCGGCGCACTGCTTACGCCAAACAGCATTGCCATTATCCGTCACGTTATTTCTGAAAAACGCCTTCCGAAGGTGTTTGGATTTTTTGGACTTGGGGCAGGACTTGGGGCAGCACTCGGGCCTTTTATTGGCTCTATACTGATTGACAGCTTCAGCTGGCATTCGATTTTTTGGGTCAACATCCCATTTCTCGCCATTGCTTTATTTACGGCATTAACCATGTTCCCTCAATATAAAGAAAATAAATCTGATGCGCCGCTGGATATTATCGGCTCTCTTTTGCTTGCAGGCAGCATCGTTTCGATTATCCTGCTGACGAAAAATGAGGCTTCATGGGGCTATGCGCTATACAGTGTATTGATCCTTCTTTTTGTCCCGCTTTTTTTCAGAAGAGAAAAACGTACACAGCATCCAATCATTGATTTTACACTGTTTAAAAGCTCAACCTTTACAAATGCCAATCTATCAGTCTTATTAAGCAATCTGATGATGTATGCCGTCTTATTGATCATGCCGTTATTCATGACGAGTCAATTTGGGCTTAATACGTCTAACAGCGGCATGGCGCTCTCTGTATTTTCGATATTCATGTCGGCCAGCAACTGGGTCGGCGCCCAGCTCCATCACAAATGGGGAGCAAAAAAAATCATTTTTCTTTCATTTGCCATGATGGCTGGAGCGAATCTATTATTTTTGCTGTTGAGCAGCTCACATTCTGTCTTGTTCCTCATGCTCTCTCTTATCCTGGGCGGGCTTGCGTCCGGAGTCGGCCTGACCAGCATGCAGGTGTCTTCCCTCGCCACAGTAGACCCTGGGATGTCAGGAGTGGCGTCCGGGATTTTCTCGACCTTCCGTTATTTCGGAAGCATCATTTCATCAGCCTTAATCGGCCTGATTTCGGGTTATCACACCCTATTTATGATTCTCTTTGCTGTATCCATTATTGGCGTTTTTGTTTCATTAGGAATCAAATCTGATGAATCGGCACGGATGGAAAAAAACTCAGCATAACAAAAACAGCCCGGCACCACATCTTCTCGCGGTGCCGGGCTGTCTTTTATGATCCGGACAAAGCGGCTGCTTCGTCTTCACGGTCATCCTTTACGAACAGGATACCCAATTCATGATGTTCTCCCTCATAAGAAGCTCGCTGATCAAACCGAATTTCTCCGTTCAAACCGATAATTTCAAGCTTCACATAGGCACGGTTATGCTGGAGCGCTTCATAAAAATCAGAAACATTCTTAACGGAGATGCCATTAACTTTCGTAATGATTTCCCCGATTTTCAATTCCATATCCTCAGCCGGTGTGTTTGGTATAATCCCAAGCACCATTAAGCCCTGATCACGTTTCGAGAAATAAAAAGGAGCCGCGTTATCATTCACCCTTTGCTTAATGGACAGAAAAATACGTCCGAAAACAGCCACACAAACGGCTGCACCCGCAAGCGGCGTCCACAGTAAGCTCGCTGCACCGAGAACTGTAACGGCAAGGCCGAGAATACAAACGCGTTTCGCTGTGATCCTTATGCTCGTTTCAGGCAGCGACCCCTGCACCCTTTGCCCGAATCCGACAAAGTAAGGAATCCATAGAAAATGGAATGACCCACCGGGTACAGTAAACACAGGCCACCAGCTGAGGTGCGATTCTAATCCGTTACCGGGTACGAGAAGGAACAGCGGCAAAAGCCATATCCGGTTTGCCAGCTGCTGTCCGATCGGCAAACCGCGGCTGCTTACGACAAGTGCCGGTGATGTTCTCACATGTGCTGAACGATAAGCAACCGCTCCTTCAATAATAATCAGTAAGCCTAAAAACACACCCATAGCCGGCCAAACGACTGCAAATCCTTGCGGGAATCTCTCCAGAAAAGGCTCCGCCTGATACACTTGCAGTCCAAAACCTATCAGCATACTTACACTGACGATATATGCAGCAGACATCCAGTTTGCGCGAAGAGTGAGTGCTGCCGCAGCAGTGATAACGGCCATAATCGCAAGTAAACCGAGAGGAATTGAGATTCCGAGTACACCTAAAACAACTGACAAAAGGAGACCCGGGATCAGTCCCTTAGTATACGTAAATTTAAGATCATCATAAATATCTGCTATTCTTGTATGAAAGGTTTTCCGTTCCCGTTTGATTCTTACATAGCCGAAAGCCAGGCTTATGATGATAAAGAACCAGAAAAGCGGGTGCAAGAAGAACAGGCCCGCACTTTTTAACAGTTCAATTCCCCATTGAACAGACACTATCTTTCACCGCCTCAAGCCAAACATGTTACTCATATTCTATCAAATATTAAGTGGCTTGGATATCCTCAGGAGGGTTTATCTCTCTTGGGTCATCCACAGCGTGACATTCGATAGTGAAAAATCCTTTAAATAATGGTTTACATCCACATCCAATAACCCGCTGATCAGATGCATCGACCTTTTTATATCCGTCAGATTGATTCCTAATCGCTTATGGTTTTTCATTAAGTAATTAAAATAATGTTTGGCACATTCTTCGTTGATATCATTTACTGATTCAACATTCGTGTAATTGACCAAATACCTGCTGAACAGCATAAGAAGACTTAGTGCTTTTGTAGCCGAAAATGTTACGTCTTGTGTTCGGTCTTTTAATTGTTCAACTAATTCATAATATTTTTTTTCACGCACAATACTTGCCCTCTTCAATTGTGAACCCCCATTTTCTTTATACAGATAAGCACGGGCCAGTATAAGCAGCAGTACTGGAGTGCCAACAAGCATTCTCGCTAACGTTACTCTTTAATTCCTGTCGTTCAGCTGCCATAAACCTGATTATTGTTCTTTTTAGAACCTTCCTATATTGTATGAAGTAAACAAAGACTAGGCAACTTGCAAAAGTTTCATTTTAAATACATATTATCTCGTTAGAAAGTCTCTCTCATATATTGATATCGGGTAAGCACAGTCCTTTATAAATGTTTATTTGTGAAAGTTTTTTAAATTTCTTGTCAAAATCTCATTTTTTATGTGACTTATGGTTCATTTTTTCATTAAGCAAAAAGAAACAGGAGATGGAACACCATCTCCTTTAATTGACAAGTAATGATTTAAGCGCTGTTTGGAGCTGCAAGTCATTTTTCTCATCGGATTTTTTCTTTTCTATCAGCTGATTTAATGCATCTGCAGTGCGAGTGTCGATTACACCCGTTTTATCCAGCTTGTTTTGATTCTGAAAAGCCATCACTGCTTCTTTCATGTCTTTGCTAAAATAGCCATCGTCACGTCCCGGGTCAAAGCTGAGACCTTTTAATAATACCTGTGCATGCTTGACGTCTTCATTGTTCATATCCACTTTAAGCGGCTCTTTCAGCTGCAATGGCCCGGCGGAAAAATAATCAGGCTGCTTAATCGCAATGGTCGGCTCAATTCCTTTCTTATGAATCCAATTCCCATTTGGCGTGAGCCACTTGTATAGCGTCAATTTGATGTTGCTGCCGTCTCCCATCGGAACAGCCTGTTGAACCGTTCCCTTACCAAAAGACGTATCACCCACAACATCATAATGCCCTGCCTCTTTTAATGCGCCGGCAAGAATTTCTGATGCGGAGGCACTCCCTTTATCCGTGATCACATTGACAGGATACGCTTTTTTATGGGCCAATGTTGAAAAATAACGCTTTTTATCTCCATTGCGTTCAGCAATTTGAATATAAGGCTGGTCCTTTGTGACGAAGTGCTTAAGAATTTCTTCCACACTTTGAAGATATCCGCCCGGGTTGCCGCGTACATCAATAACGAGGCCTTCTATTCCCTTTTTCTCAAGATTCCCCAGCGCTTTTGCAAAATCCTCCGCGGTATGCTCAGAAAAAGTAGAGATGGCGATATATCCGACAGAATGCCCCTGCACTTTTTTCTCTGAAGCAAAAACCGTTTCGAGCGGAATCTCAGCTCTTTTGATCCGGAATGACAGCTGCTTCTTCGTCCCAGGCCGCTGAATCTTCATGGAAACACTGGATCCTTTCTTTCCTCTTATTTTTAACACAGCGTGGTTTAAATCCTTGCCGGCCATCGATTCTCCATTGATGCTTATGATTTCATCATTAGGCTTGAGTCCGGCTTTCTCCGCTGGCGATTTCTTAAATGGGGAAACAATAATAATTTTTCCGTCTTCCATTCCAACCTCGGCCCCGATGCCTTCAAATGAGGAATCAAGAGAATCAGAAAATTGCTTAGCCGTCTGCTTGTCCATGTAGACAGAATAAGGATCATTTAGTGTAGACAGCATTCCCTGGATGGCTCCCTCGAGCAGCTTTTCTCTATCGACTTTTTCTACGTACTCATTCGAAATTAACTCATACGCTTTTTCGATTTTGTCCATAGCCTTATCCCGTTCAGAGTCAGCTTGTGCCGTCGCAGGGACTGCTGCAGTCTGGGGCTTATCCATCTCAAGCAGGCTCATTCCCGCATATACTCCGGCGCCTCCGAACAGCATGCTACCCGCTGCGATCACAGCCATCATTTTTTGCTTCATCCTTTACTCCTCCTGTATGCCAGACTGTCTTTATCAAAACCTAGAGATAGTATATGTAAAGGATGGAGATTTCATGTAATCATAGAAGAAAAAGAAGGCAAAAGAAAAGCCGTCCCGGGAGCAGGACGGCTTCAGCGTGTCGACAAACCCTCGTATTCATTGTCAAACCTGAGCAACATACGCTCTGCTCCAATGCTTGTTTGCTCCTAGACTTCGGGGTTTTAATCTTGCTAAAAAATGACAAAATCCTAAAACGTTAAACCGTTTTAGGATTCTGTCAACACCTTGGAACCGCCCCGAAAACGGGACGTTCTTTCCTCTTTATACTCGCAAAAACTTCCGGATGGAAGTCAGACTTCCCCATACTCCAATTACGGCGCCGATTGCAACAAGCACTAACGAAATTTGGAATACAAATGGATTATAAGGAAGAAGAGAAACAAATGATCCTTGAACCTTCGGAACGACCCACCCGATGACGTATTGATAAGTGCTCAGCACCAGTGCAATCGGAATCACAGAACCGAATACGCCAAGCAGTAATCCTTCAAGGAAAAATGGCCAGCGGATAAACCAGTTCGTCGCGCCGACAAGCTTCATGATTTCAATTTCTTTTCTTCTTGCGAAAATCGTAATTTTAATGGTGTTGGAAATTAAGAACATCGCCGTAAATACCAAGCCGATAATTAACGCAATTCCGATGTTGCGGGAAACGCCGACCACTTTAAACAAACGGCTGACCTCTTCTTTTCCGTAAGTGACTTTATACACATGATCCATTTTTTCAATCTTTTTGGCCACATTCGGCGTATCATGCGGATCTGTCGTTTTGACGACAAACGCATCATTAAGCGGGTTTTCCTGATCCTGCATCGTCAGGGATTTTCCGCTGTCACCAAAACTGTCAACCAGCTGGTCAAGCTCTTTTTCTTTTGATGAAAAAGTGACACTCTGAATGCCTTTCAGTTCCTTAATATCGTTCTGCAGCTTATCCTGTGCCTTCTGATCTGCAGTCAGATCAATCAACACTTTGATTTCGACTTGTTTTTCAGCATTCGAAGCCATGTTATTCAAATTCAGCATAATCACTAAAAACACGCCGACTAAAATCAGCGTAACGGTTACAGCACTAATGGATGCAAACGTCATCCATGTGTTTCTCCCGAGAGATTTAAAACTCTCACGCAAGTGGCGCCCGAGAATTTTAATCATAAGAACCATACTCCCCTCTTGACTCATCACGCACAATGATACCATCTTCGATTGCAATGACACGTTTCTTAATGGTGTTTACGATTTCTTTGTTATGTGTCGCCATCACGACTGTTGTCCCGCGGTTATTGATTTCTTCCAGCGTCTTCATCACTTCCCAGGACGTATCCGGGTCAAGGTTTCCTGTAGGCTCATCAGCAATGACAACATCAGGGTTGTTCACAATTGATCTGGCAATAGATACCCGCTGCTGTTCCCCACCTGAAAGCGTATCAGGAAATTGTCTTGCTTTATGCTTCAGCTGCACGAGATCAAGCACTTCAAGTACCCGTTTCTTAATGACAGATGGCTGTTCTCCAATCACTTCAAGGGCAAAAGCCACATTTTCAAAAACAGTAAGTTTCGGCAGAAGCTTAAAATCTTGGAAGACAACCCCTATTTTACGGCGCACGAAAGGAATCTCTTTTTCTTTAATTGTGGCGAGATCTTTATGATTAATTAAAATTTGTCCTTTTGTCGGTTTTTCTTCTCTGTATATCATTTTAATAAAAGTAGATTTACCCGCTCCGCTCGGACCGACAACATAAACAAACTCACCGGGATGAATGGTAACAGAAATCCCATTGAGCGCTTTTACTCCGTTCGGATAGGCTTTATATACTTCCTTTATCTCTATCATGAAATCACCTAATCTTTATATCATTTTATCTATCACACGGTCATACTTTTCGAATGCATTCGAAAAATTAAGACCCATTCATTTGTAAAAAGATGAAAAGTCTGAAAGTTTTATTTCTCAATACACTTCATTATACGTCAAAATTAGACATAATACTATTACAGTTTCTTTTCATTCATATTCTCATGGCATAAAAAAATCCTTGCCTGCACTGCGGCAAAGATTTTCTCACCTTACTTTTTTTCTGACAGCCATTTGGCAATAACGGAGGCTTCCTTATCATCTACAAGCCCCTTCGGCATATTGCCGCGGCCGTTTTTAATAATACTTTCAATTTTGTCTTCGTCGTATTTGCCCCCAACCTCTTGGAGATTAGGCCCTGACATACCTTCTAAATCCTTGCCGTGACAGCCTACGCAGCTTTGCTGATATAATTCTTCCCCTTCAGATGCCGAGGCTTCAGTCTTGCTGCCGGTGTCTGTCTTCTCCTCTTTTGCATTGTTTGAACCGCAGGCAGCCAATAGAGCAGAAAGCGCAAATACAAGCATTAGTATCGATAGCTTTGATTTCATGTTGAGAAGCACAACTCCTTTACGATCTCTTCCATATTATAACCTCGTTTAAGCACGTTTGAAACCCTCGCCCAGCACCTCGCTCGCGTCTGCTACAATCACAAACGCAGACTCATCAATCTGTTTAACGATTTGTTTCAATTTGATGAATTCCGCTTGCCCAACCACGCACATTAAAATCGGGCGATCATCGTCAGTATATCCGCCGACCGCAGAAATTTTCGTCACGCCTCTGTCAATCTTCTGTAGAACGGCTTCCTTGACAGCCTGCTCCTGCTTTGTAATAATGAGCGCCATTTTTGAACGATTGAAGCCGACTTGAACGACGTCAATGGTTTTGCTGGAGACAAAGACTCCTAGCATGGCATATAAGCCTTGCTCAATATTAAATACAATCATAGCCGAAACGACAATCAATCCATCAATGAGGGCGAGACACGTCCCCAATGACAGACCGGAGTACTTATGAATGATCTGTGCAGCCAAGGCCGTTCCACCCGTTGAGCCTTTCCCTAAGTACACAATGCCAATTCCGACACCGATGCCTACGCCGCCAAAAATCGCCGCCAGGAGCTCATGATGAGTGGCTGGCTGAATATCTCTTGTTAAATAGACAACAAGTGGCAAAAAAACAGACCCCGCAAGCGTCTTAAGTCCAAATTTTCCTCCGAGTAAAATGACACCGGCAATAAATAAAGGAATATTAATAATCCACTGTACATACGCCGCTTCAAAACCATATGACTGCAAAATTGTGCTAATTCCGCTGACACCACCGGCAGCAATCTTGTTTGGAAGCAAAAATACATTAAAGGACACACCTGTAATCGCTGCTCCTATCAGTATGTATGCATAATCCCTTATCATTTGATATGTTTTATTTCGTACATCCATCATATATCCTCCGTTTCTTCCAAAGCTCTCCGATAGCATTTTAATCCTTCCCTGATTAGATGTAAATAACACCCAAATACAGTGGTAATATGCTAAAGCAGCAGTGGAATCAAGGATATGCAGAAATTAAAAAAACACACCTGTATCCATCAGGTGTGTTCTTCTGCTTATGATAGCTTAGAACGCAGGTAGGCATCAATAAATGTATCAATGTCTCCATCCATTACCGCTTGAACGTTCCCCATTTCTGTATTGGTCCGATGGTCTTTCACCATGGAGTACGGATGGAATACGTAAGACCGGATTTGGCTGCCCCAGCCGATTTCTTTTTGTTCACCGCGAATTTCATCCAGCTCTGCCTGCTGTTCTTCAATTCTGCGCTGATATAGCTTGGCCTTTAGCATTTTCATAGCTCTTTCACGGTTTTTAATTTGTGAGCGTTCCGTTTGGCACGTCACAACCACATTCGTTGGCAAGTGAGTAATCCGAACGGCTGAATCCGTCGTATTGACGTGCTGTCCGCCCGCTCCGCTTGCACGATACGTATCAACCTTAATATCTTCCGTACGGATATCGATATCGATCTCATCGTTAAATTCAGGCATGACTTCACATGAAACGAAAGACGTGTGGCGGCGGCCTGACGAATCAAACGGTGAAATCCGCACGAGACGATGGACACCTTTTTCTGCTTTGAGATAACCGTAGGCGTTGTGCCCTTTGATCAGCAATGTGACTGACTTAATTCCCGCCTCATCACCTGGAAGGTAATCGAGCGTTTCCACCTTAAAGCCGCGGCGTTCTCCCCATCTGGTATACATTCTAAGAAGCATAGAGCCCCAGTCCTGTGACTCTGTACCGCCAGCACCAGGGTGCAGTTCTAAAATCGCATTATTTTTATCATACGGCTCACTGAGAAGAAGCTGAAGCTCAAACTCATTGAATTCTTTTGTTAATGATTTTAGTTCTTTTTCAAGCTCAAGCTGGAGGTCAGAGTCCGGCTCTTCCTTCAAAAGATCATGAGTCATTTGCAGTTCTTCGTGGGAGTCATTCAATTTTTTATACGAATTGACATAATCCTTTATACCGTTTGCTTCATTTATAACCGTTTGAGCTTTTTGCTGATCATTCCAGAATTCCGGATCAGACATTTGTTCATCTAGCTCAGCAATGCGGGCCTCCTTTGATTCGAGGTCAAAGAGACCCCCTAAAGTCCGCTAAACGAGAAGCCATATTTTCGAGCTCTACTCTGATTTCTGATAATTCCATTCCATTCACCTCATTAAAAGATCCGCGGGCGCCTACAGGCGCCGCGGTCAGTAAACTTGTCCGAGCGAACTATTCAGTCCGGCCGCAGCAATTTTTATATTTTTTCCCGCTTCCGCAATGGCATGGGGCATTTCGGCCAATATCAACCACTTTGCGAACCGGTGCTTTCTTTGCTTTTTTGTTATCATCGCCTTCTTGCTGCTGAAGAGCCGTTGTCTGGCCCTGTACTACCTCTTCGCGCTCCAGATTGTTTTCAATCTCAGCTTTCATCACAAATTTTGCAACCTCGTCTTCGATTGATTCAATCATATTCTCAAACATCGCAAAGCCTTCCATTTGATACTCTCGAAGCGGATTCGTCTGTGCGTAAGCTCGAAGGTGAATCCCTTGGCGGAGCTGATCCATTGCATCGATGTGATCCATCCATTTTGAATCAACGGCTCGAAGGACGATGACTTTTTCAAATTCGCGCATTTGCTCTTCGCCGAATTTCTCTTCTTTTTCATTATATTTCGTCATGATGCGATCCATAATGAGTTCATGCATTTCATCCGGCTCTTTACCGAAGATATCGCTCTTCTCAAGCACACCTTCATCAAGATAAGTCGTGTTGACAAGCTCAACAAGACCATCAAGCTTCCACTCCTCAGGAAGCTCTTCTCTTGGCGTATAGGCTGCAATTGCCCGTTCGAGAGAAGACTTGATCATATTTTCAACGATTTCACGCAGGTTTTCAGAATCAATGACTTCAAAGCGCTGCTTATAAATGACCTCACGCTGCTGGCGGAGAACGTCATCATATTGGAGAAGCTGTTTACGTGAATCGAAGTTATTGCCTTCAACGCGTTTTTGGGACGATTCAACCGCGCGGGATACCATTTTGCTTTGAATTGGAGTAGAGTCGTCCATTCCGAAACGGTCAAGCATCGCCATTGTCCGCTCTGCCCCGAATCTGCGCATCAATTCATCTTCCATAGAAAGATAAAATTGGGTGATCCCCGGGTCTCCCTGACGTCCTGAACGTCCTCGGAGCTGATTGTCAATCCGGCGTGATTCATGGCGTTCCGTTCCGACAACAGCGAGTCCGCCAAGCTCTTTTACACCTTCGCCAAGCTTAATGTCCGTTCCGCGCCCCGCCATGTTTGTCGCAATCGTAACTGCGCCTTTTTGGCCGGCCTCTTCAATGATTTGCGCTTCACGTTCATGGTTTTTGGCGTTTAACACTTGATGGGGGATCCCTTTATTTTTAAGCAGCTTAGAAATCAATTCAGATGTTTCGACCGCAACCGTACCGACAAGAACAGGCTGTCCGGTCATGTAACGCTGTGCGACATCCTCCGCAACCGCCTTAAACTTTCCTTCCATCGTGCGGTAAATTAAATCCGGACGGTCGTCACGGACCACAGGCTTGTTAGTAGGAATCGTGACAACCTGCATGTTGTAGATGTTGCGGAATTCTTCTTCCTCTGTCTTAGCCGTACCAGTCATACCGGCAAGTTTTTCGTACATCCGGAAGTAGTTCTGGAAAGTAATGGTCGCCAAGGTCATGCTTTCGTTTTGTATTTCAAGCCCTTCCTTCGCTTCAATCGCTTGGTGAAGCCCTTCGCTGTAGCGACGCCCTTTCATCAGACGTCCCGTGAAGGAATCAACGATGACTACCTGGCCGTCCTCCACTACGTAGTCAACGTCCTTCTGCATCGCAGCATGCGCTTTTAAGGACTGGTTGATATGATGGTTGAGCGCGACATGTTTCACATCAAACAGGTTATCAATGCCGAACGCTTTTTCCGCCTTCGTCATTCCTTCCTCAGTCAGCTGTACACCTTTTGTTTTAATATCATACGTATAATCCTTCTCTGCTTTTAACGTACGGACAAAAGCATTTGCCTGTACGTACAGCTTAGTGGATTTCGCAGCTTGTCCAGAAATGATAAGCGGTGTTCTCGCTTCATCAATTAAAATAGAGTCAACTTCATCTATTACCGCAAAATGAAGCGGGCGCTGAACCATCTGCTCTTTATAAAGAACCATATTGTCACGCAAATAGTCGAAACCAAGCTCGTTGTTTGTAGAGTAAGTAATGTCAGCGGCATAAGCTTCTCGTTTTTCGTCTTTTGACATTGAGTTTAAATTTAGACCGACAGTCATACCGAGAAACTCGAAAATTTTCCCCATCTGCTCAGCATCACGGCTTGCCAAGTATTCGTTGACAGTCACGATATGTACGCCTTTACCTGTTAACGCATTTAAATAAACAGGCAGAGTAGACGTTAACGTTTTCCCTTCCCCTGTTTTCATTTCAGCGATATTTCCGTCATGGAGCGCTACGCCCCCCATGAGCTGGACTTTGAACGGAAACATGCCGGTTACGCGGCGTGAAGCTTCCCGAACAACAGCGAAAGCTTCAACAAGAAGGTCATCAGTTGTCGCCCCTTTTTCAAGGCGCTCTTTAAATTCAATCGTTTTATGTTTCAGCGCGTCGTCAGAGAGTTTTTCATAGTCTCCGCGAACCGCATCAATATCGTTAGCTATTTTTTCGTATCTATTCAGCGTACGTTTTGTTGGATCAAACATTTTATTTAATATTCCAAGCATTTATAACGCTCCTCTATCATCACATGCCTGTGTGACATGCATGTATAAATAATTTACTAGTCCATGTATACCTCTCATTATCATATCATACCTTCTCTTATTTCCAAAGAATTTGCAAATAAGAAAAAACAAAAACCTTCCGCGAAAATCACGGAAGGTTGCTCTTCATTATTCAGTCGGTTCAATCAGGCCATATTTCCCGTCATTTCTGCGGTACACGACGTTTGTAAGGTTAGTTTCCGCATTTGTGAAAACAAAGAAGTTATGGCCAAGCAAATTCATTTGTAAGATCGCTTCTTCATTATCCATCGGCTTTAAATTAAAGCGCTTCTGACGGACGATTTCTAAGCTTTCATCTTCTTCTATGTCGTCTTGAACCGCAATATCTGTATCCGACCCGAGACCGTTTGCCAATGAAGATTTCGGAAGACCCTGCTCACGGAATTTGCGGTTTACTTTTGTTTTATGCTTACGGATTTGACGTTCCAGCTTGTTTGTGGCGAGATCAATTGCGTTGTACATATCCTCGTTATGCACCTCGGACCGAAGCGCAAGATCTGTCATCGGAATTGTAACCTCAACTTTAGACTCCTTGTCATTGTAAAACTTCAAGTTGACGTTCACATCGGCATTCACGCTATGGTCAAAATACCGCTCCAGCTTGCCGATCTTCTTCTCGACATGATCCTTTAACGCGGATGTCACTTCAATATTTTCTCCTCTGATGTTATAGTTCATCAAAGAACGCCTCCCTTTTATTAAGGATATGTATCTATTTCTCTTTTACCCTTTACAATACCTGCTGAAACGTAAATCTTTTGTGAAAGCTCAGTGAACTTTGTCGAATTATGTTTGTCTTTCCTGGTGTATTGGCGGTTCGGAGGTATATGTATATGCTGGATGTAAGAAACAAATACCTCACCCTGGCCTAATTGATTACAAAGGGCGCCATACATTGATGAATGGACAGCATCCATTTTCTATAATGAATCAGAAAATGTTCTTTTAAAAACTCACAGAACTCATGAGAGGGAAAAGAGAAAGATACCAATTGATCAAACTCCGCAAAAATTTCGTCAAATGCTTTAATACATACTTCAGCACACCGCGTGTTCATCACAAACAGGAGTGTTGAATGAGTGGAATCCAAATAAAAAAAGGCTTGGATCAGATCCTGGTAGATCCGATCCCCTTCTGTTTTTGATAAATTCTGTTCAGCTTCTATCAAATAACACAGCCCTTCCTCGATGGTAAAAAGAAGATGATAATAAGCTGATAAAAGCGTATAATCTTCAATGCTCTTCAAGGCACTCACCTATTTACGCTTGTCATAATATGTGCCGTCAATCGTAAGGTTGTTATAAGGATTTAGATACGTCGTGTGCATCACTCGTTTCTTTTTTACCTGCTGAAGTTCTGCTGCGATTGACTGCTTCAGTCTTTCCATTTCCTTCACAATAAGCTGATCCCTTGTCAGCAAAAGCTTTATCTGCTTTCGCTCTTCTTCAGAAAGCGGCAGAGATATCTCCTGAATAAGGTCAGACCGTTTGGCCACAAAGTCTTCAATTTGCCTTAAAAGTTCATCGCTTTCCGGTGTATTTTGAATGTGTGACAGCATACTCTCCGTCTCAGTGTATAATTGATCTATGTTTGTCATACGATCCCGCCTGATCCGTGCCGGTCCTTCCGTTCACTTTGAATGGCCTGTTTCCAAGCATCGCGAAAATCTATTACATAGCCTTCAACCTCAGCCAGCATACTCGTATCATTTTTAATATTTGCCTGTACCAATCTTCGATACATATAATCGTACATCGCACCCATGGAAGCGGAAAGCTCTATATTACGGTTAAGCGTAAAATTTAATTCCTGAATGATATTTTGCGCCTTAATCAGATTTTCATTTTTACGTTCCATCTCATCATTCTCGATGGCCTGAGAGGCAAGTCTTATAAATTTCAAACAGCCATTATACAGCATAAGCGTCAGTTCACCGGGTGTAGCGGTATTCACTGAATTTTGCTGATAGGCTGTATAAGGATTTTGGATCGCCATGTGTCATCCTCCAAATTACATTTATTGTACAAGTAGCTGTGATAAATAGGACGCTTGTTCGTTCATTTTTTGTATCGCAGAATCCATTGCACTGAATTTTGTATAATAGCGGTTTTCTATGGTATTCAATCGGTCCTGCATTTTCGTGATATCCGTGCTGATCGTATTTAGATTTTTGCCGATTGAGTAGTCATTGGTTCCCATTGTCGAGTTGCCGGCTTTTGCTTCAATGCTTTTCACTGTACTTTTCAGTGTGTCACCGATGCGTTTCATAATCCCTTTATCACTATAATCGCTGCTGTTCGTTCCGCTTGTAAATAAAGCGGCAACACTTTGCGGATCTTCTTGTATTTTTGCTTTCAGTTTATCTTCATTAATCTCTAAATGTCCCCGCAACTGGTAAGCACTTGATGTTGTAATGCCGAATTCAGTTAATTGATAGGTTTTGCCATCCGCATTTACTTGAGAATAAAAATCAGTCCTCATTTGGTTTATACCTGTGCTTATGCTGGTATCATTTCTCAGCAATCCGCTTTTTGCCTTCTCTTCCCAGAGTTCTACCTCTTTATCGGACATTGCTTCTTTTTGCTCACTCGTCAACGGAGTATAGTCTCGGTATTTTTCTTCCTTAAGCTTTTCATTCAGGCTGTCTACCAATTCATTGTATTTATCTACAAACTCTTTAATTTGGTTATAAATCCCGTCAACATCAGTTGAAACAGTTGTCGTAACAGGGCCTGTTGCTGCAGTTGTATTTTTAATCGAGTAGGTAACACCATTAACCGTAAAGTTGTTTGTCAGCTTCTCCATTTCAAAGCCATTAATTGTGACTTTTGCATTTGTTCCTTCTTTGTAAGCCGTGAGCTTATTATCAGCGTCTAAAGAAAAACCGAGCTGGCCGGACATAAAGTCGGCTGTAGCAGAGTCTACTGCCTGTATGCTGCCTCCTGCACCTGTTGCCTTAGAAGAAAACGCAATCGTTTCTACATACTCTGAACCGTTCCAAATTTTATCTTTAAATGCTGATACGCCCAGATCTGAGCTATTAATTTTAGAAATCACATTATCAATTGTATCGGCGCTGGTGACACTGATGTTTACTGTTTTTGCTGTTGTCTCGCCAGGCGCAACGACGTTGAATGCCAAATTATAATCGCCTTGTGTGTATCCCGTATAATTATTTGACTTATACGTTGCTGCGGTTGCCAAGCTCGCTACTTCAACAGTAGAAGAAGAGTTTGGCGCACTTGCGCTTCCTGTAGCAGTTAACACAGACTCATTTGAGCTTGTCACAGTTTTGCTCTGATACGTACTCGGATATGTCAATGTATTTTTAGACATATAATCTTGAAGTTCTTTTATTTTTGAATTTACTTCACGATAGCTGTCACGCTGCCATTCAAGAGTCTGTTTTTTTTGCGTCAGCCTGTCAAGCGGCGCTCTTTCTGTCTGCATTAGCTTTGATACGATATCATCTATATCCATTCCTGACGCCAGCCCCGTTATTCTCGTGACCATTTCAAACCACTCCTAATCTACTTTTTTTCATCAACAAACAACCCAAGAAATTCAGTCATTGCCGCATAAAAATCAAGCCACCGTTTCGGCGGAATTTCGCGGATCACTTCATTTGTAGAGTCCTCTATTACCTTTACATAGTATTCATTTAACTTTTCATGAAGCTCAAACTTCAGGTGAACTTGCGAAGGTTCCAAAAGCTTGTTCATTTCCCCTACCATTTCAGCAAGATTGGTATATGAAACTTGATGCATAGGAACCTCACTCTCATGATCTTTCTGATTATGTATTTGAGTATCATAACGATCCCAAACAGGTTGTAACGTAGTGAGCCTTTCAATATTCAATTGATCATCCCCTATGTCCCAATCTATCGTTTATATCGACTAAATCGAGATAAGATTACACATATTTTTGGAAAAAAACTCACTCGTTTTTGTATGAAAATACATTTATAAATAGGTAGTGGAGAATTCGGTTATTATATCATGAGTTAGAGACAGCAAGGGGAATGATTCGGAGTTATCAATATAAAATAAAAGACCCCGGCAAACGCCAAGGTCTTTTTCAAAATTAACGTAACAATTGAAGTACGTTTTGCGGCTGTTGGTTCGCTTGTGCAAGCATCGCTTGAGAAGCTTGAGAAAGAATGTTGTTCTTAGTGAACTCGCTCATCTCTTTAGCCATGTCAACGTCACGGATACGAGACTCAGCAGCTGTCAGGTTTTCACCAGAAGCGCCTAAGTTGTTGATTGTATGCTCAAGACGGTTTTGTACCGCACCTAATTTAGCGCGTTGAGTTGATACAGTATTGATGGCAGTATCAATACTTTTAAGTTGATCATCAAAAGAAGTAGTAGCGAAATCTGTTACATCAAGAGTGTTTACTCCTAGGGCAGTTGCTGACATGCTGTCAATTTTAACATTTAGTTGTTGTCCAGCATTCGCACCAATTTGGAATGTAAAACCATCCGTAGAATTAGATCCGTCTAGCAACTTTTTACCGTTAAATTCAGTACGGTTTGAAATTCCATCAATTTCCTCGATAAGCGCATCCATTTCATCTTTAATTGCACCAAGATCTTCTTGTTGCTGTGTCCCAGTGTTACCAGCTTGAACAGTAAGTTCACGCATACGTTGAAGGATCGCATGAGTTTCAGTCAATGCACCCTCAGCGGTTTGGATAAGAGAGATTCCGTCTTGAGAGTTTTTGGAAGCCATTTCAAGACCTCTGATTTGTCCTCTCATTTTTTCAGAGATCGCAAGACCCGCTGCGTCATCTCCCGCACGGTTAATACGAAGACCTGAAGAAAGTTTCTCCATGTTCTTTTGGCTCGCACCGTTGTTTGAAGACAAACGGTTCAGTGTGTTAAGCGCTGCAATATTGTGGTTAATTCTCATTGTTTTGTTCCTCCCTGAATATGTTTTCAGGCACGTCCTTGTGCCTCATTTTTTGTAACTGGCAGAGCATTCGCGTCTCCTCCCGGCTACATCATTAATATCGGATTGTCTGTGATTTTGTTTATACAAAAATAAAAAAATCCTCACTTTTTTTGTGAGGATAATGCGGAGATCACATCTCCGGATAGCGCTGCCGCACGGTTATTTTCTTCTTGAATGGTTAAGTAGATTTCTTTCCTGTGAATATCAATATGCTTTGGGGCGTCGATTCCAATTTTCACTTGGTCACCCTCAACCGCAATGACTTTCACTTCAATGTCAGCACCTATTTGAATCGCTTCGTTCATTTTCCGCGATAAAACTAGCATGATTCTCCTCCAATCGGATGCTTTGTCGTATATGAGGAGTCGTGTAAAACGACTTGCTTAGCCATCATGTTTTTGCGATTCACAATAATGGGAGCCAATAAATTGGCAGTCGATTTTTCGAATGGTTCTGCCATGGTCAATATTGTCATGACTTCTACGTATTCAATATTATCGATATCCAATAGTTCAGCAGTTGATTCATCAAGGTCAAATTCATAATTCTTAAAAAAGATAAACGGACTTACAACGATGAACGCTAGATTTTCTGAAGTGACGGACTGCAGCGCCACAAAGGGAGAGTCTTCCGAAAGCGGAAGAATGACGAACTGTTTTTCGTCTAGGAAGCCTGGAATCCCGTTTTCAAAAAGAATGATTTGTTCTTCTTTTATGTTCATTTGGCCATGGTACTTAGTTTGAATGATCATTGTTCACGATCCTTTTCTTTTTACTTTTCAGGTGATTCTTTCGGGTATTCTACATCTATATTTAAATCAGGGTATTGGAGCATGTCAACCTTAACATTTCCCGGCGTATATTCAACTATTGGCTTATTCGGTTCAGTGTGAATAATAGGCTTCTGCGGCGTAATCTGGATATCAAGCTGTGATGGGGTATATTGTATTTTCACCCTTGAAAGAGAAGGAGCATAATTTCCGCCTAATTGAATTTGATGCATCTCAGAGTTCCTCTTTGCCTGTGAAGCGATTGGATTCCCCTTATTTTCTATTCTCATAAGCTCGTCACCCTCTTCTGCAGTGCGTGCTATTCCCTCCATTACATCCTCATGTCCTTGTTGAGCGGCTTCTTCAATCCGTTTAAATATATGTTTTCTGTCTAATTCTTCCCATGCTTGCGTTTGGTCAATCGTGAGTTTTCCAGGTGTCACCGATATTTCCATGTCTGCACTCGGCTGTTCGATCTCAAGATCGGCTTGCGGCTGCTCCATTTCTAAACTGGCGGGCGTCGTTATTAAACCAATTTTCCCTTGAACACTGTGCATAATCAATCTGGGAATTTGCATCATTATCCCTCCTGAACTATAAAAAAAGCGAACTCCTGAGAGCCGCTTACTTTAAAAAGTCAATTAATGTAGGCTGGACAATTTGCGCATTTACAGCCAAAGCAGCTCTATGCACGCTCTGCTGCGCAATAAACTCTGTTATTACTTTTTCCAGTTCTACATCTTCATTGTCTGACAACACTTTTGTAGCTGTTTCTTCTTGAGCTGAAAGTCTTGTATTAACCAGTTCAAGACGATTATATCTTGCCCCAAGATCTGAGCGTTCAGCACTCATGCCTTCAGAGAATTGATCAAGATCATTTAAAACGCTGTCCATGTCATCGATTGAACCTGAACTAAGTGCTTTTTCAAATGAATCAAGCATTTCAAATACATTCTGTCCGCTTTCAGAAGTGCCCCCAAAAGCTGACTTTGGATCTGAGTTCACTTTTAATGTCATATTATTAGATACATTGACGATGACATCAGCAGTATCAGAGATTGTATAAGTTCCGTCTCCGTTATCTGTAACCGGAGGCTTGTCTGAGTTTGTGCCATTAAAGATATATCTGCCGTTCACTTGTGTATTCGCAATATTTAAAAGCTGCTCCTTTAACTGCTTGACTTCTACACCAATTGCTTGCCGCTCCGCTTCGCCGTTTGTGTCATTTTGAGCTTGGACAGCTAATTCTCTGACCTTTGATAGGATATCAATTCCTTCAGTTATGTTCGTTTCTGTGTTTTCGAGCCAGGTAAAGGCCTGAGAAGCATTACTTTGATATTGCTGGACTTGAGACAGTTGAGTATTATACTTTAAGCTTTTCATCGCTACTACAGGATCGTCGGAAGCCTTTGTGATTTTTTTCCCTGACGAAATCTGCGATTGAAGTTTATCCAGCTTCGAGTAGCTTGAACCGATATATCTCAGTGAGTTTTGCTGAATCATCCCTTGTGTTACTCTCATTTGACTCTACCTACCTTCCTCCAACACCCATGCCATTGATCACTTTATCAAGTATTTCGTCTTGTAACGTCACCATTCTCGCAGCAGCATTGTATGCGTGTTGAAATTGAATCATATTCGTCATTTCTTCGTCTAAAGAAACTGCGCTCATTTGCTGACGGTTTATGTCAGCATCATTTAGCTGTGTTTCTGTATTAGACGCCAAACGATTCGCCTCTTGAGCTTTGATCCCCAGCTCGCCAATCAGACCCGCATAATAATCTAACACACTAGTTTCTTTCCCATTAATGGTTATTTTACCGGTTACAACATTCGCTAATTTTGTAGCATTTGCATTATCGTTGGCTGCGCCAGTCAGCGAGAAAGCAATGTTTGCCCCTTTTGAATCTATTATGCTGTCAGCAACTTTAATTTTGCCCGCCGCTCCCTTTGCAGGCTCAGTGTCACCGCCAGTAAAATCAAAAAAGTCCCCGCCTTGTTCACCGCTCTTCGTCAAACCATTTCTGTGCACTTCATTGAAAGCTTTTGCGAATTCAAGTGCCATATTGTCAAGATCAGAAAGCATTTCCGGGTATATGCCCTTTTCTTCGCCGTCTGCTGTTACATACCCGTAAGACTCTACAAATCCTAAAAGGGATCCCTTACTGCTGAATGACTCCACCTGTACAGCTGTATCTCCGATTGAAATCCTTGATACTAACCCAGTATCATTATCATAGTTGGCTGCAAGTTCTGAAACCTCGTAATTTTCACCGTCCAAAACAGTTCCCAACGACTGTTTATTTTTATCAAGGATTTCAATTGATACAGTTCCTTCAGCAGAAGCAAGTGCGTTCCCGCCTGATTTGTTGTAGCTGACTTTGATATCAACCATTGAGGATAATTTATCTATCAGCAAATCTCGCTGGTCATATAAACCATTCGGAAGAAGCCCGACCGGTTCTACTTGTGCAATTTGCTTATTTAAACTGTTTAATTGAGAAAGCAGAGAATTGACATCCAACACAGTTGTGTTCAGCTCTGCTTTTAAGTTCGATTGAACATTTGTAAGTGATTCAGAAATATAATTAAACGTTTCAGCTACAGCTTGTCCTTTTCGAGCAACAACAGAACGCGCACTGTCTTCATTTGTATTATTCGATAATTCCTGCAGGGAATTCCAAAACGAATTGAGCACACTGTTCAAGCCGCTGTCAACCGTCTCATTTAAAACACCTTCCATCTGGGACAGTGCTTTGGCTTTCGTGTCATAGTATCCTGCACTGTTGTTTTGAAGACGGTATTGGTAGTCAAGAAAGATATCTCTTATTCTCTCAACTGACTTTCCTTGAACACCCGTTCCCATTTGTCCCGCTGTTTTTTCTGCATTTTTTGATACAGCAGGGAAATCGTCAGTTGCCTCTAATGAGACTCGCTGTCTTGTATAACCATCAGTATTGGCATTTGCCACGTTATTTGCTGTAGTGCTTAACGCTGCTTGCTGAGCGCTTAACGCCCGCCTTGCAGTTTCAAGCCCCATAAAGGTAGATGTCATATTCTGAATTCCTTTCTGCTAAGCTTTTAAATCAAATAATTTCATTCGGCTGCTCTTCGGAAGCTCAGCTTTAATTGATTTGCTGTAATTGAAGTTGTTGTCCTTAGGAACGAGCATATCGTATGATATAGAGATGAATTGCAGTGCATCTCTTGTGAGCTGCCTATTCATCTCATTCACTTCTTTCAATCGTCCAAGAACGTTAGAGAGAGAATCATATAGTTGTTCCAGCTCTTCCTTTTCACCGCCTGAGGTATTGGCAATACATGCGGAAATGGTGTTATTTTCGCTGTATCCCAGAAAGACGGAAGTTGCTTTAATCCGGTCATCTTCTGTTTGGCCGATTGCCTGAATATATTTTTGCTCTTTTGTCAAAATGTTAGAAAGCTCTTTTGTTTTGCCGGCTTTGAGCGCTTCCGTCTTTTCCTCAGAAAGCGTGAGCAGGTGCTCATGCAGAACGCAAAGTCGCTTCAATAGTTCAATAATTGGCTTTGCTGACATGGGCTTTCTCCTTTTTATTGCTTTTTATAAAAATTAATCATATTTTTTGCTATATGATTTGCGTCTACTTTGTATGACCCATTTTCAATTTGCGATTTAAGCTGCTCAATTTTTTCCTGGCGTGAACCAGTGACTGCGTCGGATGTATTTTGCAATTCCTTAGCCTGTGTCGAAATTTCAATTTTATCTTGAGGCTGTGCAGCTGTTTTTTGCACCGTTTGCTTTTCATAACTTTTTTGGTATGGGTTAACGGATTGTGTTCCAAATTGATTGATTTTCATAGGATTCCTCTCGCTTTCCGTTGCAGTCTTTAAACAATCTTAACCCTTTTATCGACTGCGTTTTCCGTTAGTTTAGGGAATCAGCTTTTTTTGGTATTATAGGCATAGTATGTGTCTTTTTTACTATTTTCCTTCTCGATTTTCAGGGCATCCTCGTGGTTCAAATGATCCATTTGATCCTTTAAATCGGACTGGCAAGCCTTGCAGAATTTGCCTTCCCGAATCAATGTCCCACACCTTTCACAAGGGTATGCCAAATTAGGGAGATGAGTGATTTGAATGCGTTTTTGCCTAATGAATTTCAATATCAGCTCTTCTTCAACACCTGTTTCCTCGGTTATCCGGCTTAATGTCGATAGCCGGTTTTCCTGCTTCCTTAGAAACTTATATACAACCTCAAATGATTTTTCTTCTTCCTTAATACATGTCTGACATACGGTTTGCAGCTTTGTTTTTAAAAATAAAGCATTGCATTTCGGGCAATTCGCCAGTTCTCCCATCTTTATTCTCCTTATTCAATAATATGCCTGTGTTAATTTCTAGTGATTATATCGGCATAAAAACAGAATCATTTAGCTTCTGATTAAGGTAAAAGATGCCACTGAAGCGGCTTTTCCTTTCTCTAATAAACAGCGGGCTGCAAAATGCAAAGTGGCGCCTGTTGTATAAAGATCGTCTATTAAAATGATATTCATACCTTCGGCTGAGTTGTTTTCTGTATCAAAAATACGCGCTGAAAGCAGGCGTTCTGTTTTCTTTTTCTTAGACTGTTTCTCATTATTCAAGCGGATGAGGGGATGGTGGATAGGCCGGTCTAAACATTCCGCCAGGAGCTGTGCCTGATTAAATCCTCGCTCTTCTTCCCGTTCCTTACTCAGCGGAATAGGAACAAGAACAAAATGCTTATCGGGGTAAACCTCTGAAAAGGTTGAAGAAAAATCACTTTTAAAAGCATTTATGATTTCTGCATCTCCTCTAAATTTAAAACGGGAGAGCGTTTCTTTCATCACATCATTATATGTGTAAACTGAACGGTTTTGGCGCAGCAGCAAGCTGTCACGGACTCTTGATTTCCACGCCTCACAATCTCTGCATACCGCATGAACGGATTGAGGTCTTCCGCATAGGGTGCAGATATGCCCTGTGATTTTCTTTAATTTGCTTCTGCAGGTATGGCAGACCTTTTCTTCAGGCTTTAATAAAAAAAGAGCTCTCCATGTAATAGCTTGATAAAATGGCGAATCACATAATAGACAAATCAGTTTATAAATGCCCCCTCCTGCTTCATTTGGCATAAATCGCTTGGACTCTCTGATACCACAGCAGCAGATTCAGCCAAAATGACAAGCATAGCCGTGTTTTTTTGTTTATCTACCAGCTCAGCTTTTGTATATGCGATCTTTTTAAGATCAGTGACGTAAGATGGTCTTACTTTATTTCAAGAAAGTGCCAATACATCGTTTTTGCATACTTGGCAAGTGCAGGTCATATGAAGCTGATCCATATATCGGTCGAGCAGTTCTTTCATTACGATTTCTTTTGAATTGACAAGCATTTTTACAGCTCCTCATCGTCAGTTATATGAGTATACTGTACCACGTTTTCAAGTAATGACTAGTCTGTACATTCATTTTTTGCTGCCAAGGCATTCATTTCTTTTATATGCTTTTTTGCATCCAGCATACTCTTTGTTTTTCCGTAGTGAAAGAAAATGACATCACCGTCTGCATGCTCTTTATGCCGTCCGGTTCTTCCTGCGATTTGAACAAGTGCACTTTCCGTAAAGATAGGCGATTCCGCCCCTAATACACCTGTTTGCACTTTGGGAATCGTGACGCCTCTTTCTAATATTGTTGTGGTGATTAAGAGATCAAGCTGACCGTCTCTAAATTGCTGTACTTTCTCTTTTCTTTGTTTATCTTCCGCATGCACTGCCGCTGCTCGGCAATTAACATCTTTAAAGCATGCACCTGCCTTTTCCAGAACAGAAACGGAGGGAACAAACAAAAAAACAGGCCTCCCTTCTTTCACATGAAACTCTATCCATCTTTTTACCGCTAGCGGAATTTGATTTCGGTATAATTTCTTTTTCCAGTTTCCGCACCATAGAAAGCGCGGTTCAGGCAAAGGTTTCCTGTGGTGTCGAGTTGGAATGCGTACTGAATGTAACTGTCCGTTCAGTGTTTTTCTTTTTAATTCTTTAGGAGGTGTTGCACTTACATAAACAAGGGTGCTGCTTTTCTTTCTAGCTTTTTGAACAGCGAATTGAAGAGTTTGATCAGCAGAATACGGAAAAGCATCAACTTCGTCAATGATCATAACATCGAATGCTTCTTTATACCTCAAAAGCTGATGTGTGGTGGAAATCATAAGCGGAGATAAGCACCCTTTGTCATCACTTCCTCCGTAAAGTGCTGAAATGTCAGCACACTGAAAGGCAGCCTTAAGTCTAGGAGCAAGCTCTAATACCACATCGGTGCGGGGTGTCGCAATACATACACGCATCCCTTGATTTAATGCAGATTCTATACCGGGGAATAACATCTCTGTTTTGCCAGCGCCGCAAACTGCCCAAATGAGGAGCTCTTCTTTTTTAGCTATTGCATCAATTAAGACATTGGCAGCTTTTTGCTGACCGCTTGAGAGCTTGCCATCCCATGTCAGCTTTACTTGTTGCCTGCTTGGTTCATCCTTCCCTATCCACGAATATAAAAGAACATCCTCACTCACTCTGCCCATCATGACACAGGAACGGCAATACAGCTGATTCTTTCCAGATGAGAGATAAAAAGAAAAATACCGCTGATCATTTTGGCCGCACCTATTACACTTATACCCCCATTTGTTTATAGATATAGAGTTTTGAGCTGCAATATATCCATTCTTGATATGCCATTCAATCAACTCATCGGAAAATGGGAGTTCGGTTCTGAGCAAATGACGGCTTTGAAGCGTCTGCTGCAATTCTTTTGAAAAAGAAATGTTCTTTTCAGCTGGCACGATCAGCATAGCACCGCCTCCTTTCGAGACAGTATGCCTTAGTGAATATTTTCTGTCCAGCAATCAAAATATGAATATAAAAAAATCTCCGTGCTAAAACGGAGATTTTACGTTATTTAAAACACCAGCAAATTCCTAGCGCACCCTCACCCAAATGAGTGCCGATTACCGCGCCAAAATAACTGTTATAAAATTCAACGTGGGGATATTTTACAGAAAGCTCTTCAATGATTTTCGCTGCTTCTTCTTCTCGATTAGCGTGGATAACAGCAGCACGCATAGGCAATCCTTTACTCGCATCCTCGTCTAAAAGCTCATAAATTCGTGAAATTGCTTTTTTACGTGTGCGAATCTTCTCAAAAGGTACAATTACCTTATTGTCAAAATGAAGAATAGGCTTTACCTTTAGAAGACTCCCAATAAAAGCCTGGGCGCTGCTTAATCGTCCGCCCCGCTGAAGATGGGCTAAATCATCTACCATAAAATACGCCCGAACTGTTTTTTTCATTTCTTCCAGTTCTTTTATGATATCTTCCGGCGATGATGCTCCATTTCTGATTAATTCAGCAGCTTTTAGAGCATAAAAGCCTTGAGCCAAACAGCTGATCTCTGAGTCAAATGGATACACTTCAATATTGTCGATCATTGTGTCAGCTGTTGCTGCACTGCTGAACGTTCCGCTGATCTCGCTGGAAAGATGGATACTGATGACCGCATCATAAGACTTGCCAAGCTCTTCATACAAAGCAACTAGCTCGCCGATTGACGGCTGAGAAGTCGTTGGAAGCTCGGTATGTTTTTTTACTTCATCGTAAAAGCTTTTCCAGTCCAGTTCAATTTCTTCACGATAAGTTTCTTCCCCTAAAACAACCTGGAGAGGGATCATATGTATTTGATGTTGTTCACGCATTTCTTTCGGAATATACGCCGTGCTGTCTGTTACGACTGCAATATTCATAGATTCGATACCTGCCTTATTGCTTTATTACTCTATTGTAAGGGAAAGGGCAGCCTAAAAAAAGACCTGCCCAGTAAAAGGCAAGTCTCGTATTATACTATCTCATTTCTACCCAGCCATTTTTAATGGCGACCACAACGGCTTGCGTCCGGTCGTTTACATTCATTTTTTGCAAAATATTGCTCACATGGTTTTTCACGGTTTTCTCACTGATAAACAATGATTCACCAATACCGCGGTTGCTTTTTCCGTCTGCAAGCATCTGCAGCACTTCACATTCCCGCCGAGTTAAAATATGTAATGGTCTGCGGATTTCAGGATAGACCTCATGCTGAGGGTGTGCAGAAACTCCGCTTGTAGCAAGGCGGCGGAATTCGTTAACGAGGTTGTGAGTAACCTTCGGATGAAGGTAAGAACCGCCCTCGGCAACTACTTTAACCGCTTCGATTAATGTATCAGCATCCATCTCTTTCAGCAGATAACCTCTTGCGCCTGTTTTCAGGGCATGTGTTACATAATTTTCGTCATCATGAATTGATAAAATAATTACTTTAGATTCAGGATACAGCTCTACAAGCTGTTTTGTAGCTTCCACACCATTTACGTTTGGCATATTGATATCCATGATCACAACATCAGGATGATAGTGCTCAACAATACGAGCCGCTTCGTCTCCGTCGTCACCTTCGGCTACCACTTCAAAGGTAGGTTCAAAATCCAATATCCGTTTAACACCTTCACGAAATAACTGATGGTCGTCGATAATAACAATGTTTACTTTAGTCACAAGCCACGCCTCCTTGTATTATTGTTCTATATACTCTAGTATTCGGTCAATATGCCTTTTGGCTCTATTTTACAAATCATAGTCAAAGAGATAACGGAACCTTAATCATAATAAATGTCCCAAGACCTATTTTCGAATCTATTGTTATGGTTCCTTCCAATAAATCTACTCTTTCTTTCATGCCCAGCAAGCCGAATGATTTGTTTTTCTTCTCTTTCGCTTCCTTCAGATCGAACCCTTTTCCGTTATCTTTTATTATTAAAATCACAAAATCCTTTGTAATTTCAACTTTGACTGTAATTTCTTCAGATTCAGAATGCTTTAGCGCATTAGACACAGCTTCCTGTGCAAGCCTGAAGAGCGCAACTTCAAACTGAGGCGCAAGCCGCTTATCCTCTGTTTCACCAATGCACTGAAAATGTATTTTGACCTTCCCGTTATATTCTTCGGTTGTATATAGATATTTTCTTAAAGTTGGAATTAGGCCTAGGTCATCAAGGGCCATCGGTCTTAAATCATATATAATCCTTCTCACTTCGTAAAGGGCATTTCGCACATTTTGACGGAGATTTTTAATTTCTTGGAATCCGTCCTCAGCGCCCCGGTCACGGAAAATTCGCTCGATTAATTCTGATCTCATCATCACATTTGCCAGCATTTGAGCAGGTCCATCATGAATTTCTCTAGAGACTCTTTTTCGCTCTTCTTCCTGTGCCTCAATAATTCTTAAGCCGAAATCCTGTTTTGCCTGGGCATCAGCAAGAAGCAGTCCGACCTCGCGCAAATCCTGATTCAAGTAGTTGAGCACAACTGTTATTTGGCTTACTAATGATTCAGACCGCTCAATGATCTCTTGAAGCCCTAACAATCTTCGCTCTAAATCATCCCGGCGCTCCCGCAGTTGCTTCTCACGCTGCTGAATCATCGTCAACTCTACCTGCAGCTTATGGGCTTTTTCGTAAGCATTGCGAATTTCTTCTTCACTAAACCTATGAAAATTGCGGCTGACCTCGGATAACCGGTTTCTCGCATGGCGGGTTTGCACTTCAAGTTTATCACCAAGCTCAATCACTTCATATACCTGCTGTTTAATTTGTTTCAGTTCTTCAACCAGCTGTTCATACTGCTGGCGTGACTGCTCCCCGATTTGAAAAACCTCGTCCTTGCTCCCGTCAACGGTTTTCAGCATCTTCATCAAAATAGAATCCAGAACTTTGGAATCCATCTTTGTTTTATTCATAATTTCCCTCCGTCACGGCGTTGTCATATATTTTTATTATAAATGTAATTGATCTGCAAATTATGTCGAATTATAATGAAAGAATGCGTATATTCTAGAAAAAAACAATTTTATATACCTTCCATTCTTTATGATACCAAAATACGCACAAAAATTCTAAAGACTGTACGAATTTGTATAGGCAGTCTTTTATGCTTAGCAGGGGGTCAGCAAGCATGCTGCACAGCTATTTTACTGTGAAAGAAGCAGGAGAACACGAGATTGTTATAGAAAAATCGCGTTTTATCTGTCATTTAAGCCGTGTTTCTACCGAACAAGAAGCACAGGAATTTATACAAAAAATAAAGAAACAGCACTGGAATGCGACTCATAATTGCTCGGCTTACGTAATTGGCGAGAACGATCATATCCAAAAAGCCAATGATGACGGAGAACCAAGCGGTACAGCGGGAGTGCCGATGCTTGAAGTATTAAAAAAACGCGGACTTAAGGATACCTGCGCCGTTGTTACACGATACTTCGGAGGCATTAAACTTGGAGCCGGCGGATTAATTCGCGCTTATGGGAAGTCAGTGTCTGAAGGATTAAATCATATAGGGATTGTAGAACGGAAGCTTATGCGGGTCATGCATACTTCCGCAGATTACACTTGGCTTGGCAAGATTGAAAATGAATTAAGGGAATCACAATTTCTGTTAAAGCAAATCCATTATGCCGAAAATGTTGAATTCGAAACATACGTGGAAGAAAAAGAAACAAACACATTTTCTGAGTGGATGACAGAACTGACAAATGGAAAGAGTGATATTAAAGAGGGAGAGTTGACGTATCTTGAAAAAGCCGTCAATCACATAAAGGAGACTGAATAATGGCTGAACGCGTTAGAGTGCGTGTGCGAAAAAAGAAAAAGAGCAAGCGCAGGAAAATTTTAAAACGATTTATGTTATTGTTTGCCCTTGCATTATTGGTAGTCGTAGGGCTAGGTGGATATAAGCTTTATAAAACCATTAACGCTGCGGATGATTCATACGATGCCCTTTCCCGCGGAAATAAGTCAAATCTTCGCAGTGAAGTCGTAGACATGAAGAAAAAACCATTTTCTATTTTATTTATGGGAATAGAGGATTACGCAACTAATGGACAAAAAGGGAGATCAGACTCTCTTATAGTGGTTACCCTTGATCCAAAAAATAAAACCATGAAAATGTTGAGCATTCCGCGTGATACACGTGTGCAATTGGCCAGTGACACAACCGGAAGCAAAACAAAGATTAATGCCGCTTACAATAAAGGAAAAGATGAGACAGTTGAAACTGTTGAAAACTTCTTGCAAATTCCGATCGATAAATATGTCACAGTTGATTTTGACGGATTTAAAGATGTGATTAATCAAGTTGGCGGCATTGATGTAGATGTGCCTTTCGATTTCGATGAAAAAAGTGATGTAGACGAAAGCAAACGTATCTACTTCAAAAAAGGCGAGATGCACTTAAACGGCGAAGAAGCCTTGGCGTATGCCCGTATGAGAAAACAGGATAAACGTGGAGACTTTGGCCGTAATGACAGGCAGAAACAAATTTTAAATGCAATAATTGACCGAATGTCAAGTGTAAGCAACATTGCAAAAATCGATAAAATCGCAGAAAAAGCCAGCGAAAACGTTGAAACCAATATTCGCATTACGGAAGGTTTAGCACTGCAGCAGATTTACAGCGGCTTTACCAGCAAGAAAATCGACACGTTGAGCATCACAGGTTCTGATTTGTATTTAGGGCCTAACAACACGTATTACTTTGAACCTGATGCCACAAATCTGGAGAAAGTCAGAAAAACGCTCCAAGAGCATTTAGATTATACTCCAGATACAAGCAGCACTGGCACAGATGAAAGTACCATACCTGACGGTACGACAAGCGGAAGCAGCTATTCGAATGACAGCAGTACAAACACAAACAGTACAACGAATTCAACAACTGATTCATCTTATTAAAAAAAATGCCCGGTCCTTAGAGGATCGGGCATTTTTTCACAGAAGAATTCCGGCACAAAAGCCGGAGTATTCTTATTTAATTTCTTTTCACCAGCCGTTTATAAAATTTCGTAAACGGCTTAAATTTTTCATTCACGAGTCCTGTCACTTCAGCTATGATCTGCATAAAAATAATTAAAATGAAGATAATAAACAAAGAGAGCCAAATTGTGGCACTTTTTAGTACAATTGCACTTAGGCTGAAAATAAATCCAATCAGATAAATGACAAGAACAGACATCCGATGTGAAAGGCCAAAGGCCATCAGTCTATGGTGGATATGCGACTTGTCGGGTGCCGAAATCGGCTGTTTGTTTAAAATTCTTCTGATGATAGCAAATGTTGTGTCAAAAATTGGCACGCCTAATATAATAATAGGGATCACGATACTGAACAATGTTACACTTTTGTACAGGCCTAATAATGAAAGAATCGAAATACAATACCCTAGAAAAAGTGATCCTGTATCACCCATAAAGATTTTTGCCGGATGAAAGTTGTGGAACAAAAATCCAAGCGTACTGGCGATAACCACCAATGAGAGTGACAGAATAAGTACTTTTCCGCCGGATAGCGCCATAACGGCGATCGTTGACAGGCCGATAACAGAAAGACCGGCAGCAAGGCCATCTAATCCGTCAATCAGGTTGATCGCATTTGTGATGCCGACAATCCATAAAACTGTCAGCGGATAAGCCAGCCATCCTAGCTCAAACCGCTCCGCTAAAAAAGGCACTGAGAAAAAGTCCATCTTTAAACCGGTGCTTACAATCATAATGGCAACACCTAATTGAATCAAGAACTTAACTTTTGCACTTAATTGATATTTATCGTCAAGAATACCTAACACAATAATGATGAACGCCCCGACTGTAATAGCCGTCATTCTTGTTTCTGTGTAAATACCGGATGCAAGCACGCCTGCAACCACCCCGATAAATATGGCCAGCCCGCCCATCCGGGGCATAATTTTATCATGTACTTTTCGATTGCTGGGCTGGTCAACTGCGCCTATTTTAATCGCAATCCTTTTTACGATTGGGGTTATGATTAAAACTGTCAGCAGCGAGACAATAAACGCAACAACAATGCGAATCATGCGTTCGTCAAGCATAAAGAAGTCTCCTTTGGAATTAAATGAAGTCTTTATTTATATAGAACCGTTCCTTCCATTATACCTTCTCCTTAGTTATTATAACAAGCTTCATCAAAAAGAAACACGTATAATCAAAAAATGCGCATCCCAAATTATAGGACTACGCATGTTTTTGAATCCCTGTATATTTCATAATTTGTTTAAATAAGCAGTTCCAATCCTGTGCGCGGGCGATGTTTTGGCGCATTTCTTTATACGTTTCATCCCCGTTTTGACCGATTACTTTTTCGCACGCAGCTATAAAATCAAGCGGATGATCACCTTCTACATATTCGTAAACATACGGCTTTTTTATTTTTGAGGTAGACGGAAGATTAGAGCCGACGACAGGCTTTCCAGCCGCTAAAAATTCAAAAAGCTTCAGCGGAAACACGGCTTGATTATACGATGATTTTTTATAAGGCATGATGCCGATATCAATAAGCTCCATGTAATGAGGAACTTCTTTCGGATCAGCCGGACCGGCCCATATGACATTGGGAAGCCTCAGAAGCTCTTGAAACGAAACATCACCATTTGTAGCATCCGGACCGACCCATAAAAATGTCCAATCAGGCTTTTGCAGCGCAGCCTCTTCAATCATTTTAAAATCGAGCTTCGGTTTAATCCCGCCGATAAAGCCTAATACTGTTCCTTCTCTCCCCTGCAATATGCTGCGATCGGGAGCCGCTTTATTTGCAGAAAACAGCTCATATTCAACACCGTTTTCGACAGTATGCACCTTTTCTCGTCCTGCAGTTAGTTTTTTGTCTACTTCTTTGTGAAGATAATCCGAAGAACAGGTAATGGAATCTGCACGGTGTATAATTCTCAGCTCTGCCGATTTAATAACTTTTCTCCTGAATTCAGACAGCAGATTTGAACGGCCGCTGATCGGCGCCGCCCATAAATCACTGCAATCATAAATAACCTGATCCCATTGATACAGCGATGACAGCAGCGGGAATCCGGGGAACGTATACCATAAACAGCAGCGTTCACCGTTTGCAGAAGCAGATGCCAGTTCATCAAGTAATGGTGCTAGCTTATGTCTGTAAAAGACATCTGTATATCGTCCGAAACGAAACATTTTTTTCTGCAGCAAGTCTTTGATAGCGAATTGCCTGATGCCTGAATGAACTTGCTGAAATTCATGCCCTTGGGTGCGCGGAGCCGGACACACCCAAATGACTTCCTTCGTTTCCTCCTGAGCAGCTAAAAATTCCGCCAGCCGGTGCCTTCTGTATCTCAATTGGTCTTTCCCCCATTCAGCAGTGGCAACGATGACATGAATGATTGCTTCTTTTGTTTCCACCTTCATCACCTTTTCTCTCTGTTTGCGGTTATAATCTTTTTTTCACAGCGTTTTTTGCATATTGAACAAAGCACCATGTTGCTTTCATTAAATGTAACCGTTCGATCTCCCTGTAGACAAACCACGTTTTTTTAGCAGCCTTCCATTTGTTGCTGGATATCGATGTTTCAACGATGCGGTATTCTGCGAGCGGTTCGTTCAGACCGTATGCCTTGAACCCCCGCTTCAATACGGACAGCCATGTAGCCAAATCCTGACGGGTTCTAATATTCGGCATCCGGATATCACCCGTTTGCTCTCGGTCAATCATCACCGTCAAACAGCCAATGATCGTATTTTTTAATACATCATCATATGTAAGGCTCACGGGTGCATGAATGGTTTTATGAAGTGGTTCGCCGTCTTGGCTAATCAGCTCGTATGCCGTAAATGTGAAAGCATGCTGATGCTTCCTCATGAAAGCAAGCTGTTTATCCAGCTTTTCTGCTTTCCACGCATCATCGCTGTCCAAAAATGCAACATAACGCCCTTTAGCTTTGCTGAGCGCCGTATTTCGCGCAACTGCAGCACCTTGATTTTCTTTCAGAAAAATAGCATGGATCCGCTCATTATCTTCAACATAGCGCTTCAAAATGTCTCTTGTCCCATCTGTTGAGCAATCATCGACAATGATCATTTCCCAGTCGGAAAACGTCTGATTTAAGACAGACTGAATGGTTTTTTCGATATATTCCTCCGCGTTATAGGAAGGCGTAATGACAGAGATTAAAGGTTTTTGCCTCGTCATGGTTCTGATCCACATCCCCAATTAAAAAATTTAACGTTCTCTGAAAACTTCCGGCACGACAATAATAAAAAATGTCAGTGCCAAACCGATCAGTACTCCCAATACCGCTCTTTTTTTAGGCGACATGCCAGCATCCTTGTTATCAACCACGATCAAAGGCTCAAGTTCTTCAGCAGCCTTCATATCAAGCTTGCTTGTTTCAAGCTCATACAAAAACCGCTGTTTATCAACTTTGGAATCAACGCTGACTTTTTCACCTTCAAGCGCCTTAATATTCTTTTCGATGACTTCTTCCCTTTTTGAGTACAGCGCCTTATCGTCTTTCATATAGGCATCTTTGATTTTTCCTAAAGTATCCAAAGTATCCTGTTTGTCAGGCCCTGTATAGCTTAAGTTAAAAAGTGAATCTGTTCTGATTTCAATCGCCAGATCGTCTTTCAACTGCGCCAGGTCCTCTTCCGGCATCTCCGGGAAAATGTCCTTTAAAAAAGCTTCATTTTTCAACAGCAGCGGCACTTGCTTTGCATTGTTGTACTTCGTTTTTCCATAGTTCCCGGTTGATATCGTTACAGTAGCCGTGTAATCAGACGGAGAAACGCTCCCCTTCGGCATAAAATAACCGACAAGACCAAGAATAAGAGGAAGCGCAATAATCGCCACAATATACTTTTTCACTCTACCAGCAATACGTTTGATTAAATTCATCACATGAATTTCTCCCTGTTTTTAAATTCGATTCCCAAAAATCACCTATACTGTTCGGTTTCATCTGTTCCGCTGACTTTAAAGGTATTAACCGTCGCAATCACCAGGCCGAGAAACACCCAATGGAAATATAAATTCGAGACGGAACTCGGACTGATGCTTGAAACAAGGAAGGCAACAAGCGCGGCTGTCAAACCTTCAATGAGAAGCTTTGGCCGTCTTACAAGCGATCTTTTATAATATCGGTAAAGCACGGTTATTAAATAAATGTACATCGTTAAATAACCGAGCATTATCACCACTCCAAAATTCGTCATGATCTCAACGAGCCAGTTATGAACCTCCATGACCTGGTCCGTATCGAACAATGCATGATGCTCTAAATAATAAGGCGCATTGCCGGCGCCGACGCCAAATCCGTAAGTATCCAGCACATAATGCCCGGCGTTTTTCAATAAATTCGCCCTGGCGACATTGGATGGCAGCGTCTCGCTGAAATCGTGTGCTGTTTGCGGAGCCAAAAAGTATGTATAAAAAGCTCCAGTAATCTTACCTGCAAACAGTGTGACAAAAGCGATACATCCTGCAGCTCCGGCGATGAGCGCCCATTTTTTTAGCACCTTCGGCAGCAAAATGAACGCATAAACGGCAAGTCCGGCTATCACTCCCAGAATGCTGGCTCTTGATCCAGTCAGGAAAATCAAGTAGGCCGAACAGAAAGCAAGGATCAATCCCGCTATTTTTAAGTAGCTGTTTTTAATATTTTTGAAAAAAGATAAATAAAAGAAAAAGCTGATGGACAGAAATGTTGCAAAGTCATTCTGATTGAAAAAAACGGATGTCGGATAGTGCTGTTTATAGTGCGGCCCGTTATAAAGGGTCGAGCTCGGCAGGTGTTTGAACGTAAAGTGGTTGTAAAACCCGATGACCATTAAAAATACGGTCATTACCAGCCATATGTAATAAAACGCAAGAATACGATCCATTTTTTGAAAAAACATGACAACCATAAAAACAAAAAACATTCCCATTGCCAATAGAAACAGATATTTTATGCCATCAGTAGCAGACTTGACCCAAAGCAGCGAAACCATTCCATAGCAGAACCAAAACGCGAAAAACATCAGGATCCCTTTGACATGCACTTGCTTCCACTTTTCAAGGTGCTGGCTGCCTTTCAACATTTCCGCTATGAATAAGAATCCTGCCAGAATCAGAAGAATTCGATAAGGAAACAGGCTGAAAAAGCCTAATTTAATCGTAAAAAAAGCATTATTGGCAAAAGTTGCAGCGATGAGCAGATATAATATGGGCATCAGCAGTTGCTCGGACGACAAATACTTCCTGAGCACAATGATCAAAACCAGCGCAATTAAAATTAAACATGCTAGCAAAATCTTTTTTGCATTGGACTGGGCCAATACAAGGAATGCTAACCCGACGGTCAATGCGGCGAGCCAAACCAGAACATTGACCGCGGAACGTTTGAGACTCATTTTTCCCCCTCCTTCCGCTTCTTCTGGAAAAGGGCTGCCAACATCAGCCAGCAGCCAGTAATTTTACGTATTCATTTCATTATTTCTTTTTTATGATATGAAACGGTCTTTTCCAGCTTTAGCGAGCGACATTTTTAGTTCCCAGTGTAAGATTTTCTTTGTTTCTTCATTACACAGTGTGCTGTGGCGGATTCCCTCGGCCGTTCATCTTTGTAAATTGGAGACAGCGTCGAGTTCGTCGCTTTTTTCATCTCTGCAAACAGTTCACTGTCCGTAATCGAAAAGCCGTTTGAAACATTCAAATGAGCTTTGGGCGTCTTGACGTTGGCAGAAGCCACATCACCCATATAAATAAAATCACACGATTGCGATTGTTCCCCGCCCCCCCAAAAATCAAGTAAAAAAATGGAATAAATTCAAAAAGACGCCACCCTCTCCTTTTGCGTTCTGGCACGGCCCGTATACGTTGCTGTACCGCAAAATGTTATACTCGATTCCATACAGAACATAGGCCTGCTTTAAATAGTTCTCCACTGTAAGCTTCATAAGCTGTAGGCGCAGGGTGAGTCTGGATTTGTTTTATGACGGGAGTATCGACAGGCTGATAATCCGGACTTCCATATACAGCCGCTGATGATTCAAAGACCTTTTTCACTTTGCATTCACCTGCTGCTTTCATGATATAGAGCGATCCCCTGATATTGATGGTTTCATTAATTAAAAATCGCTGACAGATCCGCTACGCTTATTTGTGCAGCTAAATGAATAATATAATGGAATCAATGTTTTTGATGACGTCGATGCGGGTTCGGTTCGTAATATTCTGTTGATAAAAGTCAATCGGAAAAGTGTCAATGTTGGATCGGTGTCCCGTAGTTAAATTATCAAGAATTGAAATCCGGTATTTTTCAGAAGCTGTTCAGCAATATACGAGCCGATAAAGCGCATCCGCCTGTCTCTAATGCTCTTTCCATTGTTATCCGCCGTTGTTTATACGTTGGTCAGGATTCCTTCTCCCTGTAATTCCGGCCGTCCGATTGAATGATAGATCATACCTTCGTTTCTCATTTGTTCAACTTCAAATATATTTCGTCCATCGATTAAGACGGGGTTTCTCAAAGCAGCCTTGAGTTTGGCAATATCCATGTTCTGTACTTCCGGCCACTCTGTCAATATGACGCAAGCATCCGTATCTTGAAGCGTCTCATAAAGATTTTCGCTGTAAACAGCTTGATCGCCGAGAAGCTTTTCTGCTTCAGGTACCGCAATCGGATCAAACGCTTTAACTTTAGCACCGAGACTTTTCAGCATCGGTATGACATCCAGAGCCGGCGCCGAGCGCATATCGTTTGTATTAGGCTTGAATGCCAGCCCAAGAACCGAAATGGTCATGCCGTTTAAATCGCCGAACACGTTAAGGAGCTTTTGCACAATGTGGACGCGCTGCTTTTGGTTCGTTTCAATGACGGCTTCAATCATTTTAAAAGGATAGCCGACTGACTTTGCGATCTGTAATAAAGCCATTGTATCTTTAGGGAAACAAGAACCGCCAAAGCCGATTCCAGCTTTTAAAAATTTATTGCCGATTCTGCTGTCCAGTCCCACACCTTCAGACACCTTTGATACGTCAGCTCCTACTCTTTCGCAAATATTCGCGATATCATTAATGAACGAGATCTTTGTAGCCAAAAATGCATTTGCAGCGTATTTAATCATTTCTGCACTTTCAAGGTTAGACTTGACGATTTTCGTTCCAAAAGGCTTATGAAGTTCTTCAATAATCGCAGCAGCCTTTTCACTTGTCGCGCCGATGACGGCTCTTTCCATATTCATCGTATCGAAAATCGCTGTTCCTTCACGAAGAAATTCTGGATTCGAAACGACGTCGAAAGGAAACTCTCCTTTTGAATTGCGTTCTATAATGGCTTGTACGAGCTTTCCAGTGCCTACAGGGACAGTGCTTTTGTTGACGATGACTTTATAGCCGTTCAGATGCTTCCCAATCATTTCGGCAACAGATTTAACAAATGTCAGATCCGCTTCACCTGTTTCCGACATCGGTGTTCCGACCGCGATATAAATAATCTCGGCTTCTTCAATCGCCTTTGAAATATCAGTAGAGAAAAACAAGCGATTTTCATTTGTGTTTTTCTCCACAAGCTCTTTTAGACCGTTTTCATAAATTGGCATTACTCCGGCTGAGAGTCCTCTGATTTTTTCAGCGTCAATATCGCAGCAGACAACCGAGTTTCCCACTTCAGCAAAACAAGTTCCAGACACCAGCCCGACATATCCGGTTCCAATAACAGCAATTCTTTTCAACATTATCATTCCCTTCTTTCAGCTGACCCTTCAAATCCAATAGCTTGATTTAGGTAATGATCTTTATCTCTTTCTATTGAAAAAATCTGGGTTTTCTGTTTTCCCACTCTTTATTTTTATTAGCTTAGACGCAAATAAATCGGTCTAAACAGTATTATATCCCACATTTATACACATATTAACCGACAGATCCCAACTTAATTTTTCTTGACAACACCTTCATACACATTCAGCAACTTGCTGGCATTTTGAAAGGCGTCATAATCCTCTTGCACCGTTTGATATAGCTCTTCAGTGATGACTTCTTGCCAATTCTCGCCTTCTAAATACCCCTTAACTGCTTCTGTTATGCTGGAAACAGAGCGCGGCTTGATCAATAGGTGTTCATGCTTTCCGAATAAAGATGGAACCCCTCCGACCGCCGTACAAAGTACCGGAAGCTTGAGAACGAGCGCTTCAATGACAACAGTCGGCATTCCTTCTGAATACGAAGGGAGCACAAGCAAGTCTGATGCAGCCAGATATTCTGATATCTCATGGTTTGCGACCTGCCCCGTTAATACCGCTTTTTCTCCGGCGATTTGACGGATGTTCTGCTTCTCCGGTCCGTCACCGATGAATACAGCTCTGTAGCTGTCATCAAGTTGCCTAACCGCTTCTGCCAGCTCGGCTACTCCCTTTCCCTTCACCAAGCGGCCGACGAACGTCAGCAATTTTTTGTCTTTCGGCAGTCCGAGTTTCTCTCTCAATTCAAGTGTTGAAGCGGAGGGCTTTTGAAACTGATTCTGGTTGACCCCAATAGGAAGCACCAAGCTTTCAGTATCAGTCATTTCTTTTGTTTTGACTTTCAGCGCTTCGCTGACAGCCAATACCTTTGCTGCGGCATGCACTGCCGTTTCAAATGCTCGGAAAGCACCTTTGCTGTAATGGGGATAAATATTTACATCGCTTCCGTGCAAAGTCAGAACATAAGGAACCTTCAGCCTCTGTGAAACAATGGCAGCGGCACCCCCGGAAGGCATCGCGAAATGGGCATGGATAAGATTCGGTGTAAGCCCTTCCTTCTCGATCACCCTCAATACAGACTTTGCGATCCGGGGATGCGGCTGAGCCCATTTTAGCTGTCCAGGCAGAGCCGTATACGGCGGTCTGTAGACCGGGATGCCTTTTCTTTCTTCATATTCCGGGACTGTTTGTACTTGGCGGTATTTTTTTTTCAGCAGCCTGAGGGGAGCAGGGTTCACAGGCGATGGACATATGACCGTCACATCAACGCCCTGCATCTGCAGCGCCTGAACCTGTGTTTCATGAAAAACGCCTTCTCCCGGTTTTTGACTGCTTGGATAAACGCTTGTAATCCAAAGAACCTTCAATGATGAAACGCCCTTTCTGCTGTCATCTTCCTAATTGGGCCCTCATAGCCCGCCAATAAAATTTTCTGACCATAAAACCGTAAAAAATCCCGCTAATTCCAACGGAAACTGCCAGCTGAAGCATGGCATCGTGAAGCAGATGTCTGCTGCCAACGCTCAAGGCAAGAGCCAGCAATGCCATGAGCAGCGTCAAGACCAGTGGTATTCCAACGGTTCTGAAATATTCGCCCAGCTTCAGCTGGATGACATATTTGAGCAACCATCTGCCGATAAAGAAATTGACCAGGCTGATCGCTGCATAGGTCCAAGCGGTGATCGTCAAATCACTCGTTAATACCGCCGCATAAAGAGAAAGCCCGTAAAGGAGCATGATCCCGCTGTCCCAATAAAATGCCAGATCTGCTCTCCCCTTCGCCAGCAAAACCGATCCGTTTGGATTCATCAGAACCCTGAGCAGCCCGACAATCGCGAGGATGTTCAGAACTGGTACGGCCTGCAGCCATTTTTCTCCGAAGACGACTTCAACAAATAAATCTGAAACAGTTGTCAGTCCAATCAGAAGCGGGAATGAAATTAGCGCGAGAAGCTTTGTCATATTTAAAAAGCCTTCGCGCAGCGTTTGGTTGTCCCCTTGATTCTTTGCGAAGACAGGAAACGCTACCCGCGTCACGATCGGATTGATTTTTAATACCGGTATCGTAATAATCTGATACGCCAGGTTATAGATTCCCAATGCTTCCGCACCGAGAAACCGCCCGATCAAAATCATGTCGATATTGGCGCCAAGCCTGTTTACAAGCCTGGAAGCAAGCTGAAACGCGCCGAACGAGAAAAATTCTTTCACTTCCCCCAATGCAAAGACGAAAGCAGGACGCCATTTTTTAAAATATACAGCAAAAAACATGATGCCTTTAACTGAATTAAGAAAAACTTGTGACAATGCATAGGCCACGATCGAATCCATCAGAAATACCAAAACGAGCAGGAGCACAAACGACAACACGGTGACTCCGGCTTCTATTTTGCTCAGCACATTGAACTTCAGTTCTTTTTGCAGCATATATTGATACTGCTGGCCGATCGGGGCGATTAAAAACATGACGGCCAAAATCCGAACAAGAAAAACCATTTCGTCCCGCTGATAAAAGTCTGCGATGAACGGACTCAGGAAAAAGAGGCCTATAAACAAAAGGATGCCCGTTAAGATATTCAGCCAATACAAGGTCGATAATTGGCGCTCACTGATGCTCTCCTTTTGAATTAAAGCGGCCCCGAATCCCATATCGAGTACAATTTGTGTGAAAACCGTTACGGTGGTCAGCATTCCGACCAAACCGAATTCGGCAATTGTCATGATATTGCCGAGCAGTGCAAACTGTATAATTTGAATGACCGTGACGATCAAAGTTGAAACACTTGTCCATTTCGCACCGCTTAATATTTGTTTCGTAATGTTAGACATAGCATATTCCTAACTTCCTAGTATTATCTGGCTCCATCGCCAGTCAATACTACTTTAATCGTTTTCAGCATAACCTTCAAATCGAGAAGAAACGTTAAATTCCGAATGTAATACAAATCGTGTACTAATTTTTCTCTCGGACCGATATCGTAGCCTCCGTTTACCTGCGCAAGTCCCGTTAACCCCGGTTTAACAATTAAACGGTTTTTAAATCCCGGAATTTCATGGTGAAACTGAGCGGTAAACATCGGTCTTTCAGGCCTTGGTCCCACAAGGCTCATGTCTCCGGCCAGCACATTGACCAACTGCGGAAGCTCATCGATTCTTGTTCTTCTTATAAAAGACCCGACTGCAGTGATGCGCGGATCATCCTTCTGCGCCCATTTTGCACCGGATTTTTCTGCGTCAATTCTCATCGATCGTAATTTGATCACCTTAAAATGCTTCCCGTCTTTTCCGACGCGTTCCTGACGGTATAACGGGGAGCCCGGAGTTTCTATACAGATTAATAGACAAAACAACAGAATAAACGGCAGTGTAAGAGCGAGCCCAATCAAGGAAAGGACGATATCCATGATCCGTTTCATATATAAATAGCGTACTGCTTTTTTAGGTAAAGCACAGGAATATGTTTGCTGGCTTGAATATTCATTGTACATTCTTAAACTTTTGTCGATACTCACTAGCATACACCTCGATTAGTATGTTACTGTTCGATCTATTCGTCAGTGTAGCACACAAACGTAAAAACAATGTAAAGAAGTTATTAAAATTAGTAAATTTGTAGATTTGTCGTTAAAAATGCACCGCCTCCGTTTTGTCTTTAAAATCATCAAAAATATCATACTATATTATAAAGACAAAACAAAGACAGCATAGGCTAATTTTTCCGAAAAACTATTTTAATAGTAAGCAACGATTCCGTCGTAAATCGCTTTAGCGCCTCTTTCTTTGTAAGTAGCACTTTTCAGTTTTGCCGCATCGTTTATATTGCTGATAAAGGCAAGTTCAACAAGAGTGCTTGGCATTTTGGATTCCCTGATGACATGGAAGTTGCCGATTTTCACACCGCGGTTTGTCGTATTCAACGCTACATAGAGACGGTTTTGAATCTCGGTTGCCAGCCTTTTGCTGTTGGCAGATTCATATGTTGTATAATAGTAGGTTTCTGTTCCGGAAGCAGCAGGCGTTGCCGAGTTTGCATGGATGCTGACAAACAAATCCGCATGATTTGACTGCGCTTTTGACACGCGCTGTGCGAGCGTCAGGTAAGTGTCGTTCGTTCTCGACATAATTGGCAGCGCCCCGCCGTTTGATAGTTTTGTATTAATTAATTTAGCAACATCAAGGTTCACGCTTTTCTCATATAAACCGTTGCCGACAGCACCGCTGTCTGTACCTCCGTGCCCTGCATCAATGAAGATTTTTTTGCCGACGATCGGATTCTTCAGCTGTGACACGACATTCGATTGAAGAGACACCGTTCCGCCGAGCACGGTAAACGTCGTCATGTTTTTAGACCCGATTACTTCTCTTGTCGGTGTCGGCAAAGATGATGCATTCGTGAATATCATCGGACGGTTTTGTTTAGCCGCCAGAACAGATCCTGTTAATCCGTCGGCATACGCATAGCCGTTGCTTATAATAGCACTCTTGGCAGAAGAATAGTATTTCTTAACTACATTGGACGCGACTTCATAGCGGTTGCTACCGCCGATCCGCGTCGGAGAAACAAGCTGTTTGTATACGGTTCTGGAGATGCTGACTTCACCGCCTACGACAATGGTCGATGTTGTCCCTTTGCTATTCATCGCATTTTTTGTCGCTGTCGGTATGGAATTCGACGATGTTAAAAGAATCGGAATGCCGTTTCTTGCGGCATATGCGCCGATCGCAAGGCTGTCAGCATACGCCGTTCCATTTGCGATGACAGCTTTTGAATTACTCGGCAGCTTATTCGCAATATTTGCCGCAACTTCGTAGCGATTTGCTCCGCCGATGCGTTCGACAGATGACACACCCAGCTTTTTGATCTCGCTTACAACGCCGTTTTGAACGCTGACGGTTCCGCCGATTACGATCACTTTGCTGGGTTTTAATTGACTGATTCGGTTTTTAGTGGCCGTTGGCAGATTAGAAGCTTCTGTTAATAGAACAGGCGCGTTGTTTCGATAGGCAAATGGAGTCGCTGAAAGGACGTCTGCATATGCCTTTCCATTTGCAACAATCACCGTGCTTGCACTTGTCCACCCCTGCTTGGAAACGCACACCGCAACCTCATAACGGTTTGCACCGTCTAATCTTGTAACAGAATTGGCCGCAAATACATTAGGCACAAACAAAAAGAACCCTAACAACAACATAGGTACAGCTTTAAGAAAAACCCTCAAAAAAATAACCTCCAAAAATGTGAATGTTATGTTTTCCCCTCAACATGAACAGAGGAGGCACTGCTGCCTCCTGTTCAAACTCTATTAATAGCTTGATAGAGTCGTATTTGGAAAGTAGAAACTTAAAATCTTATTGTAATCGTGCCCGGCAGCAGCTCTGGCATTTGCTCCGTACTGACTCATGCCGATACCGTGTCCGAATCCTTTACCGCTGAGAGTAAATGTGTTCGTATTGCTGGATACAGAAGCATACGTGCTCTTCATATTCATGCCGCCCAGCATCGATCTTAATTGAGTCGTCGTCACGGAAATCGTCGCTGTTTTTTCTGAAAGTTTTCCGTTTGATAGAACATAGCCATTTGATTTATCTTTAACAAAGTAAGAAAACTTCACCTCTGCTGTTTTCGGCCGCTGACCGGCAGTTTTTGCGCTGCTCAGGGTCAGGCTTGAGATTTTCGTAATCTTAATAGATTCTGCACTAGGATATTTATTGGTAATAAACCAGCTTTTTAGTCCAGACAAATATGCGGAGTTCGTTTCATTTGTCGTATTCCACCATGTGTCAGGGCTGCTCAGGTTTAAGCCGCTGGTATTGATCTGCGTCCTATTCAAGGAAATCGACCAGCTATTTTTCGGGTCATATGTATCCGCTTTGGCAATTAAATATGGAACATTGCCGCCCCATACCTCTGCGCTTGCTTCCGTATATCCCCCGTTGCTTGACGAGTAAACGGCTGAAATCAAATTGCCGTTATATTTTAAAACTTGTCCTTTTGTGGCATTTACAACACTGGATGTCTTGGAATTCCAGTCGTATCCTCCGTAAACTTGAAACGCCTGTGTATCGGCCACTACTTTCCCTGCGGAATCGACCGAATAAGTTCTCGCCGCCACCGCTTGGGCTTTTAACGCTTCCGTCTGCCAGCTTGCCGGCATTTCGTGCGGCACAACACCTTTTAAATAATCTTCGAACGGAATGTTCTCGTTTATCGGCCGAACATATTTGTTTGATTCAATCGTAAACTTCATGTTACCCAAATAAGGCCTTCCGTTTATGCTGATGGAATTGGATGTCGAATATTTTTTGGGTGATGCCGTAAATGACGTGCCAAGTGTTTTGACGGCTTTATTGTTTTTGTAAAGCACAAGCTTTCCACTCGATAGATTAACAGAGTATCCGTTTCCGGTAAGCATGTCTGCCAGACTATTTTTCAATGAATCCGTGATCGAAGTGGTTCCCCCGAGCAAAGCAAAAGACTGGGTTTCTTTCTTGGCGACTACATCTGCGGCAGGAGCCGGCAGGCTGCCCGCTTGGACAAGCAACAAAGGATGCTTTTGTTTGGCAGCGAGGACGGAACCGGCCAGCGCATCCGCAAAAGTCGTTCCATTAGACATGAAAACCTTTGATGCGTTCATGTTAAGCGTGTTGACAATGTTCGCTGACACTTCGTATCTGTTCGCTCCGCCGATGCGGGTAACAGCCGCTTTTTTCTTTAATGTGCTTTCAACACCTGTGCTGACACTCAACGGACCGCCGACGATCGTAACCTTGCTCGGAATATTGTAATCGCTTCGGATTGTATTATTCCCTGAGAGCAGTATCGGATAACCGTTCATTGCCGCATAAGGCGCGATAGACAGAGCGTCGGAAAAGACTAAGCCGGTGGCAACAATTGCTTGGCTGTAGGCCCCCATCCGGCTCGCAATGTTTTTGGACACATCATAGCGGTTGGCGCCGCCGATACGGTCAATTGCCCCATACTTTTTCAGCGTGTTTTCAACATTTTTGGAAACACTCGTTGTTCCCCCGATAATTAAGATATTATCAGGCTTCATCTTGGCAATTTGAGTTTCGGTTTTCGCCGTCAGCGTACCCGCATCCGTTAATAGAATCGGCGCATCGTACTTCTTTGCAAGCGGAGTTGCAGAAAGCGCGTCCGCAAAAGCGTCCCGATTGACAACCATGACAGTGCTCGGGTTCGTCCATCCGGCAGAAGCGACATTGTTTGCCACATCGAAGCGGGTCGCCCCGCCGTACCGCTCTGTCGCGGCGATTCCCGAGCCCGGGATTTCGTATGCGCCGGTAATGTCGACATCAACACTTGATTTATTGCCCAAATAATTGCTTAACTTTACCGAAATTGTTTTGTCGGCAGCCTGGGCAGATTGTGTAAACATCAGAGCTGCAGCAGTTACTGACGACAGAAGCAGAAGCTTCATCTTTTTCAAAACGTTATGTACCCCCTTGATTCAGCACTTTATTTTGTTTCGATGCTTTTCAGCTCCAAAACGACATTTTTACCTTTTGTATATTGGACTTCGACTTTTTTGCCTTCTTCAATGGAATTGACTTTGTCTTGAAGATCTTCATCGACTTGAAGCGTTGTTTCTTTGCCATTGATGTTAACCGCAATTGTATGGCTGTCAGCCAACCCCACGAATGAACCTTCTTTAGTGACGGTTTCTTCAGCTGCCGCATTTTTATTGTTTGAGCTTGTTTTGTCCTCCGATTGGCCCGAGGTGCCGCAGCCTGACAACAAAAGCAGCATTGATAATGTTAGAACTAAGAGTTTTTTCATCTTCTTCACCTCTCCCTTTTTATCGACAAATACCAACAGATTCTTTAATTATAACTTAAATTTTTGCATATTGTTTTTAGGGAAACGTTTTTAAATGGATTTCGTCTGTTTTAAACATGTGTAAATTTTTGTTGTTTTCGAATTATAAGAAACTTATAATCATAATAGACTATTAAAAGGTGAGGGCTATATGAGATCTGAAAAGACGAAGAAAAAGAAAAAAATTCTATATACAATTATTGCTTTGATTGGCATTTTTGTTCTTAGCACAGGAAGTTACGCCTACTTTCTATGGCATAAAGCGGCATCTACTGTAGCGAACATTCATGAAAATATTAACAAATCAAAAAAACGCGATTCAGATGTAGACATTGATAACCATGACCCATTTTCCGTGCTTCTCGTGGGTGTCGATGAACGGGACGGTGACAAGGGGCGCGCAGATTCCCTTATCTATATGACGGTGAATCCGAAAACGAAAACAACGGAAATGGTGAGCATCCCGCGTGATACGTATACTGAAATTATTGGCAAAGGCAAGTTGGATAAAATCAACCATTCATATGCATTCGGCGGTGTTCAGATGACGGTTGACACAGTTGAGAACTTCCTCGATGTTCCTGTTGACTATTTTATCAAGGTCAATATGGAAAGCTTCAGGGATGTCGTAGATACGCTCGGCGGCATTACCGTGAACAGTACATTCGCTTTCAAATATGACGGATATTCATTCGGCAAAGGTGAGATTGTGCTGAATGGAAAAGAAGCGCTCGCTTATACGAGAATGAGAAAAGAGGACCCGAACGGCGACTTCGGGCGCCAGAACAGGCAACGTCAAGTCATCGAAGGTATCATTAATAAAGGCGCCAATATATCATCTATCACGAAATTCGGAGATATGTTCACGGTGATCGAAAACAACGTTAAAACGAATCTCACATTTGACGATATGTGGGATATCCAATCCGGCTATAAAGAAGCCCGCTCAAAAGTCGTTCAGCATGAACTAAAAGGTGACGGCACAAAAATCAATGGAATTTATTATTACAAAGCCGACGAAAGCTCCCTGTCCGACATTACAGCTGAACTGAAAGAAAGCCTTAATAAATAAAATAGCTTCCTGAAAAGGAAGCTATTTATTTATCTTTAAACACGTCAGGCCGCGCACTTCGGTATCCGTACCGATAAAGCAGCGCCTCCGCAATTCGCCGCGAAGCCTGTCCGTCCCCGTACGGGTTTGAAGCCCGGGACATTTTGCGATATTCATCTTGATCGGTCAACAGCTGTTTAGTCAGCTGATAGATCTTATCTTCTTCCGTGCCTGCCAGTTTAAGCGTCCCGGCCTGAACGCCTTCGGGCCGTTCAGTCGTATCACGGAGCACGAGGACCGGCTTTCCGAGCGACGGTGCTTCTTCCTGCACCCCTCCCGAGTCGGTGAGGATAAAGTGAGCTTCAGCCGCAAAGTTGTGAAAATCAATGACTTCGAGCGGCTCTATCAGATGTACTCTATCCAAATCACCAAAATGCTTTGCAGCCGTTTCACGAACAGCGGGATTGAGATGAACAGGATAAACAACCTGTACGCCGTCGAATTCTTCGACGATCCGCCTGATCGCTTTAAACATGCTTTCCATCGGCTTCCCTAAATTTTCACGGCGGTGGGCGGTAAGCAAAATCATCTTGTCATTCCCGACTTTTTCAAGAACGGGATGTGAATAGCTGTCTCTCACTGTTGTGCGAAGTGCATCAATTGCGGTATTTCCAGTGACGAAAATCGTCTCAGGGTCTTTATTTTCGCGGAGTACATTCTGTTCGGCCTGCTCTGTCGGCGCAAAATGAAGATCGGCAATCGATCCCGTCAGCTGCCTGTTCAGCTCTTCGGGAAACGGCGAGTATTTGTTTCCTGTCCTGAGCCCCGCCTCTACATGGCCGACGGAAATTTGGTGATAATAAGCGGCAAGACTTCCCGCGAATGTTGTTGTCGTATCACCGTGAACAAGCACAATGTCCGGTTTGATGGACTGAAACAGCTCGTCCAGCTTCACAAGCGCATTAGACGTAATTTCGGCCAGCGTTTGCCTTTCTTTCATGATATTCAAATCAAAATCAGGCTTTATGTTAAAAGCTTCAAGCACCTGATCAAGCATTTGCCTGTGCTGGGCTGTAACCGTCACATAAGACTCAATTTCGGGATATTTTCTTAATTCAAGCACGAGCGGCGCCATTTTTATGGCTTCAGGGCGCGTGCCGAAGATGGTCATGACTTTTAATTTTTTCACCATTGTCACCTTTTTCTTATAATTGTTTGTTAAATAGAATGTTGAATGCTTCCCTTTAATAAGTTGACTTACTTTTATCTTCATTAAAGAGAAGTTTTTTTAAAAATTCGGGGCTACTAAAACGGCAGAAGGTGCCCTTTGTTACAACAGGATAAAATACTTGATACCAAAATAAAACACATCGATCCACTTATGATAAAATATCTTTGAGGCTTCTTCCCACCCGGAATGGTAAGATCAGTCAGAGATACCCTCTCCCTGTTAGCTTTAAAATGGACAAGCGGTGCAAAAAGGAAGGGATCTTTTCGCTTGAAGCTACTGATTGAAGGCCGCCTTCATTATGGACGTACGGAGGATTAAATAATGAGTTCGGCTAAAACAATGCTCTTTTTGCTTCTCCGTCATAAAAACAACCGTGTTAGGTTCCTATTCCTCACCAACACAATCAAGTAAATAATAGCGCTAACTAAACACCATAAGGACCTCTTTTTATCTACTGCCTGTCTAATAATCTGCAGAAGATCTTACCATACAAGGTGAAGCATCAATAAAAGTAACGGCCTTTGCCGGCTTTCCGCTGTATTACAGAAGGTAATCGACCTGTCTACTGCACGGCTTTAAATTGATCTTTCAAACTTTTCTCTGACTGAAGAGCTGCAACATTACGCCCTTCTCCAATAGATGAACCGCTACTATTATATAGTATATCTTTAGTTATACTACCTTTATATCGTTACAAGCATGTTGCAGTTTATTATTCGTCCACCCATCACCTTAGCAATCATCTCTATTGATTTCAAGATTTGGTAGTACCCAATCTTACTTGTTTAAAATTAGTTTTTCTTATATGATAAAAAGTGTTATTAATATGAAAAATGGGTATGTTCAATAAAGACATTAAAATACCTAAGATTCATTGAATTTGATCGTAGACATTGTGTAAGGAAGGTGTACTGAACATGAAAAAAGTACGTAAAGCCATAATCCCTGCCGCAGGTCTCGGAACGAGATTTTTGCCGGCTACGAAAGCAATGCCGAAAGAAATGCTTCCTATCGTTGATAAGCCAACCATCCAATACATAATTGAAGAAGCTGTTGAAGCCGGTATTGAGGATATTATTATCGTAACAGGAAAAAGCAAGCGTGCGATTGAGGATCATTTTGATTACTCTCCTGAGCTCGAAAGAAACTTGGAAGAAAAAGGCAAAACTGAACTCCTTGAAAAAGTGAAAAAATCTTCAAACTTGGCTGACATTCACTATATCCGCCAAAAAGAGCCTAAGGGACTCGGACACGCTGTATGGTGTGCGCGGAACTTTATTGGCGATGAGCCGTTTGCGGTCCTGCTTGGAGACGATATTGTTCAGGCAGAAACACCTGGATTACGCCAATTAATGGATGAGTATGAAAGAACACTTTCTTCTATTATCGGTGTTCAGCAAGTGCCTGACGAAGAAACACACCGCTATGGCATAATCGACCCGCTGACTAGTGATGGCCGCCGTTACCAGGTGAAAAACTTCGTTGAGAAGCCGCCTAAAGGCACTGCACCTTCTAACCTTGCCATCTTAGGCCGTTACGTATTCACTCCTGAGATCTTCATGTACTTAGAGGAGCAGCAGATTGGCGCCGGCGGAGAAATTCAACTGACAGATGCTATTCAAAAGCTAAATGAAATTCAAAGAGTATTTGCTTACGACTTTGAAGGCAAGCGTTATGATGTTGGTGAAAAGCTGGGCTTTATCACAACAACTCTTGAGTTTGCAATGCAGGATAAAGAGCTTCGCGATCAGCTCGTTCCATTTATGGAAGGTTTACTAAACAAAGAAGAAATATAAGCAAAAAGGCTATTGGACATTCATCCAATAGCCTTTTCTTATTTTGACATCAAGGTCAGCGTATGCTCTACATTATCAACCGCAAAAACCTGATCATCAGTATTCACAAGAAAACGATTCTTGCTGCTGTCATACAATACATCACTGTTACTTAAAGATAGTGACGCCGGAGTAACAGGAGAAATGTTATGAAAGATAAGCTCAGAGGCTCTATCATTCTCCAGTACATAACTGATTTTTTCATAATCAAAATCCAGCGTTTTTCTGCCGTCAGCTGTATGTCCTTCAGTATATCCAGTCAATTTCGATTGGACGCTGCTGCTGCTGTCTCCCAGGAATTTTAGGAAGTATTCATAGGAAGACGCTGCATTTTGCGGGACATAAGGCGTAAAGGCAGCAGCCTGCAATTCAGCAGGTTTCACGTTTGTTGTCACAGCGCTCTTTTTCACAAAATAAGACTGCCCGCCAACCTTTATTTTCGCTGCTTGTTTGCCATTTGCAGCCACCGTCACCTCGGTACCGAATGGCAGTGTAACGTCAGCTTTTTGTTTCAAATCCTGGTCCTTATAAACAGCCGCTTTTTCATCTGCTATAAACCCTTGCTTATTGACTGCTGTTAAGCGTTCCTCTGCCTTGCCCTTTACATCGCCATCATGCTTCTTCACTTCATTTTGCGGGATCGCGCCAAACGAAGCAATTGTACGAAGCGGGGCATTAAAAAACATTGTTCCCGCTATGAAGACAGTCAGAATAGACAAAATAGCAATTTGAATAGCATTAGCCAGTGATTTTGGCTTTTTCTTCTTATTGCGGGAACGGGCAAATGCTTCAGGATCCTCTTTCTTTCGTTCTTCCGTTTGCTCTTTTTTATATGCTTCTTTTTCAATTTTCGACAGCTTATTAAACCAGTCAATAAATGCTTTATACTCTTTGACAACCGTTTTTGTTTCATCAAACATGCGAAGCTCGCCATAGTGCATCCAAGCGACGCGGTCACACATCTTTTCAATCTGGCCGATGGAGTGGCTGACAAAGAAAATGGTTTTTCCTTGCTTTTTAAACTCATTAATTCTGTCTACACACTTCTGATAGAACGTTTGATCCCCTACAGAAAGTGCTTCGTCAATAATTAAAATGTCAGGGTCAATATGCACGGAAATCGCGAAACCAAGACGCGATTTCATACCGCTGGAATAGTTTTTAACGGGCTGATTAATAAAATCGCCTATCTCGGCAAATTCCACGATGCTGTCGTACATATCATCAATTTCTTTATTGGTTAGCCCCATCATTAAACACTTGAGCCGGACATTGTCCCGGCCCGTCAATTGGTTATTTAAACCGGCAGCAATCGCTATTAGCGACGGCTGGCCGTTCATTTCAATTTCACCGCTGGTCGGCGGAATAATTTTAGCCAACAGGTTAGACATGGTCGATTTCCCTGACCCGTTTATTCCTACAAAACCGATTGTCTCTCCCTCATACACGTCAAAGGAGACATTCCGCACAGCAAAAAAACCATTATCCTTAGCCGGAAAAAACAATCCTTTAATCTTGTCCGATTGTTTTTTATACAAATGATACTGCTTTGAAACATTTCGAAACGAAACTTTTAGTTTCATCGTACAATCTCCTTACGTATTAAAGAAAGTCAACAAACTTGTCTCTGAATTTCATATGCAGGATAGAACCTACTAACAATAAAAGGAATGTGAACAGCCAAAAGTACAACGTGTACTTCATATCTTGGTAAAACCATTTTCCGTCTAAGAAGCTGTTCCTGAATCCTTCTATCAGATAAAAAATTGGATTCAGCTTAAGCACAGGTAGAAGGTTCGGGTGATTTTTCCCGAGCTGCTCCGAGATATTCCAAAAAATCGGAAGTAAAAAGAACAATAATCTGGTTACGGCCTGCAGCAAAAATTGATAATCTCTGACAAGCACACTGATTGTAGAGTTAAACAAACTAAATGAAAACATAAATACAATCATGCAGATTAAATAGTAAATATATTGTATCCAATGCAAGCTAGGGTAAACGCCGCTTGCTAAAAGGACAATGACATAAATGCCCATCATTACAAAATAACTAAATAAATTTGAAGCAATCACGACAGAAGGCAGCGAACTAATTGGAAAATTCATTTTCGCGACCATATTGATCCGCTTAAATACACTGTTTGATCCATCAAGAATCGTCGGGCTAATAAAAAACCACGGAATCAAACCAGCCAGCATCCAAACAATAAAAGGCACTTCTCCGACACCTGTTATGACCGGCTGACTGTTGCGAATCCCCATACCAAATACAAACCAGTACGCCAGCATTTGAATGAGAGGATTTAAAAACTGCCATAATACACCAAGATAATTCATCTGGTACTGAGACTTTGTCTCATACGAAGCCAAGCGCAAAATTAAAGGAAACGATGTCACTTGCTCTTTTACGATTCTTACTAATGCATTCATTGTTTATCTTCCTTAGACTTAAATGATTTTTTGGATCTTTCGGTTAAAGAAATTTGAAAGCACCGGTGAATATTGTAACAGATGTTGATGGATTTTTCACATTTAAACATTAAGTGAAAAGTTAAAAAGCTGACAAGTAAGAAATATTTGTCAGCCAATGAATCAATCCTCTATAAACTCTCTATATTTTGTATGATAGGTATATAATTCACATCCATTAAAATATTGTGTGTATTATTGTTCGGTGTAACTATAATTGGATTTTCATGATTACTGATTATTCTTTTTAACCAATTACTTTTCAGTATATTTAAAGTACTATACTCCATGGTTTCTTCATGATATTGAACTCGGGTTACTTTCCCATTTTTAACCCAAGTTGATAAGTAACAGTTTTCTTCATTATCCATGTATCTGTCCAAAGATAATTCCCCGAGAGAATTATAATGTCTAATTCTAACAAGGTTACCCTGCATATCGAATTCATAACGTTTAGTTTTACTTCTATCTTCAGCTATAAAATCAATTAACTTTATTTTATCATTTTCATCATATTTTATATAATTAATATACAAACCATTTTCGTAAAATCTATAGGCTAGAGTCTTTGATTTTTCGTCAATATATTTTTTAACATTCAACCCTTCAATTTCGTTTAACAACTCATTCAATTTTTTGTTCGTTGCTTTTTTTTCAGGTCTTATATCATTATAAAAATTTAAGTAGTTCACTCTACTTAATATATCTTGTTCAACATGATAATGATTATTACACTTTACAATATTATCAAAATTAGGCATAAAGTCAAAGCTGACTATATTAAAAGAATCATAAGACAAAGAATTATGTTCTATTATTTTTTTATGTATTTTATTTAAAATTTCATAGTCTGATTTGATTGATTTTAATAAAAAAAATATATTTCCTCTTAACTTCAATTAAAAAGACTCCTTTTCTTATTTTTCAAAAACAGAGTTTACAACTTTTTTAGAAGCATCTCCCGTTTCAAGATAACAAAATTTTTCGTAAAACTCGTCGAATTCTTGACCTACCCCAAAATTATTTTCTTCCAATTGGTATATTTCCTTAATAACACCCATAGTAGTTTTTATTAATGGTCCCGGGGCTTTTTTCTCAAAATCAAAATAAAAACCTCTCAGTTTATCTCGGTATTCATCAATGTCCGGGACATAAAATATTATAGGCCGTTTTAAGTTAGCAAAATCAAAGAATACCGAAGAATAATCTGTAATTAACAAATCGGATATTATATACAGATCTCTTATATCGCCGTGATTCGAAAAATCAAAAGCGAAGTTTTCAAATTTGCTCAAATCAAAATTCTCTGCAACTAAATAATGCATTCTTAGTACGATGATATAATCGTCACCTAAGTGCTGTTTTAATATATTTAAATCTAAATCAAGATCAAATTTATATTTACCTTTAGAGTAAAACTTATCGTCTCTCCAAGTAGGAGCATATAAGATAATTTTTTTGTTTGCCGGGATATTTAGTCTTCTTTTTATAGAATTGATTTGTTGAATATTATTTTGATTATATAAAAAATCATTTCTAGGGTAACCAGTCTCTAGCATATTTTTTTTGAATTTAAATGCACGAGCAAATATTTCAGAAGAATATGCATTTGGAGATATTAAAAAGTCCCAATTAGATGCCTCTTTTGTAAAGTTTCTTTTATATTTTTTGGTTGTAGTTCCAGGCATGTGAACCTCATCCATATCAACTGCAAGTTTTTTTAATGGAGTTCCATGCCAAGTTTGTAGATAAGTCGTGTGCTCTGGTTTAGGTATCCAAAGAGGTAATCTACTATTAACAACCCAATATTTTGCTCTTGCCATAGAATACAGCCATTTAACAGAAAACCGTCTAATGTATGGAATTCCATAATCGTCGAACTGTTGTTTAAAACTTTTATTTACACTCCATATCATTTTATATTCGTTTTTACAATTTTCTATCATATATTCATAGATTGCTCTTGGATTACAGCTGTATTGCTTGCCACCGAAACTTTCAAATATGATTAAGTTTTTTTTTGGAGGAAGTTTACTAAATTTTAAAAATAAGGATTTGCAAACCTTCTTAGCATATTTTTTCTTCAAATTATCAATTTTACAAAATTCACTATTGATTTTAGCCTTAAGGCGCCTGTATTTATATAAAAATCTAGTAGTTAAAGAATAGTCATTTACTCTTAAACGAGCATTATTCCGTTTTTTACTTAATTCACATCTAATCTTTTTATTATGAACCCTCGATATTTTAACACTCTCCTCTAAATCACTGGAACATAGAGGAAATGTGAATACTTTATCTTCTTGATTAAGCACATCAAAAACATTAAATTCTATTAAGATATCATAGATTCTTGATAACCGATCATGTTTATAAAGCGCAGTGATATCTATGTTACTAGACAACTCAACAACAGTCTTTTTCTCATCAATAATGTAATCTTTTATGTCAAAAGTATAACTACTTTGAGATTTTTTTTCGAAGAATATAATTTTTATGTCTCTTAGATCAAATAAATTAGTATCATAGGATAATGACATAGTTGTATTGAAATGAAAATGACCATCAATTTTGATTTTAGTGAGTAAGCGATTAACGTTTATATAAAACTCATTTACCTGAATTGAAAAATTCCCTTTTTTTGTTCTGTAAAAACATATATTGCTTTCTTTCGAAATAATTTTATTAGTATTATTATCTAGAATGGAGCTATCAACTTTTATCCTTTTTTTTATCAGTTTATTTTTTTCATAAAACAAAACATAAGCATCCCACAGACAATCTTTTAATTGTCCGTTAAATAAGATATTTGAATTTAGAATAACATTAAAATGGTTGCCTGTTTGAATCAGAGGAATGCTCATCTCAACACCAGTATTCCTATCATTCAAAACAAATATCCCTTTGTTTAAATTCTGATTGTTTTTAATATCAATATATAAAATACAATCGCCGTTATTTTGAACTGTAAAATCAATTAATCTTGCGCCTGAAATAGTTTTAGCCATACATTATTCTCCCTTAATTCAAAGACTTGCTATCTCCTTTTTAATTTTTGTTGTTGAGATACCCTCTGTTCTTTCAAGATATACTACCTCACATTGGTTTGAAAGATAGTCAAATTTTCCTCTCCAATCGTCACCCATTACAAAAACATCAACATTATGATTTATAATATCGTCAATCTTTTGGTCCCAGCTCTTTTCCGGTATAACTTCATCTACATACTTAATTGTTTCTAAAATTAGTTTCCGATGTTCATAACTATGGTAGGCTTTTTTTTGCTTTTGAAGATTAAACTCATCGGTGCTAATTGCAACTATTAAATAGTCACCGAGTTGTTTAGCTCTTTCCAACAGCTTAATGTGACCCCAATGAAGCAAATCAAAAGTTCCATACGTAATTACTTTTCTCACGATCTATACCACCTTTTGAAATTTTAACATTTTTTAATATATATCGACTTGTTTTTTACATATTTAATATGATATCACAGCAAAAAAAAAGATAGTAGCGTCTTTTTAAAATTCCAACTTAACTGTAACTTATTACTTAAGCTTTTCGTCTAAAGAGAACTAATCTTATTTGTTTATTTTTTGTAATATCAATGTTAAGTTTTCGTTAAAGTATTTATGTTATTATTATGTTATCCACAAATAAAATTACACATACACAAATACGAATGACACGTGTTTTTTATAGACATATAGGTGAAAAGGAGGGTTGGTACGATGCAAACGAAACCCATTAATCAATTAGATTTTGTAGACGGTGAACTGACTTCATTTGTATCACATTTAGAAACGTCATATTTGGACCAGAATAGAGGTGCGTTCATCGTAACAGCGAATCCCGAAATCGGATTTGAAGCGATGCAGAATCCGCGTTATGATGCGGTTCTTTCATCTGCTGATTTTATTTTGCCAGACGGCATTGGTGTTGTGATGGTTTCCAAGTTAATTGGAAAGCCGCTTCAATCCAGAATTGCCGGCTACGATTTGTTTAGATCGCTGCTGGATAAGGCTAATCAAAAGAAAAAACGGGTTTTCTTTTACGGTGCGGCTAAGCATGTGATTGCGGAAACAATTGAGCGAGTTAAACGTGATTTTCCCGGGATTGAAATTGCCGGATACTCTGACGGCTATGTGAAGGATCAACGTGAGGTGGCGGACAAGATTGCGGCCTCAAATCCTGATATGGTATTTGTCGCGTTAGGATATCCTAATCAGGAGTTCTTTATCCATAAGTACCGCCATTTATTCCCTCAGGCTGTTGCTGTAGGGCTGGGCGGAAGCTTTGATGTGTTCAGCGGCAATGTGAAAAGAGCGCCCTCATTTTTTATCCGGTTTCACCTTGAATGGATGTACAGGCTGATCACCAATCCTGCCCGCTGGAGAAGGATGCTGAGTATTCCTAAGTATGTTACAGCGGTGCTGAAACATGAACGGGCTTCAGCTAAGCCGCAATATACAGGACAGGTCAAAGATCAATCACGCCATCTGTAATCGGCCTTAAAGGAGCTATGGTATGTAATGAAATGCATAAATCAGTCGCTGAGCCTGCGGACAATCTATGGAAGCCGGTTTGAGTTGATGACAGATTGAAATCATGGTTTGCGTTTTTTTATTATTTGTTCATCAAAGTCATTGGCGCATTGCTGTTTTGGGTCAAGCCGGGCAATCAAGTGACGCTCCTGGTTTCCTTTCCTGATAATGCCCGTGCAATATTAAAGGAATATCAGAAGGGGCATTTTTCATTTCCCATTCATGTACTTCTTACCCAGCATGCCAAGTCGCTGGAAAAAGAATTTCCTGAGCTTACTGTTTCAGTTATTAACGAAAAACATCCGCTTCATATATGTAAAGCGGTCTTTTCTATGCTGAACAGTAAGACTGTGATTGTTGATAACTATTTTGTTTTGACAACTGTTCTGACCAGCAGGCCTGGTATCGAGTGTATCCAAGTTTGGCATGCGAATGGAGCTTTTAAGCGATTTGGGTTAAAGGATATCAACACACAGAATCGTTCGCGGGCTGACGTAAGGCGCTTTCGGAAAGTATATGCTTCATTTGACCGAATTGTCGTCGGTTCTGAACATATGGCTGACATATTCAAAGAATTTTTCGATATAAAAGGTGATAAATTTCTTCGGTTTGGTGTGCCTTTAACCGATATTTACTATGAGGCGCAGGAAAACAGCAATGACCTTAAAAGCAAACATCATATGCCGGGAGAGAAAAAAATTATTTTGTATGCGCCCACTTTTAGGGACGACCAGTTCGAAAGCTTTTCTCTGCCGTTTTCAGAAAAACAGCTGCAGCATGATTTAAAAGGAGAATATTTACTTGCAGTAAAACTGCATCCTGTTATGAAGGAATCTGCTGAATTACCTGAGGATAGTGCGTGGATAAAGGATGTTTCAGATCTCCCTCTTGCAGACCTTTTAAAGATGAGCGATCTGTTAATATCAGACTATTCTTCTGTCCCATTTGAATTTGCTCTGCTGGACAAACCCATTTTGTTTTATACGTATGATATGGAGGCTTACAACAGAACCCGCGGTTTAATACGTCAATATACAGAGGTGATCCCCGGGGTGCCTTGCTGTGATTCAGAAATGCTCCTGGACCAGCTGAAAGATATGGACAAGCTCCAATCTGAAGTGGAGCGCTTTTCTCGTGAGTGGAATCTATACTCCAGAGGGAATGCCAGTAAGCAGCTTTTAAGCTATGTAAATGAGAAATCAAACTGACCTTTATATATAATAGAGGTCGGTATTGCAAATAATATGAAAACCTTTTATAAAACATTATGAGTTGTAGTAAGGAAGGAGTCATTTTATGATTTATGCTGAGATTCTAGCCGGTGGAAAAGGTTCCCGCATGGGGAACGTCAATATGCCAAAACAGTTTTTGCCGTTAAATAAACGCCCTATTATCATTCATACGGTTGAAAAGTTTTTATTAAATGACCGTTTCGATAAGATTTTAATCGTTTCACCTAAAGAGTGGATTAACCATACAAAAGACATCTTAAAGAAATTCATCGGGCAGGATGATCGCCTGGTTGTTGTTGAAGGCGGCAGTGACCGTAATGAGTCTATTATGAGCGGCATCCGCTATATTGAAAAAGAATTCGGCATTCAGGATGATGACGTGATCATCACTCATGATTCTGTGCGTCCATTTCTAACTCATCGCATTATCGACGAAAACATTGATGCGGTTCTTCAATACGGTGCGGTCGATACCGTGATCTCAGCCATTGATACAATTATCGCTTCAGAAGACCAGGAATTTATTTCTGATATCCCTGTCCGCGACAACATGTATCAAGGACAAACACCGCAAAGCTTCCGGATCAGCAAATTGGTTGAGCTTTATAACAAGCTGTCAGATGAACAAAAAGCTGTCCTGACTGACGCTTGCAAGATCTGTTCGTTAGCAGGTGAAAAAGTGAAGCTGGTCCGCGGTGAAGTCTTTAATATTAAAGTAACGACACCATATGACTTAAAAGTGGCTAATGCCATTTTACAGGAGCGAATTTCACAATGATTAATCAAACATATCGTTTAGTTTCTGCCCGACAATTTGAAGTGACGTATAAAGATAAAGTTGTCCATTCAGATAAGGTCGTCGTCCGGCCTACCCATTTATCCATCTGTGCTGCCGACCAGCGTTATTATACTGGCTCACGCGGCAAAGAAGCGATGGATAAGAAACTGCCGATGGCACTGATCCATGAAGGAATCGGGAAAGTCATGTTTGATCCGACAGGCACATTTAAAGTCGGGACCCGGGTTGTTATGGTGCCAAATACACCGGTTGAAGAGCATGAAGTCATTGCGGAGAATTACCTGCGTTCCAGTAGATTCCGATCAAGCGGCTATGATGGATTTATGCAGGATTACATGTTCATGGCGCCGGATCGGCTCGTTGAACTTCCGGACAGCATTAATCCGCATGTCGCAGCCTTTACTGAGCTTATTACGATTGCAGTTCACGCGCTTTCCCGCTTTGAGCGTATGGCACACAAGAAGCGCGACACATTCGGTGTCTGGGGAGACGGAAATCTCGGTTTTATCATGACGCTTCTCCTGAAGAAGAAATATCCGGACAGCAAAGTGTTTATCTTCGGAAAAACACCTTACAAGCTTGATCATTTTTCTTTTGTTGATGCAGCTTATCAAATTAACGACATTCCTGAAGATGTCAGACTCGATCATGCCTTTGAATGTGTAGGCGGACGCGGCAGTGAAAGCGCAATTGAGCAGATCATTGCCCTTGTTCATCCTGAAGCTTGTGTAGCGCTCTTAGGCGTATCTGAATACCCTGTTGAAATTGAAACAAGAATGGTGCTTGAAAAAGGAATTACGCTGATCGGCAGCAGCCGCAGCGGACGCGAGGATTTTGCCCGTACTGTGGACTTTTTAGCTCAATACCCTGAAGTCGTTGATTATTTAGAAACATTAGTAGGCGGACGGTTCCCGGTACGCAGTATCGAGGAAATTACAAACGCGTTTGAAGCAGATTTGACTTCATCTTGGGGAAAAACCGTTATTGAATGGGAAATTTAAACAGTGAAAACATTCCTTACACGAATCGTAAAAGGAGTATTCGGCACTGCTTATAGACTATTGAGCGCTTTATTACCAGTACAGCACGACAAAGTTGTCATAGCTTCCTATCGTGAGGATCAATTAAGTGATAATTTTAAAGGTGTCTATGAAAAGCTGAAGCAAGATCCGTCTCTTCGAATCACCCTGCTTTTCCGCAAGATGGATAAGGGGCTGATCGGACGAGCTGCATATTTGCTTCATCTTTTCAGATCGCTATATCACCTTGCCACGTGCCGTGTGCTTTTGTTGGATGATTATTATTTTCCTTTGTATGTTGTGCCAAAACGCAAGGAAACTGTTGCCATCCAGCTTTGGCATGCTTGCGGCGCATTTAAAAAATTCGGCTACAGCATAGTGAACAAGCCGTTCGGCCCATCTTCTGAATATCTGAAGATTGTTCCCGTGCATTCTAACTATGATTATGCCATCGTCAGTGCACCCGCTGCCGTGCCGCATTTTGCCGAAGCTTTCCAAATGGAGGAAAAGCAGATTTTGCCGCTCGGCATTCCAAGGACGGATTATTTTTATCATAAGGAACATATTCGCAATGTACTGGAAGATTTTCATCAGGCTTATCCTGAACTTAAGCATAAGAAAAAGCTTTTGTATGCTCCTACTTTTCGAGGCAGCGGACATCATCAAGAGGGTGACGCTACCCCGCTTGATCTGCTACAATTAAAGTCGGCGCTACACCATAAAGATTATGTCGTGATGCTCCATCTTCATCCGTATATGCGCAAGCATGCGCACACGGAAGAGGATGATTTTGTGCTGGATTTAACAGATTCGTACTCTTTGTACGATTTGATGGCAATCTCCGATGGGCTGATAACCGATTATTCCTCAGTCATTTTCGAATACAGCCTTCTAAAACGGCCAATGTATTTTTACTGCCCGGATTTAGAAGACTACTTGAAAGAACGTGATTTCTACTATCCGTTTGAATCGTTTGTACCCGGGCCGATTTCGAAAGACGTTCCATCGCTTGTACACGATATTGAGAGTGATCACGAGGCTGATACAAAGCGGATTGAAGCTTTTTCACAGACATTTATTACCCATCAAGACGGCAAATCTGCAGAGCGGGTAGCCGATTTTATTTCATCATTTTTAACATCTGGTGCCGATTAGGAGAAAGTGAGGTACAAAGTGAAGCTGGCCAGAAAGATTAAGAACAGACTTTTCAGATCAAAAAAGAAAATGCAAAAAGAAAATACAGCTGTCATTGTCCATCCGGCAGAAAACAGGGTTTTTTCTCTTTTTGATAAAACAAAACGAATTGAAGAAAACCAGCAGGTCCCTGTCAGAAAAATTTCTGATTTTTCTTGGAATGGTTCAATTCTTAAAATTGCGGGTTATATGTATATCAAGGGCCTGCCGCTTCAAAAAGAGGATCAGGTTCGAAAACGTTTATTATTGGTTAACAACGGGGTTTTATTTACAGCTGTTTCTCTTCGGGATATTCCGGTAGATCAGCTGTCAATTGATACATCAAATGTGCCAGGGGCCTATAAGTGGGCAGGATTCTCACAGCAAATTAACTTTTCTAAGCTAATGAATGACAAGCCTCTTCCGCAGGGCGAGTATAAGCTGTTTCTTGAAATTGAAGCTGTAGATGACCAAAATGTAAAACATCAGGAAGTGCATACGGTTGGAAACGTCAGCAATTTCCTCTCAAATGATGTGTATGCCACAAAGATGGAATTTCATTCTGCTAAAAAGCTGATGAAGTTCAATTTGATTGTTAACTATGATGAAGGCGAGAAGACCATTAACTTGTCTTGCAACAAACTGCAGGAAATTGATCCGAGCCTTTTGGAGCTGGATACCGGAAAAGAAGCAAACCGCTTTATACGCAAGCTGAATACGAGCTTATTCCATTTTGCTTATGATGTATTCCGCCTGTTGCCGATTAAGTCCAATAAGATCGTCTTTGCTTCTGACAGCCGCCTTGATCTGACAGGAAACTTCGAATTTGTTTATGAAGAACTGCTGAAGCGCGAAGAAAACTTTGATTTCAAATTTTTCTTAAAGAGCAGCATTCGGGATAGAAAAAGCCTGTCTGAACTGATGTCTATGGCTTATCACTTTGCGACAAGCAAAATCATTTTTATTGATGATTTTTATCCGATTATTTACCCGTTGAAAATCCGTAAGAATGCTGATCTTGTCCAGCTGTGGCATGCTGTCGGCGCCTTTAAGACATTCGGCTACAGCCGAATCGGTCTGCCGGGAGGACCCTCGCCGCATTCGAAAAACCATAGGAACTACACAAAGGTTATTGTCAGCTCTGAAAATATACGGAAACACTATGCAGAGGGCTTTGGTGTGGACATAGAGAATGTCATCGCTACCGGCGTACCTCGAACAGACTTTTTCTTTGATGAAGCGAAGAAGGCATTTGTAAAAGAACGTCTTTATACAGAATATCCATTCCTGAAGGACAAAAAGGTCATTCTTTTTGCGCCAACCTTCCGCGGAAACGGTCAGCAATCCGCTCATTATCCTTTTGAAGTGCTTGATTTTGACCGTCTGTATCGTGAGTTAAAGGATGAATATATCTTCTTATTCAAAATTCATCCATTCGTACGTAATGATGCCAATATTCCTTATCAGTATAGTGATTTCTTTTATGATTTCTCTTCATTCAGGGAAATTAACGAGCTATTGCTAGTAACAGATGTTCTGATTACGGATTATTCTTCTGTTTGCTTTGAGTATGCTTTATTAAACAAACCGATGATCTTCTTCAGCTATGATGTAGATGATTATATTCGCAAACGTGATTTCTATTATGATTACTTTGACTTTATTCCTGGTCCGCTTGCGAAAACGTCTGATCAAATGATTTCAATCATTAAAGAAGAGAAGTATAACTTTGAGCAAATTGATTCATTTGTTCATTATTTCTTTGATGATCTTGACGGAAAAGCAAGTGAACGTGTCGTTGATCAAATCGTCTTCCCTCAGGAAGAGGAGCCGGCAGACGATAAAGTCCTTAAAAGATAAATCAAAAACACCTTTTGCAGCTGCAAAAGGTGTTTTTTTTATTGATATTCCGGAACATCAAAGTAGTCCGTATAAGCTGCAGCCTAGGCAGAAAAGGATATGGAAAAAAAGACAAGGGACGCGGCGGACAGAAGCATAGGTGCGATTAAACTCTTTTTCATTCCTTCTCCTCTTTCTTATTCAATGAGTATATAAAACTAGTTTATTTATCGGCACGCATATGCTTCATTTATAGGTGAATCAATTCCAATTTTTAATAAAAAAACTTAATCTCGAGGTGAGATTAAGTTAAATGTGAGACACGATAAGTGTACAGGTTCCTTTAATGATAAAATCGGGCATTTGAGACGGCAAAATAAAGTGATCGCCTTTTTTGAGCGGACATGTTTCCTCTTCATACATCAGCAAACCGCTTCCTTCTATCACGCTGCAAAGCAGAAAGGATTCATCCTGAGAAAGTTCAGCCTCGCCATTTATGTCCCATTTATATACCGAAAAATATTCACCTTGGACAAACGTTTTAATGGTTATTCCTTTTCTTGATTCTGTGGATTCATCTATATACCCGTCCACATGGGGTACCGTGGCCGCATTGACCGCTTTGGCAAAATGAAGCTCTCTCGGACTCCCATTTTTATCAAGCCGGTCATAATCGTACACCCGGTATGTGGCATCTGAATTTTGCTGGGTCTCTAATACAAGTGCCCCCTTACACAATGCATGCAGCGTTCCGCTAGGCACATAATAAAAATCACCCGGTTTAATTTTGATTCTTCGCAGCAGGCCTTCCCAGTCACCGCTGTTGATCATTGTGACAAGTTCGGTTTTTGAGCGGGCCGTATGCCCGTAAATAATCTCCGCGTTTTCTTTACAGTCGATTATGTACCAGCATTCTGTCTTGCCGAGTTCTCCCTCTTCGTTTTCTCCGGCATAGTAATCATCAGGGTGAACTTTAATTGACATATCTTCCTTCACGTCCAGCAGCTTTGTCAATAGCGGAAATCGCTCCCCCTCCACGCAGCCGAATACTTCCGGATGCTCATCCCAAAGCTCAGTCAGTGTCTTTCCTTTATACGGGCCATTGGCAATTATGCTCGGTCCTTTTGGATGAGCGGAAATGGCCCAGCATTCCCCCGTTGTTTCTGAAGGAATACCGTATCCAAATCTATCTCGTAAAGCGGTGCCGCCCCAGATTTTTTCTTTAAACACAGGCGTTAGAAAAATCGGTGATTGCGTCATGATCCGTACCCCTCCCCTGTAAATAGCTGATCATTATTTTCCCGGTGCGCTCCCCTTACAAACGCCGGATAAGCTGTCTTTTTTCTATGACAACATATGTACAAAGCATTATGTATCAATGACCCCTTTTTGAGAAAACGCTTCCTTTATATTATATCACTTTCAAAAGAAGGTTTGTTTCAGCCTTTTCCTCGTAAAGAATAATTCTCCTTTTTTGATACAAATTAAGAAAAACCGTCAATCTGTTTTATAAAGGGGAGAGAAACTTTGCAAATCGACTCTGATCTCCAGCGCAATGTAGAAACGTTGAAAAAAAAACTGGGGCAAAATGACGATATCATTTTTTATACGTTTTCTTTCGGAGACAGCAGACAGAAAGCGTGCCTGCTGTATATTGACGGTTTGACAGAAAATAAGCTTCTGGCACAACACGTCATGTCTCCTTTACAAAAAGAAGCGTTAGCTCAAAAAGAAGGCTTGATTGAAGATTTATCCGCTTTTTTTTTCGGCTACCGCCACAGCGTGATTTCTACAATAAAAGAAATACAGCAGCTTATTTTTTCCGGACATACTATTTTACTGGCTGATGGTTACAGCGCAGGCCTGGCATTTGATACGAAAACATTAATGACGCGCGGCCTTGAAGAACCTTCCTCTGAAATCGTAGAACGCGGTCCGAAGATTGGCTTTATTGAAACACTGCGGACAAACACGGCGCTTTTACGAGAGCGGTCGAGTGACCCTAATCTCGTCATAAAAGAAATGACGATAGGCAAAAGGACGAAGAAAAAGATAGCTGTCGCATATATTCAGGATATTGCCCCTGATTATGTTGTAAAGGAAGTGTTTAAACGGCTGAAATCCATTACGACAGATGATTTGCCGGAATCAGGCATACTTGAGCAGCTCATTGAGGATGAGCATTTTACAATCTTTCCGACAATCTTAAGCACAGAACGTCCAGATCGTGTAGAAAGCTCTTTGTTAGAAGGGCGGGTTTCCATTTTAGTTGATGGCACCCCATTTGCACTCATTGTACCGGCTACGCTTGATGAATTTATCCATTCACCAGATGATTACAGCCAGCGCTGGATTATCATGTCTCTTATTCGGTTGCTTCGTTATTCGAGCATCCTGATTACCATTTATTTGCCCGGCTTATATATTTCTCTCGTTTCCTTTCATACGGGCCTTTTGCCAACGAGAATGGCCATTTCGATTGCAGGCAGCAGGCTGAATGTACCTTTCCCGCCTTTTGTCGAGGCATTTATTATGATATTTACGATAGAACTAATCAGGGAAGCCGGTTTACGGCTGCCAAAGCCGATTGGACAGACGATCGGGCTCATTGGAGGCGTTGTCATTGGACAGGCTGCCGTACAGGCGCAAATCGTCAGTGCGCTGATGGTCATTGTGGTATCCTTTACCGCATTGGCATCCTTTACCGTTCCTTCATACGCCTATAACTTTCCGCTGCGGATTATTCGCATTGCTGGTATGATCAGTGCGGCAATGCTTGGCATGTATGGCGTCATTATGGTCTTTCTGTTTGTAATCGGCCATTTGATGCGACTGAAAAGCTTTGGCCAAGATTATATTATTCCGATAATGGCACAGCCCGGTCAAGATTTAAAGGACACTGTGATTCGCGTTCCCACCCTATTTTTAAAAAGAAGACCTACCCGCAAAGGCACAAAAGATAAAATCAGGCAAAGGTGATGGCTATGAGGCAAATAGAGGACAAGCTTACATTTATGCAGACGCTTATCATGGTAAGCAGTACAATGATCGGTGCCGGTGTCTTAACTCTTCCCCGCTCAGCCGCTGAAACCGATAGTCCCATTGGATGGATCATGATCCTGCTGCAGGGCGTTATATTTATTATTTTTGTACTGCTTTTTTTGCCTTTTCTTCAACGAAACAGCGGGAAAACAATTTTTGAGCTCAACAGCATTGCAGCCGGAAAATTGATCGGTTACTTATTGAATATATTTCTTACCCTTTATTTTATCGGTATCGTTTGCTATCAGGCGCGGGTTTTGGGCGAGGTTGTCGGCTTCTTTCTTTTAAAAAACACACCGATGGCGGTTGTCGTGTTTATTTTTCTGGCTGTTGCCATTTATCATGTAGCCGGAGGCGTTTATCCCATTGCGAAGGTATATGCGTATATCTTTCCTATCACTATTATTATTTTCCTTATGCTTCTGATGTTTAGCTTTCGGCTATTTCAACTGGATTTTATCCGGCCTGTATTTGAAGGCGGTTATCGAAGTTTTTTCTCTTTATTTCCTAAAACTCTTTTATATTTTTCAGGATTTGAAGTCATTTTTTATCTCATTCCCTTTATGAAAGATCCCAAGCAGGTAAAAAAAGCTGTCGCTTTAGGCATTGCAACCTCGACTGTTTTTTATAGCATTACTTTGTTTATGGTCATTGGCTGTATGAGTGTAGCTGAGGCAAAAACAGTAACATGGCCTACCATATCTCTTATTCACGCATTAGAAATCCCGGGGATCTTTATTGAACGGTTTGACCTGTTTTTACAGATAACTTGGACAGCTCAGCAATTTGCATGTATGCTCGGCTCCTTTAAAGGGGCGCATATCGGATTAACTGATATCTTTCACCTGAAAAATAAAAACAATCCGTGGCTTCTTGCTGCATTACTGGCTGTTACATTTTTTCTATCAATGTTTCCTGAAGATCTTAATGCCGTATTTTATTACGGTTCACTTCTCGGATATGTATTTTTAGGTGTCGTTGCAATACCATTTCTTATCTGGTTTTTAAGCTGGTTACAGAAAAAACTGGGGAGGGATCAGCTGCAATGAAAACAATGATGAAGCTATCAGCAATGGTTCTAATGTTGCAGATGCTCTGCGGGTGCTGGGATGTCAAAAATATTGAAAAGCTGTCTTTTGCCAGAGGACTTGCCATCGATGAGACCGATGACCATCAGTATAAATTAACGTATCAAAACCTTCTTCCCCAAAGTGAAGACAGCCAAGCATCCGGAAAACCCGAATTTGTCAATGTGACATCCTATGGGAAAACCGTCCTTGAAGCGGTCAGTGATGTATCCATTAAAGATCCTCCTATCTATAGCGACCATTTAAAAGTCATTCTCCTGGGAGAAAAACTAATGAGGAATCAAAACATAGATCAAGTCTTCAACCATTTTATCCGGGATGATGAGCTGCGGCGCAGCAGCTATTTGATGGCAGCCAGAGGGAAAGCTGGTGATATTTTCACAAAAGGAAGCCCGAAGCAGCAGTTGCCGATGCCTTCCGAAAAGCTGATTGATCTGACCAATAACAGCAATTATAACGGAAAGATTATGATGCCGCTTCGCATCGGCAGGGCCTCTATTTATTGCCAAAATGGCTACAGTTTTCTTATTCAAGCCGTTAATAACCAAAAGGGAAAAGCAAAGTATGACGGGGCAGGCATTATCAAAAGCGGCAGTAATAAACTCGTTGGATTTCTTTCAGCTGAAGAAATCCAGACACTGACATGGGTCATGGGGACAATCCAAGGAGGCGTCATGCCGACGACAGATAAAGGACATCCGATTACGTTTGAGATTAAAAAGTCGAAATCTAAAATTAAGCCGGCGATTGAAAACGGGAAACCTGTCTTTCAGATTTCTGTCAAAACAAAGGGTATCCTGACAGAAGACCAAAGCCCGAATGAAAACTCGTTTCGTAAAAACTATTTGCACAGGCTTGAGAACATTTTTGAGAAAAAGCTTGAACACGATGTAAAGAAGGTTATGGATAAACTGCAGCATGAGTATAAAAGCGATCCTATCTTTTTATCGGATTACATCCGGATTCAACACCCTGAATACTGGCATAAAGTAAAAGGACATTGGGATGTCATATTTTCTGATGCTGATTTTAAATACGATATTTCTTTCAAAATCGTTAACTTCGGCACAGCAGGGCAGTGAGCAACCAAAAGGGTGCGCATGATCGCGCACCCTTTTTTTAGGTTCCGACAGTCTGCTGTTTTCCGGCAGATCCTCCCTGTCCGTTTTTGTCCCTTAAATCTTGCTCAATTTCTTCAAGGCTTTTACCCTTCGTCTCTGTCACTTTAAAACGGACAAATAAGAACGCCATGCTACCGATTGCGGCATAAATCAGGAATAAATAACTGATGCCGATCGCTTCCATTAATATTGGATAGGTAAGTGAAACAATCAGTGTCCCACCGTGCAGCATCAATGTTGATACACCAGTACCGATTCCTCTGACATGGAGCGGAAACAATTCAGGAAGCATGACCCAGACAACCGGGCCCCAACTGACCGCAAAGACAACGATAAATACACCTAAGCAAATGACAGTCGTCCATGAGGCAGCCGTGGTGTTATCGAAAAAGAGATTCACCAGCGCGAGAACGATTAAGCTGATGACCATCCCGGCAATCCCAAATAACAATAGCGGCTTTCTTCCGATCTTGTCGATGATTTTAATTGCTACTAATGTCATGATAACATTGACTGTGCCGATTCCGACCGTTCCTAAAATCGATGCAGAGTTTCCGAATCCAACGTTTGTAAAGGTCTTTGGCGCATAATAGATGATCGTATTTGTTCCGATAAATTGCTGCAGAAACGCCAGTCCCAGGCCAGCAATCAGTGCGGGACGCACCCATGGATCGAACAGCTCCTTCAGTCCGCCTTCATTCTGCTTTTCTGCTTCCTGAATATCATGTATTTCCTGATCAATATTTTTTGTGCCACGCAATTTTTCGAGAACCTTTTTCGCTTTATTCTCTTCGCCATTCGTAAACAGCCAGCGCGGGCTCTCCGGCATGAACAAAATGCCAATGAGCAAAAGCAGCGACGGCACAGCAGCCAATCCCAGCATCCAGCGCCACGCTTCGGCATCGGCAAATATGTAATTGACGATATAAGATAGTAGGATGCCGACTGTGATCATCAGCTGATTCAGAGATGACAGCGCCCCGCGCTTATGTTTTGGAGCAAGTTCAGATAAATAGAGCGGCACGATTGTCGTCGATGTTCCGACTGCAAGCCCCAAAATGATGCGAAACAGCACCATGACTCCGGTATTCGGGGCAAGCGCCACACCCAGACCTCCTATACAAAACAGCAGCGCGGCCGCCATAATCGCTTTTTTTCTTCCGAAACGGTCAGTTAGCTTGCCGGCCGCTCCTGAGCCTATTATCGCCCCAACCAATAAGGAGCTGACAACAAGTCCTTCCGTAAAGGCATTCAAGCCTAAGTCCTTTTTAATGAATAAAATAGCTCCGGAAATCACTCCGGTATCATAACCGTATAACGCGCCCCCAAGAGCGCCGAAAAAATATAGCCATATATTGGACTGCTTTTTCATAAAAATGACTCCCTTTCTCCATCAGTGCTGCAATCATACCACTGTGGAGTTTTTTAGAAATCTTTTAGCCTTTTTTTCTGGCCATTAAACCTTTTTATTCTGGCTGAATGAGTTTCCAATCATTTACTTGTGTTTTTTCAAAGCCGCCGAAACATTTTATCTGCTGCGACGTCCAATATAAGGTGGTTCTGCACAATAACATTATCTATCTTCAACAATAGAGACTTATGAACTTATAAATATAGGAATATTTATCGAAAAATGTTATCCAGGAGTTGCCCCATGGAAAATTAAATGGTACTCTTCAAATATTACAGAATCGAGAGGTATTGATATGGAAGAACGAACACACCGGAGAAAGAAAAAGAGAAGACTTAGAAAATGGGTGAAAATTGTTGCCGGTTTGGTGGCTTTTCTAATCATTGCGGCAGGATCTGTCGGCACCTATGCTTATGTGAAACTAAACAATGCTTCTAAGGAGGCTCATGTTAACCTTGCACGTGGAGAACAATCAGTAAAACGGATTAAAGAATTTGATCCAGGAAAAGATTCTTTCTCCGTGTTGCTCTTAGGAATTGATGCCAGAGAGGAAAACGGCGAGACTGTCGATCAGGCTAGAAGTGACGCGAATGTGCTGGTTACATTTAACCGGAAAGAAAAAACAGCTAAAATGCTGAGCATTCCGCGTGATGCCTATGTAAACATACCAGGCCATGGCTATGATAAATTTACACATGCTCATGCCTATGGTGGCGTTGACCTTACTGTGAAAACAGTTGAGGAAATGCTGGATATTCCCGTCGATTATGTCGTCGAAAGCAATTTCACAGCTTTTGAAGACGTCGTAAATCAGCTGAATGGCGTCAAAGTAACAGTAAAGAGCGATAAAGTCATTCAGCAAATCAAAAAAGATACAAAAGGTAAAGTGGTTCTTCAAAAGGGAACACAAACGCTTGATGGAGAAGAAGCACTCGCTTACGTAAGAACACGCAAAGCGGACAGTGACCTTTTGCGGGGACAAAGACAAATGGAAGTGCTGAGCGCCATTTTGGACAAATCAAAATCACTAAGCTCAATCCCGGCTTATGATGATATTGTGGATACGATGGGGAAAAATCTGAAAATGAACTTATCTCTTAAAGATGCCATCGGTTTGTTCCCGTTCCTCACTTCATTGAAATCGGTTGATTCTATTCAGCTGACGGGTTACGATTATGAACCTTCTGGAGTTTATTATTTAAAATTGAACCAACAAAAACTGCAGGAAGTTAAAGAAGAGCTGCAAAACGATTTAGGTGTATAATGAACGGGATGGCGTAATCGCCATCCCGTTTTACATATTTTCTTGTTGAAAATGATCAAAGTAACGTTTAGCCTTGGTTTATATGGATGATGTTTCACAGAAAAGCTGAACATACTACACGAAGCAGCTTCATTTTTAAGGAGGTTCCCCCTACATATGAAATTAATTGCGATTGATTTAGACGGTACATTACTGAATAAAGAGAGCGTCATTTCTGCAGAAAACAGAGCGGCGATCAAGCGGGCCGTTGACGCCGGTATCCTCGTCACCATTTGCACGGGAAGAGCGACTTTTGATGTAAAAGCGCTGCTGGAAGACTTGGATATCCCTATCATTGCGGCAAATGGCGGTACCGTTCATGACAAAGGCTACCGCCTGATCAGCCGGACATTAATGGATCAGGAGGCCGGTAAAGCGATCGCTGATTACCTACTGTCAAAAAACATCTACTTTGAGGTATATACAGATGACCATCTGCTTTCTCCTTTTGACGGCGAAGCTAAGCTGCATGCGGAGCTTGATATTCTAAAGAGCGCAAATCCCAACGAGAAGACGGATGAATTGTGGCAAGGAGCCATGACTCAGTTCAAGCAGTTTGGCATTAAACCGATCCCTCATATCGAATCGGTTTTTGACGGCAGTGAAAACATTTATAAGCTTCTTTGCTTCTCCTTTGATATGGACAAGCTGAAACAAGCGAAAGAAGAGCTGAAACATCATAAAAAACTGGCGCAGACCTCTTCCGGAAAACATATTATCGAAATCCTGCCAGCCTCTTCAGGAAAAGGACGCGCGCTGACAGAGCTGGCTGAAATATACGGAATTGAAACACAGGATATCTATGCGATTGGTGACAGTCCGAACGATTTGTCCATGTTTGAAGTCGCCGGACACCGTATCGCCATGGAAAATGCGATCGATGAGTTAAAAGAAAAAAGCACCTTTGTCACAAAAAGCAATGATGAACATGGTGTTGCCTACTTTATAGACCAGCTTCTTTCCGGCCAATATGCATAAAGAAAAGACTCCAGAGATTCTGGAGTCTTTGTCTTTTATTGCACCCGTATACTTCCCGCATATTTATCTTTCCAATACGTGCTCGTGTTCATATTGGTAATGGTCACACCGTTTGATAATGTAACATGAACAACTTGTCCATTTCCGATATAGATGGCCGGATTTAGGCTAGTTGATTGGAAGAATACAATGTCTCCTGGTTTCAGGTCTGCCTTCTCAATCTTAGTTCCGGCTTTGAACTGGCTTGTTGCGTATCGAGGCAGGGAAATACCGGCTGCTTTCTGGTATACATATTGGACAAATCCAGCTGTATCAAATCCTGTCTCTGGAGACACTCCGCCCTGTTTGTAAGGAACTTCTCCGATATAAAGTGTTGCCTCAGACACAATCGGATTTTCTTTCGGGATTGTCAGGTTGTCAAATCGGCGAATGCCTGTCATCTTCGATTTCCAATAATCCTCTGACAAGTAAGAAATGGTTACTTTTTCTGACCGGCTTGCCTGAATAAACCTTCCACTGCCTGCATAAATCCCTGCATGTGAAATTCCCGATTTATACGTATTGCTGAAATAGACGACATCACCAGGCTTTATGTACTGAGGCTCCACCTTCTCGCCTACTGCCCACTGCTGTTCGGCTGATCGCGGCAGATAAATGCCGAGTGCCTGCTGAAACACATATTGCACGAGTCCTGAGCAATCAAAGCCTTCTGACGGTGTGCTCCCGCCAAACACATATGGAATGCCGATATATTTTTCGGCCTCCTGAACGACAGGAACATCAGCTGTTGCCGGATCAGCTGCAATTCGTCTTGCCCCGATATAAGTGCCGCTCCAATAGCTGCTTTTTGTGTAATTGGTAATGATAATCCCTTTTGATTGCGTACTGTGAATCATTTGGCCGTCTCCGATATAAAGAGCGTCATGTGTCGGTGTTGTCCCGCTGCTTCCTTCTTTCTTGAAAAACAAAATATCGCCCGGCTTCAGGTCTTCCGGCACTATGGCCGTTCCGACTTTATACTGGTCGTTCACAGATCTCGGCAGATGAATATCAGCCTTACTGAAAACATATTGAATCAATCCCGAAGGATCGAATCCCTCATTCGGCGTTTCACCGCCATATTTATACTGATACCCAAGCAGTTTTTTTGCTTCGCTGATCACCAGTTCAGATGACATATCAGCCTCCGCAATCTCCGCTTTTGTAATAGTTGAACCCAAAAAACTAATGATAACCGCCACAAGCAAAAACTTCTTCCAGTTTGCCAGTGTCTTCACTTTTATTATCTCCTCCTCTGTTTGCAGTTTTAACATCGGTATTTTTTTGAATTTATTAAGAGATTTTTTGATATTTTCACAGAATGAATATGCTGGGCAAATAAAAAGAGAATGCCTCATCAGACACTCTCTTTTTTTAATTATTTATTGGCGTTTGCCGGTTCTTCCTGCTGTTGGATCTTGTGGATTTCCGTATCAATCTTCTGCTTTTCCTGATCTGTCAGCTGATCATTAAATTTAAAAGCTGACATAAACATGAACACGATAGCTACGGCAACAAACGGCCAGAAGGCTTTGACAAATTTCATCTTTATCACTCCGATTATTTAGATTTTAGTTTATCGCTATGATCAACATCAAACATCAGTTTTCCGTCTTTCACTTCCCATGCGAAATTAGAATCTTTTGTAAGTTCGCGAATAATCGTTTTTTGTTGCAGGCTTCCTTTTTTCACCGGTGCAGGCGTCGCTTCATGGATATCAATCGGCGTTATTTCAAAGTGGCCTGTTCCGTTTTTCTTCAGGTGATACTGAACCAGTGCACTGTCTCTCGTTCTTGTCCAGCCTTGGTCAAAAACAAAGTTACCGAGGCTGTAGAAAATAACGGTTCCGTTATATACTTCAATCGGTTCTAAGACGTGCGGGTGATGGCCGACAATGATATCAGCTCCCGCATCAGACATAGCTCTCGCAAGCTGGCGCTGACGGTCGTTTGGATTATTGTTATATTCTTGTCCCCAGTGTGACTGCACAACGACGATGTCCGCATGTTCTTTCGCTTCTGAAATCATAGGGATGAAGATTCCAGGATCTGCGGGCAGTACGCCCGGTGTATTCTTTTTAGCCGCGAAACCTTTTCCGGATACATCGGTAAAGCCGAGCGTCGCGATGGTTACCCCATTGACTTCCTGGTACGAAATATTCTTTTTCGCATCGCTCAAGCTGTATCCAGCTCCAACGATGTCGAGGTTATGTTTCGAAAACTCTTCAAGTGTATCTTTCATGCCTTGAACGCCGTAATCCATTGCGTGGTTGTTTGCGCTGTTGAGAACCGTGAAGTTCATATCCTTCAAGACTTTCACTGATTCTTTATTCGTCTGCAGATGAATCTCTTTATCTGCTTGTTGATAATTCCTTTGATAGGTTACCGGGTTTTCAAAGTTTCCTGCTACATAATCAGAGGCTTTAAAAATCGGTTCAACATACTGAAAAAGACTGTCTGTCCCTTTATGCTCCGTTACTTTTTCAACATAACGCCCCATCATAATATCGCCGACAAATGAGGCTGAGAGAACGTCGTCAGAATATGTTTTGACCTTCGGCGTTTCTGCTTTTCCCGCCCACATAAAAGCGAACATGAGGACAAAAACGATCGGAATGGAAATAAATACGTGCTTATTGGTTTTCTTTTTTTGCTGTTTTGTCAGCTTCAGCAGCTTTTCTTGAAAGCTCAGTTCTTTTTTCATCGTTTGACACACCTTACATTAAATTAAGTAGTAAACAAACATGATAGCAAAGGTCGCTCCGCTCAATAGCAGCGTGCTTCCGAACGTAATAGTTAAACCTTGTTTCTGAATGGTATTGGCAATTAAACCTGGCACGATGATGCCGATTCCTCGAAATTCTGCGATTTCAAATGGTACAATCGGATATAGAAAATCAAACGCGATTTTCAGGACGATCCCTGTAATCAGCATGGCAGCGAATTTTCTGCGTCCGTACAAAATCATAAATTTGGATAAACCATATTTCACTATGACATAAGTGAGCAAGCTCACTAACAAAACCAGTAAAATAAAGACCGGCTGATTAAACACTAGTCCTAAATATCCCGGTACAACCAGTCCTGCCGGTACAATCCCTGTTTTTTCTGCAAAAATCAAACTGAGTAGTACCCCTAAAATTAGTGCAATGTATAAATCTGATCCGAACATGTCTGCATTTTCCTCCTAGCTTACGAGCTGCTTAACCTTGTATTCGTGGATTTTTTCAATTAAAGGCTCTGCGGCGCCATGAATATTACCGACGCCATATATGACACGGTTGTGCATTCTTTTCTTTAACAATTCCATAATTTCTTCTGTTGACTTGTACTCTAGATCATGCAGTTTGTCTGCAGGAATTTTGCCTTCTTCATAGGCTTTTACGATCGGTTCTGTTGTTTCACCGATTAAGATCAGTTCACTTGCTTCAATATAAGGCAAAACGTCATTTGCGAATTGCTGTGTCCGATCCACACGGTCTGCGCGGCAGTTCATGATAATGATCGGATCATCGGTAGGGTAACCGATTTCTTTTACACGTTTCCATATATTCAAAGTAGAAGAAGCGTCGTTTGCAGCAAACCCATTAACAAAGTGCCCAGGCTCGCTCGGACTGATCAGCGGAAGAATTCTCATTGCTCCCGGATCTGGCGGCGCATTCAGCATTCCTTTAAACGCTGTTTCTTCGTCAATGCCGAGTGCTTGAGCCACACCCAGCGCCAGAGAAGCGTTATCAGGGAATACCATATATTCAAATTTACGCAAATATTCATCTGTAATTTTTGAGTTATCAGCAATGATGACTTTTGTGTTTCGTTCTTTTGCTTTTTGTTTAAAGAACTCGGTATATTCACTATCTGTAATGACAAGATGCCCATTATAAGGAATAGTAGCGGTAAACGCTTCTGCAATTTCATCGAGCGTCGGCCCCATGACATCCATATGGTCCTCCAGCACGTTTACGATGACACCGATATTAGCTTGAAGAAGTTCTTCCTGAAAGATAATTTGATAGTCCGGATTAACGGCCATGCATTCACTGACAAGAGCGTTGGCTCCTCTTTCTACCGTTTCTCTCATGACTTCTTTTTGCTCGCCGATATTCGGTCCCTGAGGTTTCCGTTTAATCGGCTTTTCCTCCGGTGTATCCCAATAGATCATTCTTGCGTCCGTTCCTGTCGTTTTTCCAACAGTTTTGTAACCGGCTTCTATTAATATTCCGGTTGTCAGCCTTGTCACAGTCGATTTTCCTCGGATGCCGTTAATATTCACTCGCACAGGGAGGGCATCAATATTTTTCTGATGTCGGCGTTTTTCTAATATTCCGATGACCAGTATGACAGCACAGGCTATAATGAGTAACCACATTGCTTTTCGACATCTCCTTCTATATTGTTGTAAATTCATTCATCAGTATATAGAATCACTATGAATTCTCAATCGGCATTATGTAACATAATCTTCCCTCATCCACTAAGCCAAACTTCTCTTATGAAAGAGATTTTGTACCTACAAACTGTTTTCTATTTTTGGAAAACCGCAGGACTTACACCTTGTCTATTATTTTAAAAATTGCAAGGTATGCGCTTTCATTTATTCCCTAGCTTACTTTTGGACTTATAGTCACACCTTGCAGAATGCATGTGCTATGAATTTCAAATTAGGTTTTTCTCAGCCCGTCTTATCAATATTTTCCCGCTCTCATGCGGGTTTCCAGTTCTTATGAACACAAAATAGTTTCTTCCTGTTTCCTAAGAACAAGATCATCTTGTCGACCTTTTTACATAGGAAAGGCAAATCAAGGCCCATACCAAAATGACTATATAGACCTTCTTTAAAAATTCTGAAAATAAGAGTCTGTATTATCTAACATAATTAAACATTTTTTAGGTATATAGTCTTTTCTGTTTCTTCTCAATTACAGGTCTAAACGCTTAACTTTGAAATAATCTTAATAAATCTTAATATTTGTTCATGAAATCTTCATCCATATTTGTGAATACATTGTTAAAAAAAGAACAAAAACCTCAAATTTCTAAATTATATATGCATTCTATAATTACTTTTCTTTTATATTTTTGTTGCAATTTATGATTTGTGCATGATAATCTATCTATGTAAACGGTTACATTAACAAGGAGGAGCTGTTGTGGCTACAATTAAAGATGTCGCCGGAGCAGCTGGCGTTTCAGTTGCAACGGTTTCCCGCGTCCTGAATGACAACGGCTATGTACACGAAGAAACACGAACACGTGTCATAGCGGCGATGGAAGAACTGAACTATTACCCGAATGAAGTCGCCAGATCTCTTTATAAGAGAGAATCCCGGCTGATCGGGCTTTTGCTCCCGGATATCACAAACCCTTTCTTCCCCCAGCTTGCCCGCGGTGCGGAGGATGAATTGAACCGGGAAGGCTATCGCCTTATTTTTGGAAACAGTGACGAGGAATTAACAAAAGAACTTGAGTACCTTCAAACCTTTAAGCAAAATCATGTTGCAGGCATTATTGCTGCAACGAATTACCCGGATCTTGAGGAATACAGCGGCATGAATCATCCAGTCGTTTTTCTGGACAGAACACCTGAAGGCGCCCCTTCTGTGTCCAGTGACGGCTATATAGGAGGAAAATTAGCCGCCGAAGTCATCATTTACGGTAAAAGCAAGCGCATCACGCTCTTGAGAGGACCCGCTCACCTGCCGACCGTTCAAGACCGCTTTAACGGCGCTTTGGAAATCTTACAGCAGGCTGATGCTGATTTTCAGGTCATCGAGACGGCTTCATTTTCTTTTAAGGATGCACAATTGATGGCGAAGGAACTGTTTTCGGCTTATCCTGAGACAGACGGTGTGATTGCGAGTAATGATATACAAGCCGCTGCAGTTTTACATGAAGCTTTGCGGCTCGGAAGAAATGTTCCCGAAGACATTCAAATTATCGGCTATGATGATATACCGCAAAGCAAGCTGCTGTTCCCGCCACTGTCTACAATTAAACAGCCCGCATATGATATGGGAAAAGAAGCGGCCAAACTGCTTTTGCGTATCATCAAAAAACAGCCGCTGACAGAAACGGCGATTCAAATGCCTGTCACCTATATAAGAAGACAGACGACAAGAAAGGAAGATCATGATGCGTAATATTTGTGTGATTGGAAGCTGTTCTATGGATTTAGTGGTCACCTCAGACAAACGCCCAAAGGCCGGAGAAACGGTACTTGGCACGTCCTTTCAGACGGTGCCGGGCGGTAAAGGAGCAAATCAGGCCGTTGCTGCTGCCAGACTTGGCGCCCACGTGTTTATGGTCGGCAAGGTCGGGGATGATCATTATGGAACAGCCATTTTGGAAAATCTAAAAGCAAACGGCGTTTGTATTGACTATATGGAACCGGTTACACACCAGGAAAGCGGAACCGCCCACATTGTGCTTGCTGAAGGTGATAACAGCATCGTCGTTGTCAAAGGTGCGAACGATGATATCACTCCATCATTCGCGATAGACGCGCTTGATCAGATTGAAAAGGTTGATATGGTCCTGATTCAGCAGGAAATTCCGGAAGAAACGGTTGATGAGGTGTGCAGATACTGCCATTCTCATGATATCCCGATCATGCTCAACCCGGCACCGGCCCGCCCGCTGTTACAAAAAACAATTGATCACGCCACCTATCTCACGCCGAATGAACATGAGGCGTCGATCTTATTCCCTGGTCTTACCGTTTCTGAAGCCTTGGCGCTTTATCCAGCGAAGCTCTTTATTACGGAAGGAAAACAGGGCGTCCGCTATTCAACCGGCAGCAAAGAGCGCCTCATCCCGTCCTTCCCCGTAGAGCCCGTTGATACAACCGGAGCCGGAGATACGTTTAACGCAGCTTTTGCCGTGGCTCTGGCTGAGGGAAAAGACATTGAAGCCGCATTGCGGTTTGCCAATCGTGCTGCTTCCCTTTCTGTCTGTTCCTTCGGCGCTCAAGGCGGAATGCCGACTAGAAAAGAAGTAGAGGAGCTGCTGTCATGAAAAAACACGGTATACTGAACAGCCATCTTGCCAAGCTTTTAGCCGACCTTGGCCACACTGATAAAATTGTCATCGCGGATGCAGGGCTGCCCGTACCTGACGGCGTTTTGAAAATTGATCTTTCACTGAAGCCGGGTTTTCCGGCTTTTCAAGATACAGCGGCAGTTCTCGCGGACGAGATGGTCGTCGAAAAAGTTATTGCTGCAACTGAAATAAAAGTCTCTAATCAGGAGAATGCGAGATGTCTAGAGAACCTTTTTTCTGAACAGGAGATTGAATACCTTTCTCACGAGGAGTTTAAGCTGCTGACAAAAGAAGCAAAAGCCATTATAAGAACAGGTGAATTCACACCGTATGCCAACTGCATCCTGCAGGCGGGTGTGCTTTTCTAGAAAGGAGGATGGAACATGCAGATTGAAATGAAAGACATTCATAAAGCATTCGGAAAAAACCAAGTGCTGTCAGGCGTTTCTTTTCAGCTCGTGCCTGGCGAGGTTCACGCATTAATGGGAGAAAACGGCGCCGGCAAGTCCACGCTTATGAACATACTGACAGGCCTGCATAAATCGGATAAAGGGGAAATCCGCATAAACGGACACGAAACGTACTTTTCCAATCCGAAAGAAGCGGAGCAACATGGAATAGCCTTTATTCATCAGGAATTGAATATCTGGCCGGAAATGACCGTTCTTGAGAATCTATTTATCGGAAAAGAGATATCCTCTAAGCTAGGCGTTTTACGAACAAGAAAAATGAAAGCGCTAGCAAAAGAGCAATTTGACAAACTGTCTGTCTCCCTTTCTCTTGATCAAGAAGCCGGGGAGTGTTCCGTCGGGCAGCAGCAAATGATTGAAATTGCAAAAGCGCTCATGACAAATGCCGAGGTGATTATTATGGATGAACCTACCGCTGCTTTGACGGAACGGGAAATCAGCAAGCTCTTTGAGGTGATGACAGCGTTAAAAAAGAATGGTGTATCCATTGTATACATTTCTCATCGGATGGAAGAAATTTTTGCGATTTGCGACAGAATCACCATCATGCGTGACGGAAAAACGGTAGATACAACCAACATCTCAGAAACCAACTTTGATGAAGTCGTCAAAAAAATGGTCGGACGCGAGCTGACTGAACGATATCCGAAGCGCATTCCTTCTCTCGGCGACAAAATATTCGAGGTGAAAAAAGCCTCCGTCAAAGGACGTTTTGAAGATGTTAGCTTTTACATTCGTTCCGGTGAAATCGTCGGTGTCTCCGGATTGATGGGAGCCGGCCGGACAGAAATCATGAGAGCGCTGTTCGGCGTTGACAGGCTGGACTCGGGTGAGATATGGATCGCTGGAAAAAAGACAGCGATTAAGAACCCGCAGGATGCGGTAAAAAAAGGGCTCGGCTTTATCACAGAGAACCGCAAAGATGAAGGGTTGCTGCTCGACACCTCAATTCGCGAGAATATTGCGTTGCCCAATCTGTCCAGCTTTTCTCCAAAAGGTCTCATTGACCACAAGCGGGAAGCTGAGTTTGTCGATCTTTTGATCAAACGCCTCACTATCAAAACGGCATCATCAGAAACGCACGCACGCCATTTATCAGGAGGCAACCAGCAAAAAGTAGTGATTGCCAAGTGGATCGGGATTGGACCGAAAGTGCTTATTTTGGATGAGCCAACCAGAGGTGTTGATGTTGGCGCGAAGCGGGAAATTTATTCACTGATGAATGAGCTGACTGAGCGTGGTGTCGCCATCATTATGGTGTCATCAGAGCTGCCGGAAATTCTCGGGATGAGCGATCGCATTATCGTTGTCCATGAAGGCAGAATCAGCGGGGAAATCGATGCGCAGGAAGCAACACAAGAACGAATTATGACACTTGCCACGGGAGGGCGGTAATATGAAAATGGAACAACTGCAAACAGAACAAAAACGGATTCACTTCGACGGTGTGATGCAAAAACTCGGCCCGTTTCTCGGTTTATTTATTCTCGTTATCATTGTATCTATTTTAAATCCCAGCTTTCTTGAACCGCTGAATATTCTAAACCTGCTTCGCCAGGTCGCCATTAACGGACTAATCGCGTTCGGCATGACCTTTGTAATTTTAACAGGCGGCATTGATCTTTCTGTCGGCGCTATTCTTGCCCTATCCAGCGCTTTAGTTGCGGGGATGATTGTATCCGGTGTCGATCCAGTTCTCGCGATCATCCTCGGCTGTATCATTGGTGCCGTACTCGGGATGATCAACGGACTATTGATCACAAAAGGAAAAATGGCGCCCTTTATCGCTACGCTTGCGACCATGACTGTATTTCGCGGGCTGACGCTTGTGTATACAGACGGAAATCCGATTACCGGACTTGGCACAAACTACGCTTTTCAGCTGTTCGGACGCGGCTACTTTTTAGGCATTCCTGTACCGGCGATTACGATGGTTCTTGCCTTTGTCATCCTTTGGGTGCTTCTTCATAAAACACCGTTCGGCCGCAGAACGTACGCAATCGGAGGCAATGAAAAAGCCGCGCTCATTTCTGGCATTAAAGTGACGCGCGTGAAAGTGATGATCTATTCTTTAGCCGGGCTTTTATCCGCCCTTGCCGGTGCGATATTGACTTCTCGTCTGCATTCAGCACAGCCGACTGCCGGAGAATCGTACGAACTGGATGCTATCGCGGCGGTCGTCTTAGGCGGAACAAGTCTTTCTGGCGGCCGCGGTCGCATTATCGGTACGTTAATCGGGGTGCTGATCATCGGCACATTGAATAACGGGCTCAACCTGCTTGGCGTCTCATCGTTTTATCAACTGGTTGTCAAAGGGATTGTCATCTTAATTGCGGTATTATTAGACCGCAAAAAGTCAGCATAGGAGGGTTTTTCACATGAAAAAGGCTGTATCTGTCATTTTAACGTTATCATTGTTTTTATTAACTGCCTGTTCGCTTGAGCCCCCACAATGGGCAAAGCCGACAAATTCGGGTAACAAAAAGGAATTCACCATCGGCTTGTCCGTCTCAACGCTTAATAATCCCTTTTTTGTCTCATTAAAAAAGGGCATCGAAAAAGAAGCTGAAAAACGGGGATTGAAAATCATCATTGTCGATGCACAAAATGATTCATCGAAACAGACGAGTGATGTGGAAGACTTAATCCAGCAAGGTGTCGATGCATTGTTAATCAACCCGACTGATTCTTCAGCGATCTCAACGGCAGTACAATCTGCAAACGCAATCGGTGTGCCCGTCGTAACAATCGATCGTTCCGCTGAACAAGGAAAAGTTGAAACCCTCGTTGCTTCCGATAATGTAAAAGGCGGTGAGATGGCTGCTGGGTTCATTGCTGACAAACTTGGAAAAGGTGCAAAGGTGGCAGAGCTTGAAGGCGTGCCCGGCGCATCTGCCACAAGGGAAAGGGGCTCAGGATTTCATAACATCGCAGATCAAGAGCTCGACGTTGTCACAAAGCAATCAGCCGACTTTGACCGTACCAAAGGCCTGACTGTCATGGAAAACCTGTTGCAGGGACACCCGGATATCCAAGCTGTTTTTGCTCACAATGATGAAATGGCGCTCGGTGCTCTTGAGGCAATTAACAGCTCGGGAAAAGATATTTTAGTGATTGGATTTGACGGCAATAAAGATGCGCTCGCTTCCATTAAAGATGGAAAGCTCTCAGCCACCGTGGCTCAGCAGCCTGAATTAATCGGTAAACTGGCTACAGAAGCAGCAGATGATATTTTGCACGGAAAAAAAGTGAAAAAAACAATATCCGCACCTCTCAAACTAGAAACACAAAAATAATTGCCCTGGATCAGATTTTTATCTGATCCTTTTTGATGTTTAGGAATCTGTGAAAACGTGAATAGGGATATAGAGTGAGTTATTTCTCTTACGTGAGGAGAGGAACGAAATGAACAAAACAACAAAAATACTATCCACTTTCGCACTTGCAGCTGGGATGACTGCTGCTTCTGCAGAAGTAGCAAGCACGATCCATGCTCAACAGCCAGAAACAACGGTAAGCATTGATGATTTATACAGTTATCCGATTGAATCTTATTTGGTGTCAGCAGAGGCGTTACATGTCCGAACGAAAGCTTCCGCATTAAGCCAGAAAGCCGATACGCTGCACTTGGGCGACAGCTTAAAACTGATTTCCTTCGCAAACGCTGACTGGGCAAAGGTTCATTATAAAAACGGAAAAACCGGCTTTGTCTCCACTCATTACATTGTAAAAGCAGCTACAACAGTAAAAACCAAAACAAAGACGAAAGTATATACATCCGCTGAAGGAAAAAGCATCAAGACTCTTCCAGCAGACACAAGCGTTTCTTTTTTAGGCTGGAGTAAAACAAAAAAAGACGGTTTTGATTTTGATTGGGTATTCGTTGATTACGGCGGTGCGACAGGTTATATGAAAACAAAGGACTTACACATGACAAAATAACTGAAAAGGATTCCGTGTTTATGCGGAATCCCTTTTATCGTGAGTTGATTTGTCACATCCTCACGATATTTCTCAGGAAATATTGTCGTATGCCGTGTCGAAACCATACATGATCCTCGACATTTTTGTTCACGTTAAAAAATGGAGGTGTAAATATGGATCAATTCGAAGCAGCATATGAATCGTATAAAGCCCGGCAAACAACTGCCGGTCATGAAAATGTTTCATCTGGAAAAGAAGAAATTATTGCGGTCAGAAGAAATGAGGAAGACAATATTATCGCAGTAAAAACAAACACAGGAAGAGAGCTCGACTATCCCACTGCGCTGTCTGAAGCAAAAGCGGGAAAGCTTGCTCATGTTGATGTCTTCCATAAATATGGGCGTGACATTTTGCGAAGTGAACCGGACGGCTTAAAGGAAAATAACCTGTCCGAGTTGCCGGACTTTTAATCAGAAAGTAGCCCTGCCGCATGCCGGACAGGGCTTTCTTTTAAGCGAAAGGCTTCTGGATGTATTCGGCTAACCGTTTTGCACTGAGGGAAATATCCTCTGCAGTTGCAGCATTTACGCCATAGAACACATATGGTGGCAGGTATTTCATGCCGATCAGATTACTCGTGGCCTGAAATGGTTTCAAAAGCTCACTGATCGAGTAATGATTTGCTCCGCCCGCTTGATATTTCTCCGCTTCGCTTCCTGTTGATACAGCCAGCATCAGCTCCTTGCCGTGCAAGGCGTTCCCTTCTGAACCAAAGGCCCAGCCGTAAGTCAGCACAAGATCCTGCCATTTTTTTAAGAGCGGCGGAGAGCTGTACCAATAAAACGGAAATTGGAAGACAATCCTGTCGTATTGCTCGCACAGCTCCTGCTCCTTTGCAACATCTATCGCTTCATCCGGGTATTCTTTATAAAGCTCCCGTACTGTAATATTGTCATGTTGACTCAATTCCTCTGTCCATGCCTTATTCACAACTGAGGTCTCCATATGAGGATGAACTGCCAAAACCAATATTTTCATCAGACCACACCTTTACCCTTTTGACGTTATTTTATCTAAAATCAGGAAAAGAGCCAAATAAAAAGAAAGCCCCTGCACAGAGCTTTCTTTTGTTTTTATTCAGGGCTTCCTTCAGTTGTTTCAATATCTTTAGCAAAATCAGGGTTATCCAGGTTCGCATTAAAGAAATCCGCTGTATTCGGAAGTCTGAGATTCATGTTCATTTTTTGAGAAATCGTAACCGTGCAATCCTCAAGCACATAGTCAAAAACGTGTCCGCCTGAATTGCGTCCTTCGTCAATGAAGTGCAGGTGGTAGCCAGAAACGGCGATTCCGTTTGCATAAGCGGGTGTTAAGAAACCTACGATCGTTCCTCTCACACTGTCGAAGTTGAAGATCGGCTGCGTTTTAACCGCTTCAACCATTGGCACGTAAGGTTTTTCTTGCAGTTCTACCGTTCTTGTCTGCACTTTTTTAAACAATCCGTCAATGCGGATCGCGTAAAATAAGTTTTTGCTTGGCAGAATGCTGTTGATCTCTTCTTCAAACTCTTCACGTGTCATTTTCGCATCAATTTTGTGCGTCATGTCCGGTGTAAAGAATGTAAATGAACAGAACGGAGAAAGGTCCCCGTTTTGGACCGGGGTCGCAGTTCCATCTGAACGAAGACGGTAAAATTCGCCGTCAAAACCAATCAGCTCTCCGTCAAGCTTGTTAAAGGTTCCGATACCGAAGTCTCCGTATTTTGGGATCTCTGACAGTTCAAAATCCCCGTCGTACACCCCGTCTAATAGAGAAGTCATTGTTGATACTTGATAAATCTGGCTCACAGGCTGGTCTTTTTGCCCGCGGCTGAGCACTTGAATGTTGCTTTCGCGTTTCATAATTCCCTTCACTCCTTTTGTTTAGTGCTGTTCATCAAACAGAGTCGTGATGCGCAGAGTGCTAGAGAGCTTTCGTTTTCATAAGTTCCCCGAATTCTTTCGGAAGCTTGTCACTTGCTAAATTTATGTTATCACTGTAGTCAACCGGGACATCAATGATGACAGGACCCTCAGCGTTCATACCTTGACGCAGAACATCTGCCAGCTGGTCTGGTGATTCTACGCGCAAGCCGGTTGCTCCGAAGCTTTCCGCATATTTCACGATATCGATATTTCCGAAATCGACCGCAGATGTACGGTTATACTTTTTCAATTGCTGGAATGCAACCATGTCATATGTGCTGTCGTTCCATACTATGTGTACAATTGGTGCTTTTAAGCGGACCGCTGTCTCTAATTCCATAGCTGAGAATAAGAAACCGCCATCACCGGAGACTGATACTACTTTTTCTCCCGGTTTCACCAATGAAGCGCCGATTGCCCAAGGCAGCGCAACGCCGAGTGTTTGCATACCGTTACTGATCATTAATGTTAACGGCTCGTAGCTGCGGAAATAACGTGACATCCAAATTGCGTGTGAACCGATATCACAAGTCACTGTAACATGATCATCGACTGCGTTCCGCAATTCTTTTACGATTTCAAGAGGATGAACTCTATCTGATTTCCAATCTGCAGGCACCTGCTCACCCTCGTGCATATATTGTTTTAAATCAGAAAGGATTTTCTGCTCACGTTCAGCAAAGTCTACTTTCACAGCATCGTGTTCGATATGATTGATCGTAGATGGAATATCACCGATCAGTTCAAGATCCGGCTGGTAAGCATGATCAATGTCAGCCAGAATCTCGTCTAAATGGATAATCGTCCGGTCTCCATTGACATTCCAGAATTTCGGATCATATTCAATTGGGTCATAGCCGACTGTCAGAACAACATCAGCCTGCTCAAGCAGCAGATCACCAGGCTGGTTGCGGAATAAACCGATCCGGCCAAAATACTGATCCTCTAAATCTCTCGTAAGAGTACCGGCAGCTTGATAGGTTTCAACGAATGGAAGCTGCACTTTTTTCAATAGCTTGCGAACCGCTTTAATCGCTTCCGGTCTTCCGCCCTTCATGCCGACTAAAACGACAGGAAGTTTTGCTGTTTGGATTTTCGCAATGGCCGCACTGATTGCATCGTCTGGTGCAGGACCAAGTTTAGGAGCCGCGACAGCTCGCACGTTTTTTGTATTTGTGACTTCATTCACAATATCTTGCGGAAAACTCACAAAAGCGGCCCCAGCCTGCCCTGCTGACGCTATTCTAAATGCATTTGTAACAGCTTCCGGTATATTTTTTACATCTTGAACTTCTACACTGTATTTTGTAATCGGCTGGAATAGCGCCGCATTATCCAAAGATTGATGTGTCCGTTTTAAACGGTCTGCACGGATCACGTTCCCAGCAAGCGCAACGACAGGGTCACCTTCAGTGTTTGCTGTTAGCAGTCCTGTTGCCAAATTCGAAGCACCTGGTCCTGATGTGACTAACACAACTCCCGGTTTTCCAGTTAAACGGCCAACTGCTTGCGCCATAAATGCTGCATTTTGTTCATGCCGGGCAACGATAATTTCAGGCCCTTTATCTTGTAAAGCGTCAAATACCGCATCAATTTTTGCACCTGGAATGCCAAATACATGTGTGACACCTTGCTCCGCTAAGCAATCAACAACAAGCTCCGCCCCTCTGCTTTTTACAAGGGATTTTTGTTCTTTTGTTGCTTTTGTCAACACCCTCACTCCTTATTATGCATTTTAAACATAAAATTTTAAATATTTCTTGTGATATATTTCACTATACACTCTTAGGAAATTGACCTCCAATATCGATTCGCCTTATGATTAATATGTATTACGAATTATTAACCTACGGAAAGGAATGCATATTGAATGGAGCTTCGCCATCTTCAATACTTTATCGCAGTAGCCGAAGAGCTTCATTTCGGAAAAGCTGCACGGCGGCTGAACATGACACAGCCTCCTCTCAGCCAGCAGATCAAACAGCTTGAAGAAGAAGTCGGGGTGACGCTTCTGAAGAGGACAAAACGATTTGTCGAGCTAACGGCGGCCGGCGAAATCTTTTTAAATCACTGCCGATCAGCTTTGATGCAAATTGGTCAAGGAATTGAACTCGCCCAGCGGACGGCTCGCGGCGAACATGGCCATCTCGTTATAGGTTTTGTCGGGTCAGCTACATATGAATTTTTGCCGCCGATTATCCGGGAATACCGTAAAAAATTCCCCTCTGTGAAAATTGAACTGAAAGAAATTGCTTCTTACCGGCAGCAGGAGGAATTGCTCAAGGGAAACATCGATATCGGCATTCTCCATCCGCCGTTAGAGCATCCAGAGCTGCAAATAGAGACAACCCAGAGTAGTCCATGCATCCTCGCATTGCCGAAACAGCATCCGCTTGCCTTAAAAGAATCAATTGACATTAAAGATTTGGAAAAGGAACCGATCATCACCCTTTCCAAAGAAGCGTGGCCTACGCTATATACCGACTTTATTCAGCTTTGTGAAGACGCGGGTTTTGCCCCGAATATCGTTCAAGAAGCGACAGAATATCAAATGGTGATTGGACTGGTGACAGCGGGCATCGGCATTACCATTGTCCCTTCCTCTGCCAGACGGCTGTTTAACCTTGATGTCACATATCGCAGCGTTGATCATTTTCAGCTTAAAGCAGAATGGATCATCGCATATCGAAAAGACAGCCAAAACCCTGTACTGAGGCAATTTGTGGATATATCTAAATCGTTAAATGAACGGAAATAAAAAAGGCGCTCCGTTCTCCGGAATCCGCCCATTTATCGTCAGGATAAAAGATCAAGCTCACTTTTGAGGTAATCAGCTCTCTTTATTATATACTCGCAAATCACATCCGGCTCACGGTCAAAACGCTCAATATCGTTCTTTTTATATGGGTCCATCAGGACAAACGGCCTAATCTGCTCATATATCGCCATTATTTTCGGTTTCATATATTCTATTGTAAAAAGAGATTGGAGCGTTTTTTCTAACAGTTGCTTGTAAGACTTGCGAAAATCGGGTTCATCCAAAATCCGGGCGGTTAGTGTATTAAATCCTTGAATTCTTACATAATCGGCAGCCATCCGCTCTCCATGGATATCCCTGCCCCAAGTCGCATCATAATCCCAAGGAATCACCTCAAATAATCCGGTTTCACTGCTTCTGTACAACGAGTAGTTGTGGACAAATCCGTCATAGTTTGAGGTGAATACAATGCCGGCGAGCCAGCGCAAATACTTATCGACATCCACATGCTTTGTCACTTCTGATTTAAACTGGGCTTTAGGGACAGTATTAATTTTAAAAATCATATCCTGTAAATAAAAATCGTCTTCCTCAGTCCCTGTCTTCTTTTCATATCCAAGCTCAAGCGACGTCTTCGTTTCCCTTTCCAAATCGCTCATCAGAGAGAAATTAGCATCATCATCAACCGCGTAAAAAACTGCCCCGTCCGCCAATTTCCTTTTCGCTAAATAAAACTCATCGACGGATTCAAGTTCAAGATAAACCCCTTCATTCTTCCCATTCACCTTTAAAAACACAAAGTCTGCCTTTGGAGACAGCGTCCCAAGCTCTGAGAAAAAGTCCAACGACAATTTGTTTCTCATCATAGAAGGATCTTTATATTCTGCATTCAGGTGAACCTCGCGGGCGCCGCGGAATGTTTTCGGCTGATAAAAGGAAATATGGTATGACTTCTTTTTGAAGTCTCTGATATGTGATCCCCGGTAAGCAATATCAATATCCAGCCTTTTTTGATTTACCTTCATGACAGCCGGCACCGGATCATCGTCCCATATATCTTTTTTTAATTCACGCAAATCTTTTGGATGAACAAACAGCTGATAAAGCGGCAAATTGGATTTATTCTTCACCCATATTCCCCCTCACAAATTTTAGGCTTTTATTTTTGTGTGATCTCAGCGGAACACTTATACACTTTTTAAAACCGCGCGTACTATGAGGGTAATAAGGATCTTCGTCCTTAAAATCAATTCTAAAAGGAGGATTTCAAATTGGGCCACTATTCCCACTCTGACATCAAAGAAGCGGTGAAATCCGCAAAAAAAGAAGGTTTAAAAGATTATTTATACCAAGAGCCTCATGGAAAAAAACGCAGCCATAAAAAGTCACACCGCTCTCACAAAAAATCTCGCAGCCACAAAAAATCATACTGCTCTCACAAGAGATCACGTAGCTTCAAAAAATCATTCTGCTCTCACAAGAGAAGATCGCGTAGCTTTAAAAAGTCATTCTGTTCTCACAAGAGAAAACATCGCAGCCACAAGAAGTCATTCTGTTCTCACAAGAAAAGATCACGCAGCCACAGAAAATCATTCTGTTCTGACAAGAAAAGATCACGCAGCCACAAAAAGTCATTCTGTTCTCACAAGAAAAGATCACGCAGCCACAAAAAATCATTCTGTTCTCACAAGAGAAAACATCGCAGCCACAAGAAGTCATTCTGTTCTCACAAGAGAAGATCACGTAGCTGCTCATACCGGACACGCAAAAAAACATATTGTTCCCATAATAGAAAATCTGACAAAAAGCACTACAAAAAACCACATCACAACCATCGCAACAAAAAAGATGATGACTATTACAGCAAAAAAGAATTCTGGAAAGACGGTAATTGCTGGGTAGTCAAAAAGAAATACAAATAATCTAAGATTTCAAATTCAATAGGCTGCCGGCGTACGTACGGAAGCCTATTTTTAATCCCCTGTATTAGATATATGTCATGACATAACATATGCAACCCACATCATTTGGTTTCCTTGAAACCATTTCGTTATAATCAAGATATCCTACGCTAAAGGCGGTTGTTGCTATGTACATATTTCAAGCTGATCAGCTTAGCGCTAAAGACACATACAAGCTATTGTCGGGTGCTGTGATCCCCCGTCCCATTGCATTTGTAACCACCCTTTCTTCAAGCGGAGCGTTAAATGCAGCGCCTTTCAGTTTTTATAACGTTGTCAGCTCAGACCCTCCGCTTCTCAGTGTTTCTGTTAACAGGGCTGGCGGATGCCAAAAAGATACAGCCCGAAACGCAGTGGAGAACGGGGAATTTGTCGTTCATGTCAGTGATGAAGCCATCATTAAAGACATCAATGAAACAGCAGCAAGCTTACATCCGGACGAAAGCGAACTCACACGCACCTCGCTTCATCCCGTCGAAAGCAAAGCTGTTTCAGTTCCTGGGATTAAAGAAGCACGTATCCGCTTTGAATGCACATTAGAGCGGCATATGACGTTCGACAATGATCAAGGCGTTACTACAGCAGATCTGCTTATCGGGAGAGTCGTCTGCTTCCACCTCGATGAAAAGGTGTATGATGCAGAAAAAGGCTATGTTTTGACAGATGAATTAAAGCCTGTCTCAAGATTGGCGGGTAACCACTATGCGAAGCTCGGCGAAGAATTTACGCTGATTCGTCCCAGCTGAACAGAAGGACTATTTAAATAGAAGGAACTAGTCAAAAAGACCTTATGATTACAAAATGTTGTCTAAGGAAAATACGTAAAAAGAACACCTGGAGAAAGCTCCAGGTGTTCTTTATGAAACATATTTCCTTTTTACGCCGTATATACAGGTAGATTAGGAGGGATTATATGACTGGCACTCATTTTTTGATTGTGATACTTATCGTAGCTTTTATCAATACTATTTTTTATATCTATGCTCGAAAAAAACTAGGCATCCCTAAACCGCCTTGGTGGTATAAACCTGTAAATAGCATACAATGGCTGCTGGAAATCATCATGCTCATTTTATTAGGTTTTTCTATTTTACGCTTTCCTCCAGAGATTATGCTTTTTTTCTTTCTATTCCTGATGAATTGCTTTTGTACATTTATGGAATGGAAATATAAGCGTGAAGAAAAACAATATGTACACTATTTATTTGGCGCAGTCCTCTTTCTAGTCGTTTTTATTTATATGTGTATTTTCTTCTGATACCTCAAACCCCCACTGCCGCTCCGTCTCCCCGCGGGTCGGTTCCACCTTGGAGAAATCCTTCCTCGTCAACTTTGATTGCTGCTGCGTGTCCCATCAGCGGATCATAGTCACCGACAACCTCTACGAGATGGCCGCTGTCTTTGAGCTTTTCAATTGTCTCCTCTGAGAATCTGCTCTCGACTCTGAGACCTTCATACTCCTCTCCCCACGTTCTGCCCCACACCCAACGCGGTTCGCTGATTGCCTGCTGTGGATTCATTCCGTAGTCCAGCATTCTGGTAATGATGGCCGTCTGGGTCTGCGGCTGGCCTTCGCCGCCTTGTGTGCCGTACAGGACTTTCGGTTTTCCGTCTTTGCAGGCCATAGCCGGCATCAGCGTATGGAAGCTGCGCTTTCTCGGTTCAAGCGTATTGACATGATTTTTATCCAATGAGAAAAATGACCCGCGGTTTTGCAGTAATATGCCTGTATCACCAGCAGTGACTGCCGAGCCAAATTCAAAGTACAGGCTTTGAATGAAAGATACTGCGTTGCCATCCTCATCGATGACGGCCGCATATGCAGTATCACTTCCTACTGGCCTGCTTTCCGCCGGTTCTGCCAAATAGCCGATTTCTTCCGCCAATTGTTTCGCATAACTTTTGTCCAGAAGCCTTTCAAGCGGGATGTCCGCAAATGCCGGATCAGTCAGGACGGCATTCCGATCTAGAAAACTCTTTTTCAATGCCTCCACAAGCACATGATAATACTCAAATGAACCATGTTCGATTTGGGTGAAATCATAGTTTTCCAGAATGTTCAGTGTTAATAAACCAGTAAATCCCTGAGAATTCGGAGGCGCCTGATATACACTATACCCTCGGTAATCACTTGATACAGGCTCCATCCACTCGCCCCGGTGCGCTTTAAAATCATCGAGTGTCATGTAGCTGCCGTTATGCTGTAAATACGAGACGATCCGCTGAGCGATATCTCCTTCATAGAATGCGTTTCTTCCTTTTTTGGCGATCATGTTCAGACTTTCTGCAAGCTCTTTTTGCACAAACCGCTCTCCCGGGACAGGCGCTTTTCCGCATCTTGTGAAGATGTCGGCCGTGTAAGGCGTGGAGGCAAGCAGTTCAAGATTCGTTTCTGTGTGACGGCACTGATCAGCTGATACTGGAAACCCATTTTGGGCATAGTCGCGAGCGGATTCCAACACGTCCGCAAGGGACATACGTCCGTACTCCTTCAGTACCGCATGCCAGCTATCAACCATCCCCGGAACGGTAATGGCACTGTCGATTCCCCTTAGCGGAATCGCGCTTTTTCCCTTATATACATCTCTCGTTACATTTTCTCCTGAACGGCCGCTGCCATTGTAGACTCTTACCGACTTTGTTTCTTGATGAAACGTCAGCCAAAAGGAATCCCCGCCAAGCCCCGTCATATGCGGATACACAACTGCCAGACAAGCACTCACAGCAACGGCGGCGTCAAACGCGTTTCCACCCTTGTCCAGTATTCGGTTTCCGGCTTGAGAAGCGAGATAATGCGGACTGACGACCATTTGTTTTGTACCGATGATAGATTTATTCATCACAAGTCCCCTTTATCAAGAGATTTTCTTCAGTATAGAGAGCTTAATTTTTCACATCTACTTACTCGGCAGAAAAACTGACGAACTTTCTCCATTTCGCAAACAACAAAACATTTTTCCATTCATTTTGAAAGCAAAAGAAAAAATTATCATTCGAAACGTAACTTTTATGGTAAAATGAAATCTAAAAGGCTTACGGAAGCAGGTGGAATAAATGAGCAACGAATACCAAATCCCCAACCTTGTACTTGATGAGATTGACAAACAAATCCTCACCATTTTGCATGAAGAAGGAAGAATTTCTTATACGGATCTTGGCAAGAGAGTCGATTTATCACGAGTTGCCGTCCAAGCTCGGATCAATCAACTCATTGAAGCAGGCGTCATTGAAAAATTCACTGCGGTCATCAATCCCGCTAAAATCGGCAACCATGTATCCGTGTTTTTCAATGTCGAGGTAGAGCCGCAATTTTTAGAAGAGGTCGCTCTCAAGCTTGAGGAAGAGCCTGCGGTCACCAGCCTTTATCACATGACAGGCCCAAGCAAGCTGCATATGCATGGGATCTTTGCCAACGACCAAGAAATGGAAGAGTTTTTAACAAAACGGCTGTATCCGCTGCAAGGCGTCGTCAGTGTTGATTGCCAGATGCTGATCAAACGATACAAAAGCCGTATGGGAATGAAGCTGTAAAGGAGAGAAACGAATGAAAAACCATCCTTATCGGGATTTGACGGCCGCAATGGTGCGCACCGGCATACTAGGGTTCGGCGGCGGACCTTCCGTGATTCCGCTGATCCGCCATGAAGCGGTCAATAAATATAAATGGATTGATGATGATGAATTCGGAGAAATATTAGCGATCGCTAATGCGCTTCCCGGACCGATTGCGACAAAAATGGCTGCGTATCTAGGCTTCAAGCTAAAAGGCACATTAGGTGCAGTCGTGGCGACAATCGCCCACATTCTGCCTACTTGCCTTGCGATGGTAGGCCTGTTTGCGGCTGTAAATGTCTTAAGCCATTCAGCAGTTGTTGCGGGCATGATTGGTGCCGTAACGCCAGTGATTGCGGTAATGCTCGGTATCATGGCGTACGAGTTTGGCCAAAAAGCGCTTAAAGGTTTCGGCTGGGTCACCGGTATCCTATTTTTTATTATCGCTTTTATCGGCCTGCAAACCTTACAGATTAATCCCGGCCTTGTCATTATCATTTTCTTAGCGTACGGCGCGTTTCATTTTAAACTGAAAGACAAAATCACAAATAAACATTCTAAAGATAAAGGAATGTCTGCCTCATGATATCGATCTATTTATTTATGGCGTTTTTAATCGCAAACCTACTCGGATATGGCGGTGGGCCTGCGTCTATTCCGCTGATGTTTGAAGAAGTCGTAAACAGATACAGCTGGCTTTCAAACGACCAATTCTCGAATATGCTCGCGCTTGCGAACGCATTGCCGGGACCGATCGCAACCAAAATCGCCGCCTATGTCGGATACAGCGCCGGCGGATGGCCTGGCTTTCTGGTTGCGCTGATCGCAACTGTCGTACCGTCGGCGCTCGCATTGATCGTCCTGCTGCGCATCATTCAGCGCTTCCGCCAATCACCCGTCATCAAGGGCATGACGCTATCCGTCCAGCCTGTCATCGCGGTCATGATGCTCATTCTTACTTGGCAACTCGGCGCTGATGGGATTCAAGCGATCGGCTGGATCCAATCTGGAGTGATTGCAGGGATTTCCCTTCTTGCCATGACAAAATTCAAAATGCATCCGGCATTTTTGATTATCGCTGCATTTTTGTATGGCGGCCTTGTGATTCCTCATTTGTAGAAAAAAGCACCCGGACAGGTGCTTTTTATTTTGGTCCCGAAATGCCGTTCGATATAATAACTGTTTCTTCGCCTGCATCATTCTTCTTGATGTGCTTGATTTGCAGCGTGCTTCCTGCCATTCTTACAGATTGCTTAACCTGAGGCGAATTCGTTTCAACCTGTATCCAATCAGAAGGCTGGACCTTACAAAATAAAAAGAATGCTAGAATCAACATGCCAGCAATGACCGACAGCAAAAACTTCATATAACATTGCTTCTTTTCAGTAAGCGGCTCGCAGCGGACAGCGCCTGATGATCACGAAGAATATCGCCGGGACGATTGCCTTCTCCCAGCACATAGCCTTTAAAGGGCAGCCCCATAAAATCAAAAATATGTTCAAATTGCTGAATCAGTGGCAGCCCCTTTATTTTTGGATTATCTCCGCCCACTGCTGTCACATATGCCTGCTTCGCTGAGATTTGCTGTTTAAAAGTGGGAAATCGGGGATCTCTCAACGTCTGTGACCAGCGATCAATAAATAGCTTTAACGTTCCTGACATGCCGAACCAATAAATTGGAGTAGCAAATATGAGAATATCGCAGGGCAATATCCGCTCAATGATAGAATCGTAGTCATCATGAACAGGGCTGAAGCCGTCTTGAGTGTGACGATGATCTTTAATTGGCTGGATCTGATATTTACGCAAATGAATGTGTTCCGAATCGAATCCCTGAACAGCCTTCTCCGCGATAATATCCGTATTACCGCCAGACCGCGTTCCGCCGTTAATAACCACAATTTTCATAATACATCTGCTCCTTTGTTTACGAATGATTTTCTTCATCATATAATGGATTCACCAATCAATACAGATGATTATTTCAATTAATTCTATCGGTAAAACCGATTTAGAAAGGAAGAGAACAGGTGGAATTGAAGCAGCTGATCACCTTTATCACGGCGGCAGAACATGTAAACTTCACCCTTACCGCCAAGATTCTTAATTATGCACAATCAAGCGTTACCTCCCAGATCAAATCACTTGAAGAAGAAATCGGGACTCCTTTATTTGAACGGCTCGGCAAGCGGCTTATCCTGACAGAAGCCGGCAAAACATTCAAATCCTATGCAGAGAAGATTATTATTTTAACAGAAGAGGCAAAAATGGCCACAAATCAAGTAAGAGAAACAACAGGAACTTTGAAAATCGGGGCGACGGAAAGCCAGTGCACCTACCGGCTTCCGCCTATCATAAAAGAATTTAAACAGGCTTTTCCCAAAGTAAAGCTCATATTCAAACCGTATATCTCAAACGATCAAGCGAAAGAACAGCTCTTACAGGGCCAGCTTGATATCACCTTCATCTTGGATGTAAACCGGCCGGACGACGCTTTGCACGTTGAATCGTTGATTCAGGATGAGATCAAAATGGTGGCTGCTAAAGACCATCCTTTTCCTGCAGATTTACCAGTAACATTGAAGGATCTTCAAAACGAAACTTTTCTGCTGACAGAAGACGGTTGCTCGTACCGCACGCTCTTTGAGAACACTTTACATGACTCCGGTGTCTATCCTAACAAATTAGAATTTGTCAGCATAGAAGCCATCAAACAATGCGTGATGGCCGGACTTGGTATTGGAATCTTGCCTGACATGACAGTAAAAGATGATATTGCAGCAGGCCGGATGAAAGAACTCAATTGGCAGAGCGGTTGCCCCGTTTTTACTCAATTAGCATGGCATAAGGACAAGTGGATGTCTGCGCCATTAAAGGCTTTTATCGATTTGACGCGAAAAACATTCAAATAAAAAACTTGCGGCCCATGGGTCGCAAGTTTTTGAGTGAACAAACAATGCATATCGATGCATTCAATGTAAAAGCATTTTTTCATTAATCACCCTTACCCCAAACACTCCGCCAGCTGCTGTTCCCTCTCTGGATTCGAACGTGACGGATACTCTTTCTTTTCCTTTGGTATAGGCAACTGGAATGTCATAACATACATCAAAAAGCCTTCCTGGGTGATGTGCCTTTAGCTGCTGCCTGGCCAGTAATTGATCATCAATCATGATTTCAAAATGTCTTTCGTAAGTTTGTTCTTCCGCTTGAAAGGTATCATCACTTCCAAAATAAGTGACCAGCAAATACATGGGTGACTCGGCTCTGTTTTCATCTCATAACTGAAAAAACCATCTCCTCTGCTGTCTCGCCAGCCTCTGTGAACGATACTTGCGTAACCGGAGTAAGAGTTTTCTTTTTTCAGGTGATGTTCTATCTCCTGCTGCTGTTCATTCGGCTGAACAGCATCAACGGTTATGCGTCTGATGATTTCCTGCCTTTCTTTTTCTTCATCTGTAAAATCACGATATTCCTTTTCGGTCATCACATACCAGTAAACAGAATACCGCTGATGATGCACATTGTAGAACGGCATGAATGTGATTTCTTGATTCCCGGGCTGCCCAATCGGTGTCGTTTGAAATACGAGTGATGTTTTATCTATACACTTCACCCAATGATCCAACTCTCCCTGACCTGCAACCAACACCGGGACATCAATTAACGGATGGTTATTAAGGGCGAGATGATCAGCAAGTATATCTGTCTCAGGGAAGCCCTCTCTTCCTAGTGCTCCGGCCAATACAACTGGCCCATACATCAGAACACTTTTTTTAGGATCATCCTTCGCTTGATAAATGTGGAGTTTCATCGGCAGCTCAATCTCAATACAATCTCCTGTGTTCCAATGTTTGTGAATAACAAGGTACCCATTAGTCTCAACCGATTGAACTCGTTTTCCATTAACCACAGCTTTAAGGCCGCCATTCGTCCAATAAGGAATACGAATATGGAGTGTTATAGGCACACCGACAGCTTTTTTGATAACTAGCCTGGTTTTTTCGGCTGCTGGAAATGAGGTTTCCTGTGTGATGATCAGTTGTTTTTCTTGCATGTTCATTTGTGAAGGAATAAATAAATTCACATACAGATCGTCTTGGTCTAAATGGTAAATATGCTGCGTATAGCGCGCGGGGTTTTCCATCCCGGTGCCTGTACAGCACCAAAAAGAGTCTTCCGGTGAACAATACACCTTGAAATGCCCCGGCTGTGTGGAAACAAAATAGGTTTTCATGCCCGAATCAGGATCTTGGGAAGCAAGAATGTGATTATAAAGTGCATTCTCATAGTAATCCATAAATCTCGATTCTTGAAACCACCGGAATAAATGCACAGTCAATTTCAGCATGTTATACGTATTGCACGTTTCTGCGGTCGTCACCCCTAACTCCTCGCTGCCTTCCGCTCCGAAATGCTCTCCGATACTGTTGCCGCCAATTGCGTAGGAACGCTGATAGACAACCTGTTCCCAAAAGAAGAGCGCGGCATTTCTATATGCTTCATTACCAGTAATATCGTACAGCTTGGCTGCTCCGATCACCTTTGGAATTTGGGTATTGGCATGCTTTCCTTCAAGCTCATCCTTCCCCTCTGCAAGAGGCTGAAGAATGGCACGATGACAGAAACGTTCCGCAAGTTCAAGGTATGCTTTGTTTTTCGTCAGCATGTAAAGATCAGCCATCGCCTCATTCATACCGCCATGCTCACATATCAGCATACGCTGAAATTGCTCATCGTTCAGGCGATCCAGTCCCTTTTTTGCCCAATCAGCCAGCTTGACGACGACTCGTAGAGCCGACTGATTGCCGGTTAGCCGATACGTATCTATTAATCCCGCAAACAGTTTATGGAGGCTGTACCACGGCACCCAAGAACCACCCAGACTAAAGTGGTCCACCCGAAAATCACCGCTGAACACCTCATCAAAACACGCCCTTGAGAAACCGCTTACATATCCCTCTTCATCAAATTGTTGGATATGACTCAGCTCATTCACTGCGTACTCTGTTTTCCTTTTCAGCTTTTCATCTCCGGAAGCCTGGTACATGGCTGATGAGGCGGACAGCCAATGACCGATCGAATGCCCGGCAATTTCCTTTGCCTCCCATCCGCCGTAGCGTGTTTTTTTAGGCGTCTGTGATACAGCCTCATAACAAGGGGCCAAAAGACGGTCTACATCCAAAAAAAGCAAATATTCCTTCCCTTTCACCTGAGAATCATAAAACATGCCTTTTAATAATGTTACATCTTTCATTTTTTTGATCTCCCCCTATCACGTTTCATCATTTGTGGTGATGCTTTCATTATCCAAATGATGATATGGGATGTGAATTCAATATTTATCAAAAACATATCCTTTTTTTAGATTGAACCGTTACACTGGAGATAAGAATAACGAAAGATGGTGAAGCCATGTATGAAGTAAAACTCCAAGCCAATCATCTCCCTAAGATCCGTGAGGCCGGACATATGAAGGATACAAAAGGGGCTTTACGTCACCCTGACAGGACGATGGATAGAATCAGCGTATTTTTTTACGTAAAACAAGGTGCAATCCATGTATTTGAGAACGAAAACGAGTACCGCATTCAGGCGGGGGGATATCTTTTTCTTAAGAACAATGCACCCCATTGGGGAGGTGATTTTTATACACCCGGCACCGAATGGTACTACATTCATTTTTATGCTGAACCTTCCTTGAATGCGGAGGAGGAGTTCTCTCCATTTCACAATTCACCAATCCTTCTCGACAGCATCTATTCTTCGCAATTAACCTTCCCGAAAAGCGGTTCTGTCTCTCATCGTGAGTACACAGAAAAACAGCTGAGCAGCATTATTCATGCCTTTGAATCACCAAATGCTTTCAGGGCACTCCAAGCGTGTTCTCTCACCTATCAATTCTTCATTGATCTGTATAGCAATGCGATAAACAGTCAGGCCGGCACAAGCTCTTCAAGGGTTATCAGCAGAATTATTGAATTTATGCACCGTAACAAGCATGCAAAGCTGGTCAGCAGAGATTTTGAGGATGCTCTAGAAATGAATTATGCCTACCTTTCCTCCCTCTTCAAAAAGCAAACCGGGAAAAGCATAACGGCTTATAAAAATGAACTGCTGATTGCACAAGCAATTGATCTATTCAAAACTAGCAACTTAAACGTAACCGAAGTCAGCAGCGCATTAGGCTTTTCTAATCCTTTTTATTTCAGCAGAGTGTTCAAACGGGTCACCGGCGTATCCCCGTCTGTATATATAAGCGAAGTATACAGAAATCAATAAAAAACACTTGCAGATTGGGCCTGCAAGTGTTACGCGTGATTTTTCTGATAGAGCGTTCGCAAGACATGTGTTTCTAGGTCAGCAAGGCGGACAGGAATCGGCAGCCTGCTTTCTTGATTGATCAGGCTCATCGTGATCTGATAGCTGCTTTCTAAATCAATATGATTTCCGCAAGATAAGAAGATAGGCTTCACGTCCCGCCGCGTCCGCAATGCCCGTCCATATACCTCACCGTCAATGATAATATCGGTATATGCGCCAATTTCATTTTCAGGCATTACAAAATCACAGCCTTTGATTTTGAGATAGGTTTTCGCAATCCCAATTGTCGGCTTACCAAGAAAAAAAGCCGCATGTGTGGCAACGCCCATATGGTTGTAATGCAGATACCCGTTGCCATCAAACAAAAACACATCCGGTTCTATCTTCAGTTTTTTGGCCGCCTCGATGATCAGCGGCAGCTCGCGAAACGCAAGGAAACCAGACACATACGGTACGCTGATTTTCCCCATGCTGTGCACTTTTTCAATGACTTCTTTCGTATCGGCGTCAATCACGATAATGCTGCACACCCCATACGGCTCGCCATCCTGCTCCCAATAAGCGAGGTCGACGCCTGCGCAGGTTTTGATGGAGTCTGGGGTGATGGAGGGTGATAGGTTGATACGATTTTTAAGGTTAAATTGTACCTGTAAAAAATCCTGTTCCTTTTTCATATCAAAATTATGCACATCAAATAACTTCATAACGGTTGTTCACTCTCGACCTAAATTAATGTGAGTTTCTCTTCTCGATTCTAGTATTTCAAAATGAGGACTATCTGTATCTATCTCATACTGATTTAATAGGTTGCCTTCTTCATCCCAATTCTTTTCGGAAATTAGTATGGAATGCTCATATTGCTGCTCACTTTTTTTTCTACCATTTTCAAACCAAATTATGCTTTTACCGTGCAATTGCCCATATCGGTATTCTTTTTCACTTTTTTTATTCCCGTTTTCATAAAATTCACATGTTAAACCATGAGCCAGACCATTCTTATATCTAGTAGAATAGATGATTTGTCCATTTGGATATAATTCGTAAGCCAGCCCTGTAAACGGCTGTCCATTTTCGTCTTCTGGATTATCCAGAATCTCGTCACTTACCGAAGAGAACCATAAATCCTCAAAGTCCACTCCCTTTTCTTTTATACTTTTCATATCATATTCATTTTCCATACTTTAAAGCCTCCGGTATATAATTTGTATTTTGAGTTATATATTCACAATGCGGACATCTAGGCATTGGGACACCTTCTGGCATCTTTTTATTTATTTTCCTCGCACTTACTACATATACCATTAAATCTTTTAAATCCGCATCAGGTCTTTGTAATAATGCTTCATTTAGAGCATTAACTTCGGCATGAGAACCTGCCCCTGATGTTTTTATATAACCTTCTTTAAGTTCTACAGGCATATTTACGATTCTATCATGAATAAGTGGATGTAGTACCTTAGGTAGCTTTCCATCTATATTGTTAATTCCAAAATAATACTTGCCTGTTTTTTTGTCCAATACACCAGCTACCGCAGGACCTCTTTGTTTTTTAGTTAGACCAGATGATTTAATTTTACTAAGTTCGTTTAGTACTTCTGCTCTTAGATTTATTCGATGGTGAAGATCTTCTTTAGTCAATACACCATGCTTATTTCTTAAATATTGAAGTCTAGTTTGTTTTTCCTCACTAGTCTTAGCAATATTGCTACTAAGGCTTTCATTACCCACTTTATTGACATACGGAGCATTTTTTTGGTACAACCGATCAGAGTAGTGTGCCAATCCTGCTCCACCAATCATAGTAATGGCTTCCAGCGCGCCCGTCTTCCGCTTCTCCTCAGACACTTTGTTTCCAAACATGTCTCTGCCTGTCACGGCTTCTGAGAATCCGTTAGAAGCAACAAGGCCGTATGCGCCCATTTCTGACATTTTGAGAATGTCTAGGGATTTGCCGGTTTTGTAGGCGTCTAAAGCGTGTTCGGCCGCGATCGCAGCTTTTCCGGTTTTGTAGATGGCTTTTCCGCCTTTGAAGGCGCGGCCCGCCCAGCCGACGACCGGTATGAAGCCGGCTGCGGCCATCGCTCCTGCTGTCACACGCTCTGCGGTGGAGAGTTTTTCGCCGGTAACCGGATCAATACCTTCGGTTGCTCTTTTATAATCATAATAGCCAGTGACTTCTCCAGTAAAGTTGCAAACTCCATCCCATGTTTTTTCGTACCATGGTTTATTTGCTTCTTCTTCCGCTTTTTCCTGAAGCTGTCTTGCTTCGGCTTGCTGGGCTTTTGCATCGATATAGGTTGTTCCTTGCTTTTCTACTTCTATGACGCTTTTGTAGACTTCATTGCTGTGGAAGGCTTTTTTGTCATAGTACATAGGGGAAGCGCTTTTCCCGTTGCTGGTGGCCTGCATGAGAACAGAATATTTGGTGAGCACTGCGTTGTCCAGAGATTCTAAATTTTGATACTCAGTGGTCAGGGATTTATCAAGCTTATCGACTGCTGAGATTGTATCACGTCTGATTTTTTGGGCATCGCCCATCTTATCGGCATACTCGTCAAGCGTGTACATGTCGAGATCAATAATATCGCTGATGCCTGACAAAATGGAATCGATTTCTGCTTTATGAGCGGAGACAATCTCTGAGGCTTTCAGGTCTCCATTGGTCAGCTCGTGATCCAAGTAAGAAGTTTCCACATATGAATCATTCAGTTCTTGATCTTTAATGTCTCCTGAAATGCCATTTAAAAACGCAATTTGAGCAGAGACAAGCGTCAGCCAGCTGTCAACGATTTCCGCCTGCCCCTGAAAGAAATCTTTAATATTGTCCGCGCCTTTTCCTTTAAAATTGTCGCCTAAATCCGCCACTTCCTGAAACGCTTTTTTCAGCGTATTCAGCTGCTCCTCAAGCGTCTCATATTGCTTTTTTCTGCTCTTCGCTTCTTCGATTAAAGATTTAGATTCAAATACTTTGCTCATCGCACTGCCCTTTCTGTTCTATTTTACAGCGATCGCCTCGTCCTGCTCTTTAAGTGAATCTACGTTATCCTTTGTATCCTCGATATTTTTCTGCACCGCTTTTTTATAATCTCCGAGCATGGTTTTGATGTTCTCCTCACGCTCATGATATTTTTTCGTATAATCGAGGCTGTTTTTTCCGTTGGATCCCGCGGCGCCGATTGATACATCAGCAAGCGCGTCTTTGACAGAATTCAATGTTTTGATGACTGTGTCGTACTTCAGCTTAATTTCTGACATAAAAAAAGATCACCACCATTTTAGTTTACTAATTTGTCTTCCTGCTTCTTCTACGAAATCTTCTCCCTTAGCAAGAAGGTCGCCTGCGGCATTCGCTGCGCTTTTTGTTAAATTCAGATCAAATTTCTCTTTTTCAAGCCAGAATATTTTGCTTTGAATCGAAGCCATATACCCGTTGTATTTATCATTCACAATCTTGGAAGCTTCCGATTTCGCCTCTTCTCTGCCCTTGTCAAAATCATCCGCTTTTGTTCCCGTCCAGTGCTTGCCCAATTCCGGTTTCACAATTTCTTTGATTTCAGTGATTGCTTCTTCTTGCAGTGTGTCTATATCCTTTTTTGCTTTTTTCAGCTTTTCGATCTTGTCTTCTACGTCGGAAATTTTTCCGTTGAGCGAACTTTTGATATCCGCTAACATACTTTCATAACCCATCTGATTCACCTCTTAATACTCAAAAAGTCGTATGGAGGGGCTGATGAAGATAGACTTTTCCATACTTTATTTCCATATATTATATTTTAAAATAGCCAGAAGACGGCTTAAATAGGGTAAACGGCTTAATTTAGGCGTATAACACTCATAATATGTAGGTCTATGATCTTGTTTTTGTTCGTTATGCAGTCAATGAAAGCGTTTCATAAGATAAAAACACCTATAGTCGTAGTTATAAAGACACTTGAAAAAGACAGATGTTAATGATCTGTCTTTTGTCGTAAAGCCTATTTTGTTTTAATTTAAATCCTAGAGAAAAGAAAAAACTGGCTGCCAGCCAGTTTTCTCTTTTCCAATTATTGAATTGCACCTGATGGAACAACCGCCTTCCGTCCCACAGAGTAATACTCCACACCTGCGGCAGCTGCTTCAGCCAATGTGTAGCAGTTTCTGCCGTCAAAAATGAGCGGCGTCTCCATTAAATCCTGGTAAGCTGCTAATGGGAATTGTTTAATGTCAGCCCAGTCGGTTAAAATCATGACGGCGTCGGAGCCTTTGACAGCTTCCTCGATCGTCTCCTTATATTCAACAGCCTGCGGGAGAACATGCCTCGCATGGCTTGCGGCAATGCGGTCGTAGGCTTTTATACGGGCGTCGAGCGCAGCGAGACGGTCTGCTATGACAATCGATGGCGCTTCCCTCATATCATCCGTATTCGGTTTAAATGACAGTCCTAACAGGGCAATCGTTTTTCCCGTCACCCCGCCGAGCCTGTTCAGCGCTTTATCAACCAGCATCGCCTGTTGATTATTGTTGACTTTAATAACCGATTTCAGCAGTTCAAAATCATGCTCGACATTGCCGGCAATTTGCACGAGTGCGTTTGTGTCCTTCGGAAAACAAGAGCCGCCGTAGCCTATGCCGGCTTTTAAGAACTGGCTCCCAATCCGCTTATCCTGTCCCATACCGTACGCGACTGCTTCAATATCGGCTCCGACCTTTTCACATATATTCGAGATTTCATTTATAAAACTGATCTTAGTGGCCAGAAAAGCATTTGAGGCATATTTGATCATCTCGGCGCTTCTGATATCCGTTTGATAAATCGGGATTTGAAACGGACGGAAAAGCTCCTCAAGCGTCTTGGCTGTTTTCTGATCCGCCGTTCCGATCACGATTCTGTCGCCATGAAACGTGTCATAGATCGCCGATCCTTCACGTAAAAATTCCGGATTGGATGCGACCGAAATGCTGACAGGCTCCGCAAGATGTTTAGAGATCAGCCCTTCAATTAAATCGTTTGTCCCGACGGGCACTGTGCTTTTCGTGACCACGATGGCATCCCGTTTGACATGCCGGGCAATGCGTTTGGCCGCATCTGTAATATGCTCCAGATTGGCGTGACCATCTCTCTTCTGCGGTGTGCCGACCGCTATAAAAATAATGTCTGCCTCTGCCAAGCCATTCTCATAGCTCGTTTCAAAATTCAGCCGTCCATCAGCTGTATTTTTTCTCATCAGCTCTTCAAGACCCGGTTCAAATATGGGGGAAATGCCTTTTCTCATTTCATCAATCTTGTGAGCGTCAATATCAATGCAGGTTACATGATGTCCAATTTCAGAAAGAGAAACACCTGTCACAAGACCGACATAGCCTGTTCCGATGACTGTTATATTCATTGTTTCCCTCCAACAGTTAAATTGCTGCTTTGCAGCTTTCGTTTAATCGTATGAGAACATCCTATCATGAATGCGGATGATCTCCCGCATAGCCTGTCGAGTACAGCCTGTACAGATTTCTGAAATGTGATTCAATCATACAATATCCTATTATATCGCTCTCAGAATGAAAGTGGTGAAATGAGAACCGGCTGTTAAAAGAGACCAAATAATTTTCTTCTTTTGATAAGCTGCGGAGGCTGCCTGTAGATCGTCTGATTCTGAAGGAGAAGCTCGGCGTTTTCCGTCAGCATATAATGAAATTCCGGACCAAATTCTTTCTTAAGAACATGAAGGGCTTCCTGGTAGTGAAAGTCTCTTGTTTTCAGATTATGAGCATCTGAGGCAACGAAGTGAATCAAATTGGCTTCAGCCAGCCGGAGAGAAAATGCTTTCATCTGTTTTCCGAAAGTGCCCGCAAGACTTCCTGAAGTTATTTGAGATGCTGCTCCTTTTTCGACAAGATGATACAGCAAGGATGGGTTTTCACGAATTTCCCTGTTGCGCTCTGGATGGGCGATAACCGGAATATATCCTTTCAGCTGCAAATCATAAAAAAGCTGTTCCGCATACCGGGGAACCTGATCAAATGGAAACTCAACCAGGATGTATTTCGTATCGTTCAGCGTAAGCAGCTGCTGTTCAGCAAGGTCGCGTTCCAAATCGCCATAGATTCTGATTTCCTGCCCCGGAAGAACGGTTAAAGGGATGTCTTCTTTGATTAAACGTTTGTTCAACTGATCTGCTGCTTCTCTGACTGCGGCTTGACCGTTTTCATACACACCGTTCTTATGATGCGGTGTCGCAATGATGGTCCGGATTCCCTGAGAAACAGCAGCCCTTGCCATTTCTATACTGTCGGCTGAATTGCTTGCCCCGTCATCCATTGCCGGAAGAATGTGACAGTGAATATCTATCATGTCTTCCCCTCCTTTTTTGCAAAAATAAATAACGGGCAAGTTGCACGTTATTTATTTTGCATGAAATTTTCCTTGTTTCCGTAATATCCGTATTCAGAGTGCTTCGAAAGCTTTTTGCCGTTCATAATCGCCCCAAGGAGCTTGCTCTTGCACGATTCAAGTGCCTCTTTCGCTTTTGCGGCTTGTTCCTTTTCTGTTTTCCCGCTTGAAATAACCAAAACAGAACCATCAGCCACGTTGCCTAAAATCTGCGCATCCGCTACAGCAAGAATAGGCGGCGTATCAAAAATGACCATATCATATGCCGCACACACCTCGTCTGCAAGCTCCTTCATCCATTTTGAAGAGAGAAGCTCAGCCGGATTCGGCGGGATCGGGCCGCTCGTCAGCACATGAAGATATTTTTCATTTGAGGCTTGTACAGCCTGCTCCAATGAGCTTTTCTTTAATAAAACTGTTGTTAAGCCAATCATATTTTCAAGCTGAAAGGCCGTATGTACTGTTGGTTTTCGCAAATCAGCATCAATGAGGAGCACCTTTTTTCCCTGCTGGGCAAATACGACAGCCAAGTTAGCAGCCGTCGTTGATTTTCCTTCACCGGGACAGGCCGATGTGATGATTACTGATTTCATTTGGCGGTCCACTGAAGCAAATTCGATATTCGTACGAATCGTTCTATATTGTTCAGAGTTTAAGGATTTCGGCTCTGTCATCGCAATGACATTCCTCCGCTTCCAAGAGCCTCTGCTTTTTCTAAGCGCCAAAATGTTCACTCCCCACTTTTTTAGATTGGATACCGTGTAGGCTCTTCGCTGTTTTCTGCTTATTCGCAATCGTGGAAACCGTCCCTAAAACCGGTATGTCCAGCAAGGATTCGAGCTGCTCTTCCGATTTGATCGTATTATCCAAAAGCTCAAGCAGGAAGGCCAGTCCGATGCTTCCCGCCAATCCCGCCGCAAACGCGATGGCAATGTTAAGAAGCGGCTTTGGCGATACAGGTGACGGATGTCCTGTAACCTCGGCTGTTGACAGAATGCTGACATTGTCAACATTCATAATGGATGTGATTTTGTCTTGAAAGACAGATGCGATGGTATTGGCTATATGAGCCGCTGTTTCCGCATTTTCATCCTTGACTGATATGTTGACCACTTGGGAGTCCTGTTCGCTGGATACGGTAATTTTGTCATTCAGCTCTTGCGATGTCATCGACAGGCCCATATCTTTAATAACTTCGTCTAAGATGGCAGGGCTCTTAATGATGACGTTGTACGTATTGATTAACTGAAGATTGGTTTGGACATCGTTAAATTGGACTTCTTTTCGGTCGTTTTTCGATTGATTGACCAGAATCTGAGTTGAATTTTCATAGATGGGTGTGAGTGCGAAGAAACTGATGAGTCCGCCGGCAGCAGTTGTAGCTGCGGTTACAATCATAATCAAAAGCATGTGTTTTCTTAACGTTGATATTATTTCTTTTAAACTAGTAGATTCTCCCATGATACCTCCAAATCTCTTATAGCATCCTTTTCCATCTACGATTATACAACGTACAAACCGCATTTCTCCAGCTTTTCCATGACATTATTCGACATTTTTTTCATAAAACGTTGTGTGACAATTAAAATGAAAGCGCTTCACTCACTGTTTTGACAGACCTGTACCCTAATTCCAGTTATGTCATCACGCATAAAAAAATCCCGCAAAAGGCGTGCGGGATTCTTACGTTGCATATCCATTTTTAATATGAGAAATTAAATTTTCAAGCATTTCCTTCGTCGTCATTTCAGATGACTGCTCACCAATTTCATGTGCATGCATCAAAATTTTCAGAAATTCTTCTTGATTCAATTTCTTTTCACTCATCATTTTTATTCCTTTCAGCTTCCATTAAGTTGAAAACACGATTATTATATGATGCCGGTTATCAATTTGCAATCTCTAATACATCATTCGACACATCCCATTTTTTATGTCCTTTTTTAGGAAAAACTTTTTCAGGCCGATGTGTTGCGATATAATAGAGAAATTGGATCTTTTTATTACGTGACTCGGTTAGGAGCGATAATCATGCTTCAGAATATGATTTCTAAAGACGATGTGCTGGCATCTGCTGAACAGTTGAAAGAACTCCTTCCTTACAATGAGGAAAATGTTCAGCTGATCAAAAAAGCCCTTATTTTATATCGACAGGATTCAGTCTATCGTTTACAAGCAGTAAGTCCGACGGAAGTTACGGCTTACGTGCAGGATGTTGTGCCTGTGCGGGTCACATTGAACTTGTTTGTCATAGCCAAAAGCGGCTGTTCATGTCCGTCCGGAAGAATCTGCCGCCATATGCTGGCTGTTTTTTTATATGTATATGCAATGTTCGAGCGTGTGGGTATGTTTACAGCGTATTGGCTTGAGAGGGAAAAGCTGGAGGAAAGCAAAGAACTCGTCCGCCGCCAATTTCAGGAAAAGGTGCTGCCTAATGAAGAATTGCTTTCAAGCTGGCTCGCTTTTTTTGATTCAGAGTTCTCTCTCTGGCAGGCGCGGACGCCGGAAAGCAGCCAAAACATGCAGGGCCTCTATTACGGCTACCTGTCCGCATTAAAAAAGCATGCGCCGAACAAGCCCGAGCTGAAAAGCCTGTACCAGATTCATTCCGCTATTGCGGTTTGGCTTCGGATGTTCACATTGATTGAAGCGGGCAAATTGAACCCCGAGCAAGACTTTTATTCCCTCAATCCGTATGTTGAACAGCTGATGGATACGATCTACAGCTCTATTGATAAATTAAAAACATACGCGCTGTCATTTGCGCTTGATCCGTTTTTGGAAAAAACACCGGAAGTTATCCGACATTTGCTGTTGAAAGAAGATATTTTTCAATATGAACGCATCCGCATCTTCGGTGAAATTTGGAGCGCGCTTCTGTCCCGGCCAAAATGGGTGGCGCGCGAACAGGAGATTTTGAAAAAAGAAGCCGGACGGCGTTTCTCACCTGAATTGCAATTCGGGCGCCTTCACTTGGAATTCCTGCAGAAGAATGATGACGTTATTTTTGCCGAAGCTGATGAATTCCCGCCGGAAGCGCTGCCGTATACGTTTCAGTGGCTGAGTGAAATCACGGCCAAGAAGGATTGGAAACGGCTGAATACATGGTACCAGCGGATTGAACCGATTGCGATGGGTTATACGAAACTGGATAAACCGTTTAAAGAGATTCGCGACGTGATTAGTGAATTGTTCCTTCTGCTGAATGCCTATGTGAAGCAAACCAATGACCAAGCGCTGTTTGAACGCTATGCTGCAGGCTGTCTGCCGTTTACGTTCACAGAATACAGCCATCATTTATATGAGAAAAAACGATATGCCGAGTGGATTGAAATTCACAGCCTTGTCGGCTTTTCCATCTATGAAATGGATAAAATGATGCTGAAGGAAATTGCAGCGAGTGATCCGGAGGCGCTGATCCCGGCTTACCACAGAGAAGTGGCCTTTTTTATCGATCAGAAAAACCGCAGCTCGTACAAAGAAGCCGCCCGGTATTTGAAAAAACTGCGCACCCTGTACAGAAAAGCGAAGAAACTGAAGGTGTGGGAGCGGTATATTCAGCAGCTGAGCACGCATTACAAGCGCCTGCGCGCGCTTCAAGAAGAACTGCAGAAAGGAAAGTTGATTGATGGCGAGTCTTAAAGAAATTCTCATCCACGTAGAACAAATGGAAGATGGGTCATTTACGCTCTCAGCCTTTGATGAGAATGAGCAGCCACTTCCCTACAGCCATATGAAAAGGCATTTGTTCCAATGGCATGAATCCTCATTTTATGGAACCTTTCTTGAGGACGTCAGCTTCATCGGGACAACCGCTGTTTTGCTTTCTCCATGGATGACTGTAGAGCTCCTCGGCAAAAACTCGTTCAACTCATTCAGCTCCGTGCAGCTTACAGAAGAAACGGAGCCGCTGATCGAGGCGGCCTCGACCATCTATGAATTTATCGCAGACGGCGATTTTCTGCCTGACTATGAAGCATGGGCAAACGGTGTTTTTCGCTGGAAGGACCGCGACAATATACTAGATGGCTTTACTGCGGATTGGTTCTCCGCTGCAGTGCAGGACTATATCCAATACGACGATGGCCTGCGGGAAAAATGGGAACACATTAAGGAGAAATCGCCTGCGGTCACGACATACCGCGGACATTTTCTCGATGAGAAGGATTTTCTTGAAGGGATCGGCTGGATTGACGATCTATCTCCATTTACAGTCGGCCTGCGCTTAAATGAGCCAGACTTTGACGGAGACGATTGGAAAATCGAGATGTTTTTACGCGATAAAAAGAGCGGCGCTGTTGAATTTTTTGACGGGCTGAAGAGCCTTAAGAAATCGTGGCAGGCGTATAGCGATAAAATCGCACGTGAGCAGGACCGCTTTCACAGAACGGTTCCGTGGCTGTCATTTGATTCCGGGACAACGCTGATTTCAGAGGAAGAAGCCTGGATCTTCCTATCAGAAGCGAGCGAGACGCTTGTCGATATGGGCGTGGAAATTCTTCTCCCATCCTGGTGGCAGATTGTCAGAGACAGTAACATGATGCTGAAGGCAAAGGTGTCATCCGCCCCGCGCGGCGAGTCATTTGTCGGCATGAATGCGCTGCTTGATTTCAACTGGCGGTTTGCAACAAATGGAATTGAGCTGACTGAGGCTGAATTTAATGAGCTTGTCGCCAGCAACAGACGCCTCGTTAATATACGCGGGCAATGGGTAAAAATCGATCCGCAGTTTATCAAACAAATGAAACGACTGATGGAAAAAGCGGAATCAGAAGGACTCCATATGTCTAATATTCTGGCGCGCGAATTAATGGATCAGGGGGAAGGCGGGCTTGAGGATTCAGATTTGATGGATACATCCGCATTTGCTGACATTCAATTTGATCTGTCCAAACAGCTCAGGTCACTGATTCGAAAGCTTACAGCCGCGGAAAACCTGCCGGAACACGAAGTCAGCCCTTCTTTCCAAGGAACTCTCCGCCCCTATCAGAAATACGGCATGAACTGGCTGCTATTTCTGCGAGAAAGCGGTTTTGGCGCCTGTCTGGCTGACGATATGGGGCTTGGGAAAACGATTCAAATGATCGCCTATTTCCTGCACGTAAAGGAAAGCGGCCGACAAAAAACGCCGAATTTGATTATCGCGCCGACATCCGTGCTCGGCAACTGGCAGCGGGAGCTTCAAACCTTTGCTCCTGACCTGTCCGTCGCGCTCCATTATGGGCCGCGTCGTCCAAAAGGTGATGGTTTCGCCGCGCATTACGAAAACGCAGATGTGGTACTCACTTCATACGGATTGTCGCACGCCGATTCAGAAGAGCTGTCTTCTGTGACATGGAACACAATCTGCCTTGATGAAGCGCAAAATATTAAAAACGCGCATACGAAGCAATCACGGGCAATCAGAAAGCTGAAAGGGCTTCACCATATCGCGCTAAGCGGCACGCCAATGGAAAACCGCTTAACTGAACTGTGGTCCATTTTTGACTTCATGAATAAAGGATACCTCGGCAGTCTGACAGGCTTCCATAAACGTTATGTGCTGCCGATTGAAAAAGACCGGGACGAAAAGAGAATCGGACAGCTTCAGCAGTTAATCCGCCCATTCCTTCTCCGGCGGACGAAACGGGATGAGGAGGTCGCCCTTAATCTTCCTGAGAAGCTGGAAGAAAAAGAATTTATCCCGCTTTCAGCCGAACAGGCATCACTTTATGAGCAGCTTGTCAAAGACACATTTGACCATATGACGTCACTGACCGGCATGCAGCGAAAAGCGTTGATCCTCAGCATGCTCGGACGTCTCAAGCAAATATGCGATCACCCCGCGCTCTATTTAAAAGAAGATCAAACAGAGCTGCTGGCCGGCAGATCAGTCAAGCTTGAAAAATTGCTGGAACTCATGACAGCGATACGCGCCCAAAACGAAAGCTGCCTCATTTTCACGCAATACATTCAGATGGGGAACATGATGAAAAGACTGCTTGAAAAAACGTTCGGCGAACCTGTGCAATTTTTAAACGGGAGTCTCTCCAAGCAAGAGCGGGATACACTCGTTGAGAAATTTCAAAAGAAAGAATACCCGACACTCATTCTTTCACTGAAAGCCGGGGGCACCGGACTTAATTTGACCGCCGCCAATCACGTCATCCATTATGACAGATGGTGGAACCCGGCGGTTGAAAACCAGGCCACTGACCGGGCATACCGCATTGGCCAGGAGCGTTTTGTCCACGTTCATAAAATGATTACGACAGGAACAATTGAGGAAAAAATTGATGTCATGCTCGAATCGAAGCAAACGCTGAACGATCAAATTATCCAAAGTGAAAACTGGATAACCGAGCTTTCTACACAGGAACTCGAAGAATTGTTTACATTAAGCGCCTCAGCGCGATGATTAAAAAAGCTGGCTCCTGAAAGAGCCAGCTTTTTTCCGTTCATAGCCGTCACGCCGAATTTCCAAAGAATCCGTTACGCCGGTTACCAACAGGATGCACTTTTGGTGCAGCATATAAACCTACAGCAAATTGTTAATCATATGTGCGACGCCTTGTTCGTCATTGGTCAAGGTGATGGCGTCTGCCATCGCCTTGATATCTTGCCGCGCATTGCCCATCGCTACACCTTTTCCCGCCGCCTCTAGCATCGATTTGTCATTTAAGCTGTCACCGACAGCTGCGGTTTCTTCAATCGGGATATTCAGCCGTTCCGCAAGCCTCACCAGCGCCTGTCCCTTGGAAGCTTTGCGGGCAGAAAGCTCAAAGTTATGCTCAGCCGAACTGACAACCGTCAAATCTTCAGCATGCGCATATCTTTTCCAGCCTGCTTCAAGCTTCTCTTTGAAGAAAGAAAAACCGAGAATATTATAAAAATCGATGTGGTAATCAGACTCAAACAGCTCTTGAAACGAGCCAATGTAAGCGAAGCCGGATTGGCTGTATTGCACCTCGGCCGCCTGCATAAGGACAGAAAGATCTGCTTCCGGATTCGCGCTTCTGAATCGGTCCAGCTCAACCTCAAGAAGCTCTCTGCCGTGTTGCGGCGTGTAAATGGCTGAACCTGTGAATACCTCGTAGTAATAGTTTTCTGACTCAAGCCATGAGAGAATGTCATACGCCCGTTGTTTCTCAATGGTTTCCTGATGATAAAGCCTGCCGTCAGGATCGTGAATGACGGCGCCGTTTGCGCTGATGACCCATGTTTTGATCCCGAGCGGCTCAAAGATCGACATGACATCAAAATGAGCGCGCCCAGTCGACACCACTACTTCTATGCCATCCCGCTGCGCCTGCCGCAGCGCGTTTTCATTTTCCACGCTTACCTGATGCTTGCTGTTGAGTAAGGTTCCATCTAAGTCAATCGCAATTAATTTCACGTTTGTCAGCCCTTTCCTTCATCCTGCTCTGTCACGAGAAGTTCCACACCGTTACAGTCAAGCAAGTCACAAAACGCCTGATTCGGCAGCCTGTCTGTGATCAACAGATCGATTTCACTCAGCTCCGCATACTGATAAAAACTGGTACTTCCGAGTTTCGAATGATCTGCAAGTGCGATCACCTGCTTTGCCTGCTGAATCATTTTTCGCTTCACCATGCCATCCTCTTCATGCGCAATTGTAATGCCATGTTCGGAGATGCCGACCACACCGATCAGCGCTTTATCTACGTGGTAGCTTGAGAGCTTTTCAATTACAGAGGCACCGTAAAGAAAGCGGTGCTCCTTTTCCAGCTTGCCTCCAAGCAGATAGATTTCAATTCCCTCTTTATCGGACAGTACTTCTGCGAGATTAATCGAGTTGGTGATTACCGTACAACCATCCGCATTCAAATGCTTTGCACATGCCTGAACGGTTGTAGAAGCGTCTAAAATTACCCGGTCACCATCATGAATGAGCGATGCGGCAAGCCTGCCGATCTTGTTTTTTTCCACGGACACTGTTTTCAAGCGTCCGGAATAACTTTGGATTTTCTGATGCACAGTCGGCAAAATAGCACCGCCTCTTGTACGGATGATGGCATTCTGTTCCTCCAGCTTCACAAGATCCCGTCTCGCTGTATCCCTCGACACCTGAAGGAGCCTACAGATCTGCTCCGTTGTAATTCGGTTATGCTGTTTTAAAAAATCCAAAATCGCTACTAATCTTTCTTCTTGGTACACGCCCTCATTCCTTTTCTTTTCAATTATCTTTAAGCAATTATAAGTTTTTATCCAATTTCATTCAATATTATTAAGTGATTTTAAGTAAAAACGCATCATAAGAACCAATTTTTCCTAGTCGATACAAAAGAAAGAACCAGTCTGGTCGACTGGTCACTTTTGAGGGAATGATGCGGAGATTAGAATCATATGAATGGCTAGAAAACGGGGAGGATCAGGGGATGTCAATCGGCAGCTTTTTCCCGGGGTTTAGGGTCCATAAAACGAACAGTATCAGCCAACACTTCCGTTACATAGACGGTAACGCCTCCTGCGTTTTCATAGCTTCTTGTCTGAATCCGTCCACTTACGCCGACGAGAGAACCTTTTTGGCAATACAACGCCGTGTTTTCAGCTGTTTTTCTCCAAAGTGTGCAACTCACGTAATCAGCCTCGATTTCACCTGAAGCATTTTTGAAGCTGCGGTTTACCGCGAGCGTAACGTGTGCGACTGCCGCACCGGCGGAAGTGTAGCGAAGCTCAGGATCTTTTGTAAGTCGTCCGACAAGCATGACCTGATTGAACATGCGATTCCTCCTCTCCTTGCGGTTATATGCATTGTAGATGATGCAATGAGAAAAGAAAAACGCGTAAAAGTGGCTTTCATCCCCTGTTTTTATCTTTCGTTTTCATTTTTCCTTCAGCTAAAAACATCTTTTGTTCTTTCCCTTTAAAGAAATATGTGCTTTTTAAAAACCGGAAAAAGATTTGCTTTGTCAGCCGATTTTGTGTATTCATACATACATAGGAAGAACCATCCCATGCAAACCACTGAAAGCTCAGCTTTTTTTCAGGCAGTGACACCTTAATTTTATACTGCTCCATGCCGTCTTGCGTTTCGTATAAAAAGCTTACGCTTCCTTTTTTGTTTAGATGAACCTCAAACACTTCTTTACGGCTTACCATATATGTTACTTCCTTTTCAATTAAACAGTCCTCAGAAGGAGTGCCGTCAATATAAATTTCTTTTAAACGAAATTGATTCATACCACATCTCTCCGTAATCCATAGTCAATTACAGTATAATGAAAAATTAGAAATTATTAAATGTTTCGCTAATACATAATTCTTTAGCCCTAGAATTGTAGCATTTTTTCCTCTAAAACGTTTATGTTATAATGATAGGCAAGAAATCTTTGGAAGTAATCGGGGTGAGAATAGAAATGAAAACCTTTAAACTGGTTGACTTGAATGTGGAACGAGTGGACAAGGAAGAAAAATCAATTGAACAGTTTCCCCTTATTGACGGACTGATTATAAATAAAGAAGACGGTGAAAATCACTGGCTGATTGAAGCGCTTGTAGCGAAAGAACACCTGTCTTTTTTTGAGCAGCTTCAAAACAGCCAAACTGAAGCCAAAGTATTTGTAACGATCACGAAAAAAAGCAATCGCCCCGCCCAGCTGACAGCAGCAGTGAAAAATATCGTCAAGCTGGAAGAAAGCATACAGGTTTTAATCTACGGACAAATGGTCACAAGAAAACAGCAAGGCACTGAGACCATCCTCGAATCCCTTGTAAAAGAGGGCTATACAGGAACAAAGCTCATTGAGGCATTTAAGCAAAAGATATAAAAATGCGGGGATACGTTCCCCGAAACCGTACAGAAGCGAAGAGCGCCACAATCAACATTTTGCATAAATAGGTTCTATATTAAAAAAGCTGCCGTTTTTAAACGGCAGCTTTTATTTTTCGTGCTTTCACTCTTGCATGTTTAATTTGTATGGCCGAAAGCATCAACCAATTCCCCTTTAACAACGAGGCGCCCTTCGGTTTCGGCCGCCTTGTCACATGTAATTAACGTAAGCTCTTTTTCATTTGTCTCCTCAATCACCTCTGCATGCATTTCCGACATGATTTTTTTGGATGTCACAGAATAAATATAGTCTTTTTTAAAATCAGTGATGACAATTTGAGCACCTGTTTTTATGTTTTCAAGAGGTCCAAACAGAAGACTCTTTTGCTTCAAATGATGGCCAGCCAAAGGATAATTCCCCTCGCCCATTTTCTGATCCGGGCGCATTGTTGCCGCCCCGATCATTAGGTTTTCGTTGGTTGTGCCTTTTACGATCGGAAGCTCCAGATTGACACTTTTAATCGTTATCCGCCCGATAACTGCTTTTTGATCGTGATTAAAGCCAGCCTTTATTGCTTCCATCAAATCAGGTGGCTTGATTGATTCAAATTCAAAATCTGCCTCTCTCTCATTATTTTTTTTCAGCTGCTCCACAGTTAAGGCCGGCTCACTCTGGCTTTTGCTAAGATAAGCTATGATTCCTCCTTTCAAATAAGGAGAACAGATTAGCAGCAGTCCTAAAAGAATGAACATCGTAATGATCATTTTCTTGTACATAAACAAAATTCCTTTCCTTCCTTCTAGAATGACTTGTATCACTTTTAAAAAAGCACCTGATCAATTTTTCAATGATCAGGTGCTTTCATATTTATCCCTTTCTTTGCTTCTTTCTTGAGGCAACAGCTAAGCCTCCTCCTGCCATTAACAGCAGGATACCGATCATTACTGTTAATGTGCTGTCTGCATCTCCGGTTTTTGGAAGGGAATTGTTTGTGTTCAAATCACCATCTGTACCATTGGTTTTCGTATGATGTCCATCTCCATTCACATTTCCATCCGGTGTAGGTTTATCCGGTTTGTCAGGCGTTGGTGTTTTCACTTTCTGATTAGAAATAACGAGCTCAACAGCTTTTGGCTGTCCTTTTTCTATTGTGAATTCAATCGGTGTTTCATCCAGCTTGTAACCTTCTGGTGCCTTTGTTTCAATCAATTGATAGCTTCCCGGCGCAAGGCCTTTTACTGTGAACTGCCCCTGTTTATCCGTTTTCCAGAGTTCAGGCAGCTCTTTGCCATAGCCTTCAGCTTTTACAGGCTTTCCGCTTGCGTCCAATAACTTGAATTCAGCACCCTCCAAAACGATCGTTTTATCGTCTTGATCCACTTTCGTCACATTCACGTCACCTGGTGTCAATATGTTTTCAGCGGTGATTTCAACTGGTTTCGTGTCTGTATTTGTGATCTTAAACGATATTGGTGTTTGGTCTAAATGATAATCTTTAGGCGCTTTTGTTTCGACAAACTGATATTCACCAGCATTGAGACCATGTACTGTGATTTGTCCTTTGTCATCAGTAGTCAAGCCGGATTTCAGCACTTTTCCGTTGGCATCTGTCAGATTGAACTCCGCGCCCTGAAGAGCTTTGTTTTTATCATGCTGATCCACTTTGGTGAGTACAACAAGGTTCTTGGCATTAACCGCTGTTACTTTCACTTGTTCAGGTTTGCCGCTATTTTCAGCTTTAATGGTGAATGACACTGGTTTTTCGGATAAAAGGTATCCATCTGGCGCCTCTTTTTCAATAAATTGATAGGTTCCTGGCGCTAACCCATCAACTTCAATTTTGCCGTCTTCTTTTGAGACTAGATCGTCTCTCACAGTTTCCCCATTGCTGTCAGCGATTTTGAATACTGCGCCTGCTAAGCCTTTTCCATCTTGATCTTGCTTCGTCAGCTGAACTGATCCTTTATCGTTCACGACGATTCCGGCATCTGCGGATTCTGGCTTTCCTGCTGCAGATTCAGCAATGGTAAACTCTTTTTTCTCTGTGTTTAACAAATAGCCAGATGGCGCTTTCGTTTCAATAAAGGCGTAGCGTCCCGGTGCAAGGTCCGAAGCCTTAACTTTTCCGTCTTTATCCGAAGTCAGCTTTTCTTGAACCGTATGTCCTTCCTGGTCGACAATGTTGAACACTGCACCTTCCAGTTTTTGGCCTTCAGCATTTTCCTTCGCCAACTCAACAGAGCCTTTATAGTTGATAGCGACCCCGGCATCTACTGGCTCCGGTTTTCCTGCTGCGGAATCAGAGATCGTAAACTCTTTTTTCTCCGTGTTTACCACATAGCCGGATGGCGCTTTCGTTTCAACAAAGGCATATTGTCCCGGCGCAAGGCCTAAGGCTGTGATTTTCCCGTTTTCATCTGAGGTCAGCCCTTCTTGAACCGTATTTCCTTCCTTGTCAATAATCCTAAAGACGGCACCTTCAAGCTTTTGGCCATCGGCATCTTCCTTCGTCAGCTCAACAGAGCCTTTATCGTTAACGGCAATTCCGGCATCTGCCGCTTCAGGCTTTCCTGCTGCAGATTCTGAGATGGTAAATTCTTTTTTCTTTGTGTTCAGCACATAGCCGGCTGGCGCTTTTGTTTCCACAAAGGCGTAACGGCCCGGCGCAAGGCCCGAAGCCTCTATTTTTCCGTCCTTATTTGAGGTCAGTCCCTCTTGAACAGGCTTTCCATCCTGATCGACAATGTTGAATACTGCACCTTCAAGTTTCTGGCCTTCAGCATTTTCCTTCGTTAGAGAGACTTTCCCTTGATAATTGGTCATTTCTCCTAAATTGACATCGGACACTTGATTGTTTTCATTCTTTGCGATTGAAAAGTGTATCGCTTTTGTATTCACGATAAAGCCTGCTGGAGCTTGTGTTTCTGTCAAGCGGTAGTAGCCCGCCGCCAAACCGTTCATTTCTACTTTGCCGTTTTTATCGGATTTTATATCTGTTCGTATAAGTGTATAGGTGCCGTCATTTGATTTTTTCTCCAGCTTGAAAACAGCACCAGCCAAAGGATTGTTGTGTTCGTCTTGTTTGATAAGCATCACCTTGTTCTGTTGATTTACGACTTTGTACAGCGCCCCTGTCTTGGAGGAATTGCTGTCTATCTTAACAGAGACTCCTTTTGCATAAGCATCACTGATGTTATATCCGTCAGGCGCTTTTATCTCTTTTAATACGTAGGAACCGTAGCGGATATTTCCGAATGTAAGCTTCCCGTCAGAATCTGTCGTACCTGTACGCAGAAGCTGCTCGGCGTCTTCAGACCATAATTGAAAGTCTGCGCCTTCTAAAGCTTTATTGTCCTCACCTGTTTTAAAGATCGTCAGGCTTCCTTTTTCACCGGATCCCGAACCGTCGCCGCTTGAAATGGCAACAAAGATCGAGCTGCTGGTTTCTTGAGTCTGCTCCTTCACATTTGTTCCTGAAATGGACACTTTATTTTTAACGTAGCCGTTCGTTCCGGCTATGTTAATCAGAGACCGGTATTTGATCACATAGGCACGGTCAATTTGCTTATAGCTGCCTATGAATGTCAGGACAAACGATTGTTCACCTGTTGTATTGTTGGTTTTGATGTCTAACGTGTAATCTTTGTCTTTTTGAAGTTCGACATCGCCCGCGGTCAGATTTCCGCCGCTGTCTTTGACCACTCCATGTTCATCATATTTTGCTTGATATACTTTAAAAGAATCTGCATCCAGTATTTGATTTTCATCCGGCGTGTCAGTGACTTTAACATCATCCAGCGTTGATTGGCTGGAGTTGACATTGATGCTCCAATCGATGTAGCTTCCATTTTGTTTTCCGCCCTTGAAAATCAGGCTTCCTCCATCCACAACGGAGACAGAGCCCGTCAAGGTGCGGTCTGCATAACCATCATTATGGTAGGTCGCTTTGTTTGTGTACTTATTCTGATCAATGACCTTTCCTTTGAGCGTTGTTTTAAACTCAATCAGGTATGGCACAGAATTGCTCGTTTTAAGGTGTACTGTCAGAGTTCGTTCATTTTTTTCTGAAGGCTCTTCGACCTCATACTTGGAAGGATCAAGGACGTCTCCTTCTGTGATGGAGCCGTTTTTATTAATCGTATAGCTCTTTACCACAACGGAACCCGGCACAAATTGTTGAGGATCTGTTATGGCATCTTTTATATAAGGTTTTTTTGTGGGTTCGCCATTATAATTGACACCGATTTTCCACGTGATTTCCTTTGAAACTGCGTTGTATGATCCATTTTTGAATCCATTGTTTGTCGTCTGATGATTCGGCGTAAAGCCGCTTGATACCTTATTCGTGCGCTCATTGCCGTATTGATCAGTCCATGTCGACTGAACTGTATTCTTGACGCTTTCGTTAGAATAATCGGCATTGAATGTTGTCGTATACGTGATTTTAAATTGACTGTCTGTTTTCGCGTAATCCCCGATCAATGCCAAAGTAAAGCCTTTATGTTCGGGTTTTTTTGTCAATGTGTAGTCTTTGTCTTTCTGCAACGTTTTGTTGTTCGTTGTGTCTTGCATTTTGAACGATTCATCAATCAAAACCAATCCGCCGCTTTCGAATTGGTCATCCAGCGTCCAATTGTTCATCTCATAGTTGTTTTTATTAACTGTAATCGTCCAATCAGCCGTCTTCTTCTCATAATCAACATTTGAATACCCTTTGATAAGGTTTTGTTGAATGGCTATTCCAGAAGCTTCTTTTGAATCCCCTGTTCCGGTCACCACGCTGTTGGTGTATGCTGTCGTTTTATCAATGATCACTCCGCTGTTGACCTTTGTTTGATATGTGATTTTATAAGCGCTAGTAATGGATTTATTAAATTTGACTTCAAATCCGGTTCCATTATCGATCAGCGTATAGTCCTCGCCTTCCTTTAAAGGCGTTCCCGCTTGCTCGCTGCCGTTCTGTCCAAAGGTAATAGGAATAACCTTCAAAGAATCTTTCACAAGATGCAAATCGCCAGTTCCAAAAGAATCTTTAATGCTGGCCTTGGATTGGTCGATCTGTTTCTCACCGTAGTTGTATAAAAGAGCCCAGCTGAATGTTTGAGATTCTCCATTATAGCCGGTTGATGATTTTGCAATCATTTTTCCATATTTGGCTGCAACAGTGGCTTCGGCAGAAATGGGTTCCAGGTTGTCTCCGCTGAATGCTGCTTTGTTTGTCAGCGTTATATTTCCGCCCTCACTCGGCTTTGCACTATTGTCAATGTCAGTTTCGTATACAAGGCGGAAGGCTGAATCAATTGTCCCATCAAATGTGACATTTCCTTTTGTATCAACGCTATAGCCGGAAGACACTTCATTTCCTCTGCTGACAGAACCATCAATGTTCACATTAAGTTCATACACTTTAACTGAACGGTAGATTAAGCCGTCCGGAAGACTTTCCGTGATTTTGGCATTCTTGACTTGATCCAATTTTTTATTGACATCGACCGTCCATGTTACGTTACCGGGGTTGATGCCTTTATCCAGCACACCTGATTTATCAATGGTTTTACTCACATTTGGTTTAAAATAAACCGTTGTCTCAGGAGTATCGGAATTCACAGGAAATGGAATCTTTTGTGTTGTCGATCCCGTTATTTTCTTCTCATTAAACTGCGTATTGATCACCAATGTGCCTTTGACATTAGAATGTTCTTTTACCTCGCCGTTAAATGTCATCACCACATGTCCGTTTGTATCAATAGAAAATGTCCCGAATGTGGTGTCTCCGGCGCTTAATGGCAGGTTCACAATGTCATTATGCATAATAAATTCTTTAGGCAAATCAAATTCATATTGATCCCCGGCATTGATTGTCTTTCCTAAATCGTCAGGAATGGCCCAATCAATTGAAATGTTCACCGGAGAATCTGTACTGGCGCGATTGCTCTTGTCATATGGCTCTCCGTTTTCATCCGTCAATGTCACGCCGGTTAAAATATGTTGTGTGATTTGTTTTTCTTCAGTTTGCAGACTTCTGAAAGCTGATTGACTTGAGGATGACACTTTTTTTGAATCATCACTCTGAGAGGAATCGTTGCTCTTAGAGTCGGCTGATGGTTTTGGTTCCTCTTCTTTGGGTTCCTTGCTGGCTGATGGTGCAGATTTATCATCTGTCCCTTCCTGATCACCCTCAGTTTCAGAAGAGTCATTTTTTGGCTCTTCCGACTCGGCATCTGGTGTCTTATCTTTCTTAACAGGGATGATCACCTGCTGGGTTTTGCCTGCCCCTAGTTGAAAAAGGGCTGCCACTGTATGTTCATCTTCTTTTACATCTGCAGTAAACGTGGCTGACAGTGTAATGGCGCCCTTGGCATCAGGAGAATCCGCGGATGCAGTTGTTACTTTTACCGTCATGGTGCTGCCGCCCGCCGGCACATGATAGCTGCCGATGACTTGGTCAGCAAATGTAATCTCACCGTCTGCACCTTTATCAAAGGTAAAGCTTTTAGGTATCTCCACATTGATACCCTGTTCACTTTCTGTATCTTTACCTTTTTTTAATGACCATTCATATGTCAGTGTCACTTTATCCCCCGACTTTAATGCCGGTTCGTTTCCTTTTGTGCCGTCAACAACCTGGTCGTTGCCTTCCTTGACCGTCACCGAATCGAAGAATTGGCTGTCGCTTGACGTGACGTCCACAGCCTGTGCTGTAAGAGTATAGCTGGCGATCTGGCTGAAGAAGAAAAAGATGGCCAGGCTTATGATCATAACGATCCGCCCGCTTTTTTTCAGCCATAAGGGAAAACTCCTCGTTCTCAACTTTTCATTCCTCCCATTCATATCTATTTTTCACTTGCCGATTGATCCGTGAGACCATAAAGTCATGTCTCATCCCCCAAAAACTTGCTACTGCCGAATGAGTTTCAAAACTAAGCATTGCCACCCGAACCAAACTACATTGTATGAAATGGAACTATACAAATTCTGTACAACTAAAAACGGAATGAATGGGGGAGATTTGAAATTTCAAGCGGAGACATATGGCGAGACCCTTCCTTTAGGTGGCTTGTAAAAAAAACAGCGTGCATCGGCAGGAAATCGACACACACTGGTTTGAAGAAGGTTTTTTCTTTTCAATTAACCTGATCTTTCATTTGTTTGTAACGCTGATATTCTTTTATCGCCTCTTCTACCCTCCCGTTTTTGTTGAATAGCTGCAGCTTGTATTGCATAATTTTTTGATCGAAAGGCTCCATTTTCTCGACCTGCAGGCAAATATCCATCGCTTGATGATCATTCATTTCACGAATAAGGAAATCGATCAGTTCATAAGCCTTTCCAAGCCAAAGCTGGGCGAGACGCGTCTTTTCCGGTTCTGCCCACAAATAGCCGTGCTCTAACAGGTAATGATTTTGATAGGCCATGAAAATATCCGTGTGCAGATGTAATGTAGCTGTATTGAGCGGAGGAGCTTCTTTTAGTGACTTTTCCCATTCAGCAACATCAATTTTTGCATCTGAAAGCCGAAGAATATATCCTGTGTCGGTCTTCTCAATTGTTTGGCTGAAGGGAATCTGGCTGAGTAATTTCCGTATCTGATAAATGGTTGAGTAGAGCTGGGTGCTTGCTTTTGTCACATCATAATCGATCCAAAAAAGATCGATTAGCATGTCTTTACTGACTACGCGGCCTAGGTTGTGAAGTAAAAATAAGTATATTTCGCGTGCTTTCGACGTTCTCCACTTGACTGGAATGTTTGTTTTGACACCCTTTAAGGTTTGATAAAACTGCAGGTTTCCAAAACATTGGATCGAAAAATGCGCCTCAGTATTTTCTGCAGATGCTCTGAGCATATTATTCGTTCTAATTCGTTCAACAGTTGTCTCGAGCCGCTTATAATTTACGGGCTTCAGCAAATAATCAATGGCATTCAGCTCAAACGCTTTGATAGCGAACTCATTATAGGCCGTGATGAAAACCACTTGGATGTTTTCATTCATCGATTGAATCTCTTCAGCAAGCTCAATGCCGTTAACCCCCGGCATTTCAATATCAAGAAACACTGCATCTACAGCAGGAATCTCTGGATGCTCCAGAGCTTCAATCGGATCTTGATACGCCATTATAGATTGAAATGCGTTTGTCCGTTCAAGCATGTTTTTTAAGTGAAGCAATGCCAGGTGCTCATCATCAACAATTAACGCTTTCACAAAACATCACACCCTATATGTAAAATGGAGATACCAGTAAATAACTTTTATTATATCATGCCAAATTGTCCCTTTATCTGGATTATTTTTCTTTCTATCTTTGAAAGTTTACACTTACACTATGAATAAAAATAGGAATTTAAAACCCTATTGGATAAAGGAGCACTAATATGAAAGAAAAAATTATTTTCATTTCAATTATTTTCGGTTATGCCGCATTCTTTATGGCTTTTATAGCCGTTGACCATTTTTCTGGATCAACACTTCCTGAAGCAAAGCATGGAGTCATGGATTTGGAGAAATGGGATTTTCAGAAGGATGGGAATGTTCAGCTGAACGGAGAGTGGACTTTATATCCAAACCAGATTCTGTCGTCAAAAGAGATCGCTTCTGCAAAAGGAAAAGATCCCCTCTTCGTTGATGTCCCCAGCAATGTGAAAGTAGCCAAGCAAGGTATTAACGTGGATTACGGAACGTACAAGCTGACGATCAGATCAAACCAAGACAATCAGGTTTTCGGGATCAGCACGTCTTTTATTTACAGCGCAAATCGCATTTATTTTAACGGACAATTCATAGGACAAAGCGGCAGCCCTACAAATAAACCTGATTTCACAGCGCAAAATAGACCGTATACGAGCTTTTTTACGCTTCACAAGGGTGATAATGAACTTGTCGTACAATTTTCGAACTTTGAAAAAACGCCGGGGTGGGGTATCGCAAAGCCGATTACCTTTGGAACTCAGGATCAAATATTGCGGGAAAACAAAATTTCCTTTCTTAATGATACGGTCATGATTACGGCATTTTTCATTACGGGATTATATTTTCTGGGCTTTTTCCTGCAAAGAAAAAAGGATAAGCATTTGTTGTTTTTTTCTGTTATGTGTCTTCTGTTTTCGTTCATTATACTGATGATCGGAAAAGAGCGGATTATATTTCTCCTCTATCCGTCCATTTCATTTTCATTGCTAAGTTCAATGAGGGCAATCTCTACAGTGTTTGTCAGCATTGCGGTTTTTCTTTATCTCTATTTCGCTTACCGGGAGATTGTGTCAAAACGTTTTATTCTCATAGCCACTGTTTCTTCCGGGCTGGTCTTGATCACAGATTTTTTAACCAAGGGTTTTATTGGCCATGCCTCATACATATTACATTCTGTGCTAGCCGTTTCGACCCTTGTTTATATTACATATATTTTTACAATTGCAGCGATTCGCAAAATGGAAGGAAGCCTGTATCTTACCATCGCTTCTATATCAATGAGTGCTTTTGTTATTTTAACGACCATTTCAGCTTATAGTGGGAAGTCGGCCTTTTCATTTAATTCGATTTACTCATTGCCAACAGTTATCGCTTTGTTGGCGATCGTTCTACTGATGGCACAGCAATTCGCCGGCGCTTTCCGCGAAAATGAAGTGCTGTCATGGAAATTGCTCAGAATTGACCGGCTAAAGGATGAGTTTATTGCCAAAACATCGCATGAATTCAAAACGCCGCTGAACAGCATTATTAATATATGCCAGACGCTGCTGGCCGGCAAAGGAAAAAGAACGATAGAAGAAGAGAAAGAAAATATGCAGCTTGTCATCCGCATGGGCTATAGGCTGTCCAATCTGGTGAATGACATCTTGGATTTAGAAAAAATAAAACAGGGCATGCTTGAGATACACCAGGTTCCTGTTGATATTTACACTTTAATCTGTTCGGAAATGAATTTCTACAATCTCTTGTCCAGACATAAAAACTTGAATATTATAAATCATATTCCACCCGGCCTTCCTTTGGTACTCGCAGATGAAAACCGTTTTCGGCAAATTGTTACCAATCTAGTAGACAATGCAATTAAGTATACAGCGGAGGGCCAAATCACACTTTCTGCTACAAGATTGAACGATAACATGATTAAGGTGACAGTAACGGATACCGGAAGCGGCATTTCCGAGGCCGATCTCCAAACCATCTTCGAGTCTTTTCAGCAAGCCGAAACGAATAAAGACGACGGAGCCGGTCTTGGCCTAAGCATTGTCAAACAGCTGGTTGAGCTCCAAAGAGGAGAAATTTGGGTTGAATCGGAAGTGGGAAAAGGTTCGGCATTCCATTTCACATTGCCAATTGCTCAAAATGAATCTGTGCCTGAGACAAAGAAGGGTCATCCTGATTTACAACCCGGGATTCAGATGTCAGATATCTCTTTGAGCACGCCTTATTACTCTGAGAAAATTGACGCTCCAACCATTCTGATTGTCGATGATAACCTTGACAGTTTGAAAATTTTAAGCGATATGCTTGAAGGTGTGCCCTACAATGTAATTGCAGCAAAAAACGGTAAGGAAGCATTAGAAGTCATCTCTTGTACGAAGCTTGATTTGGTTATTTTAGACTTGATGATGCCGGATATGTCTGGTTTCGAAGTTTGCACGAAAATTCGTGATCGATTCAGCTTGGTTGATCTCCCAGTTCTAATGATTACAGCAGCCATTATTGGCCATGACAAATACAAGGCTTTCCTTGCCGGAGCGAATGACATCTTGCAAAAGCCTTATCATTACTCTGAATTTATGGCGCGTATCAAAAACCTGATTATGATGAAACATACAGCAAATCAAGCCACTAGAATGGAAATGGCATTTTTACAATCTCAAATCAAGCCTCATTTTCTTTACAATGTATTAAATACGATCATTTCTCTCAGCCATTTGGATATTGAAAAAGCGCGTGACGTAACAGAGGAATTTACCAATTATTTAAGAATGAGTTTTGATTTCCAAAATACATCTGCCATCAGTTCATTCAAACATGAGCTTTCTATTATCAGTTCCTATCTTTCCATAGAAAAGACACGCTTCGGCAATCGGCTGGACATCCTTTTTGATATAGATGAAGATATTGACTTTATCCTTCCTCCTTTAATGATTCAGCCTTTGGTGGAAAATGCCGTTCTTCACGGTGTCAGCAAGAAAAGAGGCGGAGGATGGGTCAGGCTGACAGCTAAAAAACAAAGCGAGAATGAGTATTACATCAAAGTAGAAGATAACGGTGCCGGCATAGCTCCTGAAAAACAAGAAGATCTCTTATCTGCGGATTTCGATCGCAGCGTCGGTTTGAAAAATATTAACCAGCGGCTGAAACATTTTTGCGGAAGCGAATTGAAGATCAGCAGCACTTCGGAAGCCGGAACCTCTGTTTCAATGCTCATCCATCTCGCTGAAACAATGGAAAGTCCCACGGCATTACATGAAAGGAATTGAAAATAAAAAATGACTGCCGTTTTGAAACGGCAGTCTTCTTATTCCGGCGACTTTGTTTGCAGTTTCAGCAGATCTCTGATTTCCTTCAGCAGCTCCTCTTGCGCATCCAACGCTTCCTCCGCCTCCTCTTCTTCTTCTGCTTCTTTTTTGCGTCTCAACCCATTCAAAGCCCGAATCACAATAAATATGGAAAACGATATGATTAAGAAGTTCACAATTGTCTGTATAAAGCTGCCGTACTTCACCACAGCATCTCCAAACGTAAACGATAAACCTGAAAAATCAAGCCCTCCTAACAGCAAGCCCACCAAAGGCATGATGATATCGTTGACTAGAGATGTGACGATCTTCCCGAACGCGCCGCCTATTACCACACCAATTGCGAGGTCAACGATGTTCCCGCGCATGGCAAAAGCCTTAAATTCATTCCACATTCAATCACCTGCTTTCTCATGTTTTGAAAGAAAAAAAAAGACAAATGTGCTGCTGCCCATCTGCCTTTTTTCATTTATTCTCCGAGAGCAAAAGTCAGTTCGACTTCACAAACGACTTCGCCATCAACTGTGGCAACGCCTTTTCCGCGCCCGATTGTGCCGCGCGCACGAATGATTTCAACCTCAAGATGAAGCTGATCACCAGGCTTGACTTGTTTTTTAAACCGGCAATTATCAATACCCGCAAAGAACGCCAGTCTGCCGCGGTTTTCTTCTTTAATCAGCATCGCAACAGCTCCGACTTGAGCAAGCGCTTCTACGATTAATACGCCGGGCATGACCGGATATTGAGGAAAATGTCCGTTAAAAAACTCTTCATTTGCGGTTACATTTTTATAGCCTTTTGCCCGTTTACCCTCTTCAACCTCCGTAATCCGGTCTACAAGCAATAACGGATAACGGTGAGGAATAATTTCTTTAATCTGCTGAGTATCAAGCATTCTCTTGACATCTCCTTCATCTGCATTAGTATGTATAGCAATCATTAAAGATCCAATCTGTACATTTAAAAAGTATATTATGAATTAATCTCTTTTTCAACCGCGCTAAAATGTAACCTACTGTCAATGAGAGCCGTCAAAAGTTATGATATGATAATTATAAATTTTACCAATAGCAAAGAGGTAGGAACATGATTTCGAAGTTTATTGAAAAAAGGATGCAAAACATGTTAGATGAGTGGTATTCCGCAATGAGCAAACGCAAAATGAATCACGTTTGCACACTGAAAGAGAAAATTGACCAGCACCATCCGAAGATCAAAAAGAACACAAAACTTTGGTTGCGTTATCAATTGTTTCAAGCCCGCCATCAGCTGCTTTTTGAGAACCAGAACGGACTTGATTCATTATTCGATGAACTGTACGGCCTGGAAGATAAAATGGATGATGAATTGAAATATTATCTGTATTTTTTCTCAGGATTAAATGAAATGGTAAAAACAGCTCCGAAACTTGCAGTGAATCATTTTAAAAAAGCTGAACAGTACCTGGGCGCCATTCAAAACACGTTTGAAGCCGCTGAATTATATTATCAAACCGCTGGCGCCTATTACTTGATGAAATCACCGCCGCTTTCCATCCAATACGTCAAAAAAGCATTACAGATCTATTTACACCAATTCGGCTATATCAAAAAGGTGATCACCTGTAAGCTTTTGCTCGCCGTTAATTATATTGACCAAGAACGCTATGAAAAAGCTGAACATCTTTTTAAAGAAATCATTAGGAGAACCCAGCAATTACATGACGAAAACCTGCTATGCCACGCTTATTATAACCTTGGCTTTTTAAAAGCAGCCGAAAAAAAAGACCAGGAAGCGCTTCTTTACTTTAAAAAAGTATTAAGGAATCAAGAATTTGAAACGAATTCTCCAGTATCGTATCTGCACTGTGTGTACGAATCTGTCAGAGCGCTTTTTAAAACAGGAAAGGTCTCAGAAGCGAAAGCCGTCCTGCAAAAAGGGTTAGAATTATCTGAAAAGGTAGACATTCAAACCATCTATCTAAAATTAAAAACGCTCGAAGCGCTCTACACATCAGTTGAAGACCCCTATGATCAGCTGCTCGAATATGTGCTTGAATTAGAAAAAATTGAAGCGTGGGTGGATTTAGAGGTGCTGTTAGAAGACATTACGGAATACTACAAAAAAAAGGACGATTTCAAAAAAGCCGCTTTTTTTATCATGCGCGGCTGATTGAAAACGCCCACTTCTTATTATCTGACTGAATTGATTAAACCGAGCATTTGATCTCCCATTGTAATCGTTCTGCTGTTCAGCTGATATGAACGCTGGGACGTGATCAAATCTGTCATTTGTTCTGACATATCAACATTGGACATCTCAAGCGAGCCCTGCTCTATGCCGATGTTTTGTCTATTAGCGCCATTCAGCTCGTCAAATGCTGCCGCATTATCAATAGAGAACAGGTTATTTCCTTCCGATTTCAGCTCTTGAGGGTTATTCACTTGGATAACTCCGAGATTAAACCGCTGGACCGCGTTTCCGTCAGATGCGGTTAACGTTCCGTGTTTATCGATGGTGATATTTTTCATTGAGCTGTCGATGTTCACTGTATTGCCGTATTCATCAAGCACCGGATTCCCATTTCCAGTAACGAGCTGAAGCTGGTTGGCATTTGCAGCTGAAGGCGTTACATACAGCGCTCCGTCCCTCGTGTACTGGCGGTTTCCATTCACGTTAACCTGAAGATATTGGTATGGAGACGTAAACGCGATATCCAGATCGCGATCCGTCTTCTGAATGCTTCCTTGATCAGATACAAGGCGTGAATTCATCATCGCTCCGACGCCAAGGCGCAAGCCGGACGGCGTTTTTCGGGCTTTTGCCACTTCCTCATTTTTTTCATCAACTTGATCGAATTGCTGTCTGACTAGCTCAGAAAAATTCGTATCTTTTGCCTTATAGCCGGTTGTGTTGCTGTTTGAAAGGTTGCTGCTGATTGTGTCAATCTGCTGCTGCAGCTGGTTTAAGGTGGTTGATGCCGTTAGCATTGACCTGAGCATAGTTGATGTCCCCCGTTTTTTCTTCCGTTATCTTAGATTTTTCCAATTTCATTGGCTGCTTTATCCATACTTTTATCGTAAGCCTGAATAACCTTCTGATTGGCCTCAAACGATCTGTACGCTTCAGTCATTTCTGTATAGGCGCTTGTCACATCTACGTTCGAAAGCTCAGAGACGCCTTGTTTTAATGAATAGGATACCTGGTTATTGCCGGCTGCGCTTGGCAGATCATTGCCGTCCGCCGTGCTGTACAGATCGTTACCATCCCGTTTCAGATTGCGGACATCCTCCGCCATTCTGACATCAATCTGGCCGGCTGTCCGTCCGTTCGTTGTCACAGTACCGTTTTCAGACACAGTGAAGTTCTCATTATCAACAATAATTGACTGGCCATCCGTCGATAAAATAGGACGCCCGTTGATCGTCAGCTGATTATTCTCATTTAGTGAAAAAGTGCTGCTTTTTGAATAACGGATTCCGTCCGCTGTTTGAACCGGATAAAAAAGAGCCGCGTTTTCATTGGTTTCTGTATTAACCGGAACTTGTTTTTCGACCAATGTGATGTCTGTAGGCTGATCTGTGGACTTCAAGCTCCCCTTTGTGAAAAGAGGCTTAAGCTCCTGCATATACACACCGGTATTCACGGAACCGATTTCCGTCCTTGATGTTCCAGCCGGAGATTTTGATTCTATTCTGCTGAGCAGCATCTCAGGGAACGCGCGCATTGACCCTTGATCTGCTTTATATCCAGATGTATTTGCGTTTGCAATGTTATTTGAAAGCATTTCCGTTCTTCGCTGCTGGGCAATCATTGCGGATGTTGCTGTATATAATCCTTTTAACAAATTTCCCACCTCTAAAATGGCATTTTTTCCAGTTGTCATACAGGAACATTCGTTCTATAATAAAAATCAGTATTTTATCCTATTATCGGCATTTATCGTTCATTCGTGAAGCTTTTTAATAAAAAACCCCATTCTTTTTTCAGAATGAGGTTTGTGAAATCAGCTTAGTTTGCGTTTAGGAAGCTTGTCCATATTATCTAGCATGACACCTGTGCCGATGGCTACGCAATCCATAGGATTTTCAGCAACGAGCACCGGTACCTTCAGCTCTTCAGCAAGCAGCTGGTCAAGGCCGTTTAAGAGCGCGCCTCCGCCCGTAATTATTACGCCGCGGTCAATAATATCAGCGGAAAGTTCAGGTGGTGTTCTTTCTAGCACTTGTTTCGCAGCCTGCACAATAACAGCTACAGATTCACGAAGGGCTTCTTCAACTTCTTTACTGTTTACTGTAATCGTTCTTGGAAGACCGGAAACCATGTCCCGTCCGCGAATGGAAATTTCCTCGTGACGTGCGTCTGGGAAAACCGTTGCAACTTTAATCTTAATATCTTCTGCAGTACGTTCGCCGATCAGCAGCTTGTACTCGCGTTTAATGTAATTTAAGATTTCCATGTCAAACTTGTCCCCAGCCATTTTAATAGAAGAGGAGGTGACAATATCGCCCATTGAAATAACCGCGATATCCGTCGTCCCGCCTCCGATGTCTACAACCATGTTACCGCTTGGCTGGAATATTTCCATACCCGCGCCGATAGCGGCAACTTTAGGTTCTTCTTCAAGGTACACATGTTTACCGCCGCTTTTTTCTGCGGCTTCTTTGATCGCTTTTTGCTCAACGGATGTGATATTCGTCGGGCAGCAAATGAGCATGCGCGGTTTTGAGAACAAGCCTTTTACATTCAGCTTGTTAATAAAATGCTTCAGCATTGCTTCTGTTACTTCAAAGTCAGCAATAACTCCGTCTTTCAGCGGGCGGATCGCAACAATATTCCCAGGTGTACGTCCAACCATTCGTCTTGCCTCTTCGCCAACCGCCAGCACTTTGCCGCTGTTTTTATCAAGTGCAACTACGGAAGGTTCATTCAGAACAATTCCTTTACCTTTAACATGGATCAGTACATTTGCAGTACCGAGGTCAATACCAATATCCCTTGCAAACATCTATTTATATCCTCCTTGAAAATCTGTTTCACAGTAAATATCCACATTGTGCCCTAATTATATATATTATCATAAAATATAGAAAAAAAGTTGGAAGCGCATTAAGTTCTTTACATTTTTCGCGGATGTTTTATGAACGATTTCAAGAAGACAATGCCAACTAATAAATGGTTGAATTACGATTGCTGAACAGGCTCTCCTTCGAGAATATCATCTTTTTTATATTTGAGTTTTGTCGCTTCTCCTCCTCTTAAATGCCTAATGGATTTATGATAATCGAGTATTTCTTTCACTTCGTTTGCCAAATCAGGATTTATTTCAGGCAGACGCTCTGTTAAATCCTTGTGTACTGTACTTTTGGAAACACCAAATTCCTTCGCTATCACACGAACGGTTTTCTTTGTCTCCACGATGTACTTCCCTATCTTGATTGTTCGCTCTTTGATGTAATCGTGCACACCACTCGACCTCCCTAAAATGGATGTGAGAAGTGTGAAATGAGATCCGTATTCTGTAAAGAGTCGTTCATTATGCCGCTTCTTCGTTGTATGGTTTTAAAAGTAAGTTTGTGAAATATGCCCACGATCCCTCACCTCAAACACTCTCTTTGTTAGGTTTGTAACAGTGTATTAGCTTTCTTTTGGGAATATGCTAAAAACTCAATAAGGACAAGGGGTGAAACAAACTTTTTCAACTTCAGTAAATTTATTTCGTGTCGCTAAATTTTTAGCTTTACATCCATCCAGCGCTCCTGTACAATAAGATAGCAATTAGTTACTTAGGTAAGTTTTTTAGAAGGAGACCGAAATGACCTACGTCAACAGACACCTCATTCATCAAATCAACCAAAGCGCCCGCCTGATTGCCAAGAAAGCCAATGAACAGCTGGAGCCATTCGGCCTTTATTCATCTCAATGGTCAGTTTTATATTGTTTGCGTACGATCGGACCAATGACTCAAAAAGAGATTTGGTCCTATTTAAATGTGGAAGCGCCGACTGTGACACGGACGATCAAACGCCTGGAAGAAAACGGCTGGGTACAGAGACGGCAAGGTGAAGACAAACGGGAAAAACTGGTTGTCCTCACAAAAGAAGCCGAGAAAAAATACGAAGAAATCAATATGAAAATGCTGAAATTTGAGGAAGAACTGCTTGCGGATTTCCGTGATGAAGATAAGGAAACTTTTTCTCATTTATTCCGCATGTTCTTACAACAATGAAAATAAGGAAGTGACATACATTTGAAACAAACGGATGCCATATGGACCAAGGATTTTATTATGGTCCTGCTCGTCAATTTATTTGTGTTTGTGTTCTTTTATACATTTTTAACTGTACTGCCGATCTATACGCTTCAAGAGCTTGGCGGCACAGAATCACAAGGCGGGCTGTTAATCAGCCTGTTCCTTCTGTCAGCGATCATTACACGGCCTTTTTCCGGAGCCATCGTTGAGCGTTTCGGGAAGAAAAGAATGGCGATTGTCTCAATGGCGTTATTCGCCCTTTCTTCTTTTCTGTATATGCCGATTCATGACTTTTACCTGCTGCTTGGCTTGCGGTTCTTCCAAGGGATCTGGTTCAGCATTTTAACGACTGTTACAGGTGCAATCGCAGCGGACATCATTCCGGCTAAACGCCGCGGTGAAGGGCTTGGATACTTTGCTATGTCTATGAACCTCGCCATGGCAATCGGGCCTTTCCTTGGACTGAATTTGATGAAGGTCGTAAACTTCTCTGTATTCTTTACAGCCTTTGCGCTGTTTATGGTTGCAGGCTTACTTGTTTCGTTCTTGATAAAGGTGCCCCAAAACCAAGACAGCGGCACGACTGTATTCCGTTTTTCATTCTCGGATATGTTTGAAAAAGGCGCACTTAAGATTGCGACGGTCGGATTATTTATTTCTTTCTGCTATTCAACTGTCACAGCGTATCTGTCTGTATTTGCCAAATCAGTTGATCTTTCGAATATCAGCGGATATTTCTTTGTTTGCTTCGCGGTGACAATGATGATTGCACGCCCGTTCACAGGGAAATTGTTCGACAAAGTCGGACCGGGCATTGTCATTTACCCATCAATCTTGATTTTCTCAGTGGGACTCTGCATGCTGTCCTTTACACATAGCGGCTTGATGCTACTGCTTTCAGGAGCGGTTATCGGTCTCGGATACGGGTCAATCGTTCCTTGCATGCAAACATTGGCGATCCAGAAATCTCCGGCACACCGCTCAGGTTTTGCAACGGCAACGTTCTTTACCTTCTTTGACAGCGGAATTGCTGTAGGATCGTATGTATTCGGATTGTTTGTAGCATCTGCCGGCTTCTCTGCGATTTATTTAACAGCGGGGCTGTTCGTTCTGATTGCTCTGCTTCTCTACGCGTGGAGCCAGAAAAAACCTGTTGAAGCTGAAGGAAAAGTGTCTATTGCAGAATAATGCTCAGGCTGCCGGGATTTGCCGGCAGTCTTTTTTTTGCATATACAAAGCGGCGTCCTGCTCCGTGGAACGGATGGAACGCCGCTTTTGACATGTTATTCAATGACCCGCCGCGCAGGTGAATCAGGAACTAATGTAACATTATCGGATGCAAGCGATTCATTGGATCAGCATAAATTGTGAGGTGCTTTTCGATAGGACGAAAATGAATTTTATTCATTCTTTTCCACCCATCTTGATCCGCTTCCTTATGGTACACGTTATGATTACCCGTATTGCCTTCATTTGCGGTAATGTTCTTTTATAGAAAACCATTTTTAAAAAGTAAAATATACTGTGGAACTTCTTATTCAGCCTGGCGAACCTTCCCTGGCTCGAACGTTTCAGTCGCCGATGATGCCGGCGGGTGAACACGCATCAGAACAATATAGAAAAGAAATGAAATCAGCACACCTACAAACCAGGAAATGTCGTATAAGCTCTTTAATGCAGGAACATACATACCAATTAGCGAAATGAGCGCACCCAAAATCGTGGCTGCAAACGCACGGTAATTGTAGCCTTTGCAATATACATACCGCCCTGTTTCAGAATACAGGTCATCAACCGAGAGCTCACGTTTGCGAATGATAAAGTAATCAGCCATCATCACGCCTGCCACCGGACCAAGCATGCCGCCTATTAAGCCGAGAAACGCATATACGCTTGTCGCACTCTCCATCAACTTCCACGGAACCGTAAATAAAGCGAGCAATGCAGTGATAAAACTGCCGCGTTTGAAATTAATATATTTCGGCAGGGCATTCGCTATATCATAAGCGGGCGATACGATGTTCGCCGCGACATTTACAGAGATCGTGGCGATACAGAGCGTAATTACGGACAATACGATGACATAAGGGTTATCAAACTTCGTCAAAATATCGACAACGTCCCAAATCGGCTCGCCAAAAGCAACCTGCGAACCGGAGGTCACAGTAATACTGGCAAACGCAAACAGCGCGAAGGTTCCCGGCAAACCGTAAAATTGCCCTTTGATTTGCTCTTTTTGTGTTTCAGCAAACCGTGTGAAATCAGGTATATTCAAGATCAATGTTGCCCAGATGCCGATGATGCCAGTAACTCCGGCAGCAAATGGCCAGAATGTTTCTGAAAATGTATGAAACTTTCCTGGCTGAGAGTAGATCGGCCCCAGTCCTCCGGCAATATCGACTGCCCACCATACCATGCCGCCAAATACCAGATACACTAAAGGCCCTGCCCATACCTCAAAACGTTTAATCGACTCCATGCCGTGATGCAATACAAGTAAATGAATGGCCCAAAAGAATACAAAAGATAGCAAACCAGATAAGTGAATGCCGAGAATGTTCCACTCGCCGCCGATTTCTCCCCAGCCCGGCCACATATTCAAAAGCAAAATGTTGAGCGCCGTGCTTCCTGCAAAGGTCTGAATGCCAAGCCACATAATCGCTGTAAACGCCCTCAGAAGCGCGGGGATATTCGCGCCGTATATTCCGTAGGAAGCCCGGATGATCACTGGAAACGGCAGCCCGTATTTTGTCCCCGCATGGCCGTTTAAAGCCAGGGCCCCAAACAAGATAAGCGATGCCGTAATAATAATGGCCAGCACCTGCCAAGGCGAAAGGCCGATCGCAATTAAGCCGCCCACCGTCGCGTAGGTCGGTATATTATGTATACATCCCATCCAAATGGAGGCAAAGTTTATTGCTTTCCATGTCCGTTTCTCCTGTCCCAAAGGCAGCAGATCTTCATTGCTCAGTCTGTTGGATTGATGCGGGCTCTCTTTTAATTTCATAGCCAGCTCCCCTTTCAATAATGTCTGTTTTTCATCACATGTTCAGTTTTCTTACATTCGATGTCACTTAATATAACTAAAAAGTCAGACAATAACATTGGCTATGATATACAATTTTCCTGATTCTATTTGAACAGCCTGAACAAGAAAAAGAGACAGACTCAGTGCCTGCCTCTTTTCTCATGATGCAGTTTTCATTAATGCAGCAAATCTCACAGCCATTAACAGGCTTGCTCCGCCCGCAATGATCATAATGATTCCCATCATATCAAAATGGGCCGCCGTGATTTCTTTCCCAAAAAGAATTCCAAGGATCACCGAAGACAAAATAGAACCTAAGTAACGGCAGGTTTGAAACAGCCCTGAAGACGTTCCTACCATGTTGGCAGGGCTCGTTTTCAGCATCGCTGCCTGGAGCGCGACATTTCCAAGCCCGTAGCCTATACCCAGGATTGACAGGATAAATCCTTTCCCGATCACCTGAGCGTTGATAAAAAAGATGGTTAAGAGCACAGCCCCAGCCGTCATCAGCAGCGCTCCCGCAAAGATCGGCTTCACGACGCCTGATCGGTCGATCCATTTGCCCGTAATAGGTGACACTACGATGCTCATGCCAGACATAAACAGCATAAACAGACCGCTCGTTTGAACAGAAAGATGCATTTCATCCTGAAAATAACTCGGCAGCCCAAAAAATAAACAATAGAAGAAAACATTCAGTAAAATAAATTGAATATACACGGATGATAAATTTCGCTGTGTTTTAAACAGACGGATATCAATGAATGGCTTTTCCGTTTTCAGCTCACGCCAAACAAATGCACCGAGCAGAAGCACGCCAAGCACACCTTCAACCGCATGCGGCGACGTGCTGAATGACAGCAGAAAAGATAGAAGCAAAATGATTCCTCCGGCAAATAAAACAATTCCAAGAATGTCGAGCTGCCGAATAATTGTTTTGATTCCAGCCCCTTTTTTCTGATCTTTCGGGAACATATACATGCCTAATAAGAAGCTGAGGATAATAAACGGCAAATTGACGATAAAGATCGCCGGCCAGCCGCCCCACACAATCAAAAAACCGCCGACAGTCGGCCCGAGCGCCGTCATGGCAGACGCAAAAATAGAGAGCACAGCCAAGGCTGATGCCTGCCGCTCATGAATATGACTCCGAATCAGTCCGACTCCTGACGGATAAATCGCACTGCTTCCTACCGATTGAAACAGCCGCATGATCAATAATGTCATAAACGTTGGCGCAAACGGCGCCCCGATGGCTGAAACCGCAACAAGTATGAGACCGAATAAAAACAAGCGTTTCCGCCCGATCAAATCGCCGAGCTTTCCCGTTACAGGCTGAGCCACGGCACTCGCAAGATAAAACGAGGAAATCAGCCACGAAACCGTTGTGAACGATAGATGAAATTCATGCTGGATACTATGGAGCGCAAGAGAAATCATAGACGAGTTCAGCGGATTCAGCATCGTCCCTGAAGCCACCGCTGTCAAAAAAACAGCACGGCTTTTTTTCGATATGATCATTTTACTTGTGCTAGAAATTCTTCCGTTGTCCGCGATCTACCGATTCTCGGGAAAATAAAGCGCAGTGTGGCTTCATGCTCCTCTTCGCTGAACGTGGACATGGCATCTGTAATAAAAATCTGCTGATAACCAAGCTGAAATGCCTCGCGTGCTGTGCTTTCCACCCCTATGTTCGTCGCGATGCCACACAATACAATCGTGTCAATGCCTCGGCGTCTCAGCTGCAAATCTAAATCCGTGCCGAAAAATGCGCCCCACTGCCGTTTTGTCACAGTGTAATCTCCATCCTGCACACCGATTTCCGGAACGAACTCAGCCCAGTCCGCAGGCATTTCCCCCGAACCTCCCTGTGCAGGCTCATCGGTTTGCGGCTTCAGCGCATCCGCTCCATCATGGAAAGCTACATTCACAAAGCTGATAAATCCGTTATGTTTCCGAAATTCATTGATAAGCTCTTTCGCATTTGGGACAACCTGTCCGCTTTGATCTATCGGAACAATTCCTTTTTGTAAATCAATGATAACCAATGCAGTTTTTTGAAAATCAATATTGAGTGTGTTCATATACGTCTCCTCCTGATGCTGTTAGTATTTCTCTTATTGCATATTTTACTCTTCACCCTGCCTAAGTTCTTTTATAATGCTTGTGAAACACACAGAAGGGGCGCTTTTCTCATGATTTTTCTTTTATGTAATAGTAACAGGTCGTGCATACAAACAGTCCGGCAAGCACTGTAATCATAAGGGGTGTCATCGCTTCATCACCTGCCCGCCGTTTACCGGCTCCTGTCTGAAGATGCCCATGAATTTTCGGCGGTCCACCCAAAGCAGGATGAGACACATGACCATTAATATCGTGCTGAGATCCTGCACGCCAATATCAAAACAATAGTTAATCAAGACGATGTTCACAATAATCGGCATAAAAACAACTGCCCCTAATGCAGATGTTCGCGGAATCAGTAATAAAACAGCGGCAACGATTTCGCCGAAACCTATAAACAGTTCGTAAACATGAGAATAACCGAAAAATGTCCACGCAATTGTAAACCCCTTTCCAACAGACGCCTCGATTTCAGGGGTCACCTCGCCAAACTGGCTCGCCAGGCCGTACACGAAAAAATTAAAAGCTAAAAACAACCGGAACGTCGCTGGAATCGATTTACTTACCGCTCTCCTCAGCCTGCCACCTTTATTCATACGCACCCTCTCCTCACGTGTACTATTTGATTTAATACACTTAATACAGTATGAGATAATCTAATAATTGTCAATTCCCTTTTCTATTCATATGGACAGGCTCCTTTTATAGATACAAAGCCTCATTTCATAAAAAATGGCATTTCCATTCTTTACATCCCTCGATAACATTCCCTAAAAAACCATGTTAGGAAATCTAACATGAAAATGTTTTATCATTCTTTTTTCTCTATAATGAAGAAATATAATATTTCTGAAAGATACGGAGGAATGAGACATGCAAATGGGCGATACAGTTTTTATGTTCTTTTGCGCTTTACTCGTGTGGCTGATGACCCCGGGGTTAGCGTTATTTTATGGAGGAATGGTAAAAAGCAAAAATGTGCTCAGCACTGCAATGCACAGTTTCTCTTCTATCGCCATCGTTTCCATCGTTTGGGTGCTGTTCGGATATACACTTGCCTTCGCACCAGGCAATTCAATCATTGGCGGACTGGAGTGGGCTGGCCTGAAAGGGGTCGGATTTGATCCAGGAGACTACAGCGATACCATTCCTCACTCATTATTTATGATGTTCCAAATGACGTTTGCTGTACTGACTACGGCCATTATTTCCGGGGCTTTCGCAGAACGGATGCGATTCGGCGCTTTTCTTTTATTTTCTGTTTTATGGGCTTCTTTGGTTTACACACCGGTTGCGCACTGGGTATGGGGCGGCGGCTGGATCGGCCAGCTTGGCGCGCTCGATTTCGCAGGGGGCAACGTTGTTCATATTTCCTCCGGGGTGGCAGGCCTTGTTCTCGCTATTGTGCTCGGCAAACGGAAAGACGGCACAGCGTCTTCTCCGCACAACCTTATTTACACCTTCTTAGGAGGGGTTTTAATTTGGTTCGGCTGGTTCGGTTTTAACGTTGGCAGCGCTCTGACCTTAGATGGTGTGGCCATGTACGCTTTTATCAACACAAACACTGCCGCAGCAGCCGGGATTGCCGGCTGGATCTTAGTAGAGTGGATCATTAACAAAAAACCAACGATGCTTGGAGCGGTATCTGGCGCAATCGCCGGACTTGTCGCAATTACGCCGGCTGCCGGATTTGTCACACCTTTCGCTTCCATAATTATCGGCATCATTGGCGGGGCGGTTTGTTTTTGGGGTGTATTTTCGCTTAAAAAGAAATTCGGATACGATGACGCGCTCGACGCCTTTGGACTGCATGGCATCGGCGGCACATGGGGCGGGATCGCGACAGGATTATTCGCGACAACCTCTGTTAACACAGCAGGCGCGGACGGATTATTCTACGGTGATGCCAGCTTAATCTGGAAACAAATCGTAGCCATTGCCGCCACTTATGTTTTTGTCTTTATTGTCACTTTCGTTATTATTAAAATTGTAGGACTCTTCCTTCCTCTTCGCGCAACCGAGGAAGAAGAATCACTTGGGCTTGACTTAACGATGCACGGCGAAAAAGCATATCAAGATTCTATGTGAGGAGTGACGCTATGAGCGGTCAAATGTTCAAGGTAGAAATTGTAACGCGTCCGGCAAATTTTGAAAAGCTGAAGCAGGAACTCGGAAAAATCGGAGTCACCTCTCTGACCTTCTCTAATGTTCACGGCTGCGGCCTTCAAAAAGCACACACGGAGCTTTATAGAGGGGTAAAAATAGAAAGCAATGTTTATGAGCGTTTGAAAATTGAAATTGTGGTCAGCAAGGTCCCTGTTGACCAAGTGACTGAGACCGCTAAAAGGGTTCTGAAAACGGGATCACCGGGTGACGGTAAAATATTTGTCTATGAAATCAGCAATACAATCAATATCCGCACCGGTGAGGAAGGACCTGAAGCACTGTAATGGTTATTGAAGAGATTCGGAATTCCGGATCTCTTTTTTTCGCATAGAAAAAACCCCCATAAACACTGTCCTCCCTTCGAATCCTCTTCAAGCGTCACGCATTTTAACAAACTCTTTTTTGATTTGAAACTTTTTATGAGTATAATAAGTCTATTAGTAAAAATGTAAAAGGTGATTATTTGAATTACGAAATATTTAAAGCCATCCATGGACTATCTCATCACAATTCAGTTCTCGATTCGATTATGGTGTTCATAACAGAATTTGCGATTGTCGCCTACGCCCTTATCCTGTTGGCCATTTGGCTGTTCGGGAACACGCAAAGCAGAAAAAATGTGCTTTACGCGGGACTTACAGGAATTGCGGGTATTGTCATCAATTATTTGATTACGCACATTTATTTCGAACCGCGCCCGTTCGTTGCGCACACCGTGCATACGCTGATTCCGCATGATGCGGATGCTTCCTTTCCGAGTGACCACACTACAGGTGCGTTAGCGATTTCTATTGCGATGCTATTTAGAAACCGCAAAATCGGCTGGCCGCTTGTCATTTTCGGGCTTTTGACAGGCTTTTCGAGAATTTGGGTAGGGCATCACTATCCGGTAGATGTATTGGGCAGCCTTGTTGTCTCCATCATTATCGGGTTCCTATTCTTTAGATTTTCAGATCTGCTTCGCCCATTCGTCGATTTGATTGTGAGAATCTATGAAACCATCATCAATAAACTGACGAAGAAACAAACTGATCAAAATTTCTAGAAAAAACAAAAGCCGGCGTCTGATTCTAAGACAGCCGGCTTTCATATTTTTCGGACATTTCAAGCTTTCTCCGCTTCGCCAACACATATAAACCACAAAACAATACAATTCCAACAGTATCGATGAGCACGTCCCGAATACAGCCGTTCCTGCTGAAGAAGAGCTGAAGAACTTCTGTGAAAAAAGCAAACGCGAAAGAGCCGGCGGCAGAAGATTTTATGCTGCCCCACTGTTTCAACAGCAAATATGTCAGCACAAAGAAGGAAAATACGTGCCCGATTTTTTGGATAAGCGCTACAGGTACAGTAAGCTCAGTAAAATCTATGTCTAGAAATGGAGACAGATCAGGGTACGGCTGAAAATGAAAAGCCACCGTTCGCGATACGATCATGCCGCTGAAGCTTTCCGTACAAACAGAGAGCAGAATAAAAAGGATCCAGCCCGCGAGCAATAGACGGTTCATGACAATAACCTCCTTTATAGCGAACGTGTCTATGTATAACTACATAGACGGTGAAACAAAGAAAAGAGTAACAGAAAAAACGCCCATCACAAGGATAGACGTTTTCTTCATTAAGACTGTTCAGTGTCTTCTGTTGTGCCGCTTTCTTTAGATCCAGATTTGTCAGTTGAATCATCCGTTTTCTCACCGGATTTTTCTTCTGTTCCTTTTTCAGTCGATCCATCCTTTTTCTCGGAAGATTGCTGAATAGATTCTTCTGTTTCTTCAGTGGCAGCTTTTTCTTCAGCAGCTGCTGCTTTTTCAATAGAAGAAACCGGCTTGTCCATAAAGTTCAGCGGGTTCATTGCGACTCCATCTTTACGGATTTCAAAATGCACGTGATTTCCGCTGTCTTCGCTGTAAAGGTTCTTGCCAGACTTTCCGATCACTTGGTTTTGTTTTACCTTGTCACCTTGCTCAACACTTACTTCAGAAAGAGATTGGTACACAGTCGATAATCCGTCGGCATGTTCTACTTCCACAACATATCCCAGCACTGGATCTTTTTCAGCTTTAACAACCGTACCGCTCAGAGAAGCAGAAACATCGAAATCTTTTCCGTCTTTCTCAGCTAAGTCAATTCCTTTGCTTAAGCTGTACGTGTTATTATAGGTAACGAGTGCTGCTTCTTTTTCTTCTTTTGCGGCATCGGTTTCATAGAACTTTTTCACAACAGAAACGTTTTCAGAATCAACAACCGGCATTGCGACATTTTCCATTGACTTTCCTACTTCAACTGCATCGTCGTTGTTGTCATACGCGGAGTTTCCGCCGTTATCAGCCAACTGATCCTTCACTTCATCATTTGATACAGATTGATACCAAAGGACAGCTGTTAAAATGACGGCCGCACTGACTAAGTAAATTGCAGGGAACACCCAGCGTTTACGAAAAAACTGCTGAAGTTTTTTGACTTGAGAAGTTTTCTTTTCTTCCTCTCTCATTGTTTATCACCTCAGCAACATTCTGAACACTTTTCTGAAAATATATACACCTATCCAAAAAAACTTTTTTAAATGTAGTTTGTGCAGACTGATACGAAAATATGTCATTTTTTTGAGAGGAGTGCCAAAAACATATGAACATGACATTGCGTCTTGCTGAACATAAAGATCTGGAGGCTGTTGTTGCGATTTATAATTCAACGATTGCTTCTCGAATGGTAACAGCCGATACTGAACCGGTAACACCTGAAGACCGGATGGAGTGGTTTTTGGGGCATACCGAGGCGCGTCCGCTTTATGTGGCCGAGGACGAAAGCGGGAACGTCGCTGCCTGGATCAGCTTTGAAACCTTTTACGGTAGGCCCGCCTATAATAAAACAGCGGAGGTCAGCATATACATTGACGAAGCATGCCGCGGCAAAGGCGTTGGATCGTATTTGCTTCAGGAAGCGCTCCGAATTGCGCCGGATCTTGGAATCCGCTCACTTATGGCCTTCATTTTCGGACATAATAAACCAAGCCTGAAGCTGTTTGAAAAGCACGGGTTTGCAGAATGGGGACTATTCCCCGGCATTGCCGAAATGGACGGCAGAAGATACGATTTAAAAATTTTAGGGAGAGAGCTGTCATGATTAGTCTGGATAAAGATGAAAATGAGATTGAAAATCATAATGAAGAAAATAGCCCCGCTGACCAGGAGATTGAACCTGCAGAAAATGAGAGCCGCCAGCTGAGCCCCTCTGCTGTCAAGTCGCTATCAGACATTGCCAAGTGGGGCAAAGTGTCAGGCATTTTGCTGATCATTATGGGATCGCTGGTTACTCTGTCTACCTTAGTGACAGTCATCGGCGCCATCCCGGGCGTACTGCTCATTATTTCGGGCGTTTTTCTGATGCGTTCAGCAAAAGCGGCCGCGGAAGCCGAAGGAAACCTTGCCGGCAGCGCTGGCGAAAGCATGCTTGAGAATTACGGGACATTTATTAAAATGCAGCTGTTTTACGCAGCATCCAGTATCGTCATTGGCCTGATCGGGATCATTTTGGTCATTTTCGTGCTGGTGGTTATCGGAATTGCTGCTTTTGAGGACACCAAGACGTATGATGATCCGAATCCTTATTATTATGAGGATGATCCGGTGTTTGAATAAGCCATTGAACGAGGCATGAGTTCCATATAAGACGGAACCATGCCTTTTTATTTGCCTATTTTTCTTTTATATATGTAATCAATCAAAGCATGCTGGCGTAAGCATCGAGCCCTTTATAAAGCATATAATTCAATAAAAGAAAGAGATTTTCAATCAGGACTGACTCCTGCTAACTTTGTATTACCGCAGGATTGTCTCAATAACGTTAAGGAGTGAGACATGTGGAAAATAGCAGCTTGCCGGAAAAAGTAAAAGTCATTGCTGAAATCGCAAACGCCCATCAAGGAAAAGAGGAGAACCTTAAAGCACTCATCAAGGCTGCCGCAGAAAGCGGAGCAGATGGTGTAAAATTTCAGTGGTTCAAGTATGACTGTATTGCAACACCGTGTTTTTTTGCTTATGAGTCGTATATCGAGCTGTTTTTGAATGAAGATGTATGGAAAGATTGTGTCGCTTATGGAAAAAGACTTGGATTAGAAATTTGGGTGGATATTTTCGATTCATGGGGGGCAGAGCTCTTTTTGCACCTGCAGCATGATATTGATGGCATAAAGCTTCCAACCACCATCCTTCAATCCACGGAAATCATGAAAACGATCGGTATGACAGAGAAGCCTGTGCTCATCGGAGTTGGCGGGTGGTATGAAGATGAGATCGATCAGATGATGTCGCTTGTAAAACAACATATGGCAAATCAGCTCATTCTCATGCACGGATTTCAAGGGTATCCGACAAAATTAGAGGATATTAACCTAAAACGGATACAACATCTACAAAAAAGATACAAGGTTCAAATTGGATTTGCTGATCACATTGACGCAGAACATCCACTTGCTGCCGACCTTCCTGTCTATGCATTTTTCTCAGGGGCCGCTGTTATTGAAAAACATATTACCCTACAACGGGCAGCTAAAGGGTTTGATTATTATTCTTCCCTAGAGCCAAACGAATTCAAACTGATGACGGAAAAGCTCCAGCAGGCCCAAATAGCTGCTGGCTCACCTGAAGTAAATGCATCCGAAAGAAAGTATTTGCATGATTCATCATTACGCGTGACAGCCAACCGGGAAATAAAAAAAGGAGAAATCATTACACTGGATAAAACGAACGCCAAAAGATGCGGAAATGAGAATGCATTAATGCCTTTACAAGCCGAGGGCGCATTTCCTCAAGTAGCAACTGCTGATTTATCGTTAAACCAACCCATTACACCCAACGAAATAAAAAGTCCAACAATTGCGATTGCAGTGATATGCCGGCTAAAATCGACTCGTTTGCCGAAAAAAGCGCTGCTCCCTATTTACGGAATACCATCTGTTGAGCGCTGTTTGATCAATTGCCTGGCTGTCCCTGGTGTTCATGAAGTTGTATTGGCAACGTCAAATCTTCCTGAAGACGACCCACTTGAAGCTTTCACTCTAAACGGAAAGGTCAGAATCGTGAGAGGCGCCCCTGAAAATGTGGCAGAAAGAATGCTTGAAGCCGCAGCTTTAACAAAAGCCGATATTATCATCCGTGTGACAGGTGATTGCCCAGTGGTTTCACCTGAAGTGCTTCAATATTTAATTGACCGGCACTTGCAAAAAGGAGCAGATTACACTCAGGAATTATCAAGTTCAGCGGGGATTTCCGGTAATGTCATTACTGTTGAAGCCCTTCATCGGCTTGTGCAGCAGCCAAAACCGTTAACCCATACAGAATATCTTTCTTTTTATTTTTTAAACAACCCTTCCCTATTTTCCATCAATCAAGTCAGCCTGCCAGAAGAACTCCATTATCCATCTTGGCGTTTAACGCTGGATGAACCTAAAGACCTAGAGTTGTTTGAACAAATATATCGAAACCTGGATGTCAAAAACGAACCGCTCTATTTCAGCCGGCTAAGAGAATATTTATCAGCAAACCAACATATTTCAAAAATAAATCAAGATGTGACAACCAAATGGATCGATCAGTCATCTCTAGTGGAGGAAATCAACAAAGCAACGTTGTTGCCAACGGAGAACAAATAATATCTCGCCAAAAATGATGCATTTTTAATTAGACTGCCCAAATCCCAACATTTCGAGTGCAGTTCTTATTTAATGCATTTTTTTGCGTCTGTCTTCCTCGGTCAAAAATTCCACAAAACTTCGCATCGCAAACGGTTCTTCCTTAATCTGTCGCGTGTAGGAGTCTTTCCGCTCTTCTGAAAGGATTTCGCTCTTTTTGATCCTGTTCAGCATATAGATGTGAACCGTTTTTTGGATTTGTTTATGCTGATAGCCTGCTTCTTTGAAAAATGCCAGCCCCAGCGCCGCCAAAAGGGCGAATATGCCTGCGCTGATCAGGGACTCCCTGTCAGCTGAAGCGTGAAATAGAAAAGCTGCTAAATTAAAGAGAGAGAATGCAGCAAGCGGAATCGCAAGAAAACGGTAAATGACGGTTTTTTTCATGAAAGGCTGTACGGCCTTTTGAATTTTTTGCATTTCTGTTTTAATGAACCCCGGCATTTGTTCGACTCTGTAAAAGTTCATGTAATCCTCCCCCTTTATTTGATGTTGCAAGGCTTCACGGACGTTATCATATGTGTTTATTTTAACGCAGGTGCAAGCTGGTTTTAAAGAAATCTGCCCGTATTTTTCACGAAGAATCTGGATCACCGCTCTTTATTCTTTTAAAATGTGAGTGTTATAATTTGTAATGGGAATCAGATCGCTGTTATACATGGAATACTAATGGCAATCTTCTTGATAAATATGAATGAGCGGGGTTACAAAGTGAGTATTTTTTCCATCCTTCTATCACTTTTTTTCATTTTGAATATTCTTTTGGCCATCATTGTCATTTTTAAAGAACGGCGCGATGCCAGCGCATCTTGGGCGTGGCTGCTTGTTCTTTTCTTTATTCCCGTTTTAGGCTTTATTTTATACTTATTATTCGGCCATAATCTCAGGCGTAAGCATTTGTTTCAATGGGAGGACCGAAAAAAGATCGGAATTGAAAAGCTGCTGAAGCATCAGCTTGAGGATTTAGAAAACAAGCAATTTCAATTTAACAACCGGGCGACCTTTGATAACAAAGATTTAATTTATATGCTGATCATGAATAACCATGCGGTGTTTACAGAGGATAATTCAGTTGACGTCATTACAGATGGTCGGGATAAGTTTCAGCGGCTTCTGAATGATATTGAAAAGGCTAAGGATCATATCCACTTACAATATTATATTTATAAAGGTGATGAATTAGGCAAAAAATTACGGGACGCTCTGATCCAAAAAGCGAAAGAAGGCGTTCAGGTCAGGGTGCTTTATGATGAACTCGGGTCCAGAACGCTGAGAAAGAAGTTTTTTAAAGAACTCCGTGAGGCCGGCGGGCATGTGGAGGTCTTTTTCCCTTCAAAGCTCAGGCCAATTAACTTGAGGTTGAATTACCGGAACCATCGAAAGCTTGTCATCATAGACGGAATAATCGGTTATGTCGGAGGTTTTAACGTCGGAGATGAGTATCTCGGGCTTAATCCGAAATTCGGTTATTGGCGCGATACGCATATCCGGCTCCAGGGAACAGCCGTGCACGCCATCCAGACACGTTTCATCCTTGACTGGAACCAGGCCTCCCATCACCATACGCTGACGTATATTCCGAATCACTTTCCTGATTACGGCCCAAAAGGCAACGTCGGGATGCAAATTGTCACAAGCGGCCCGGATTCCGAATGGGAACAAATTAAAAATGGCTACATTAAAATGATTTCGAATGCAAAGCGTTCCATATTGATTCAAACGCCTTATTTTATCCCCGACGCAAGCCTGCTGGACGCTTTAAGGATCGCGTGCCTGTCAGGCATTGACGTCAACATTATGATCCCGAACAAGCCTGACCATGCCTTTGTATACTGGGCGACACTTTCGTATATTGGCGATCTATTGAAAGCCGGAGCCACTGTCTATATCTATGATAACGGCTTTATTCACGCGAAAACCATCGTAGTGGATGACGAAATTGCATCAGTCGGCACAGCGAATATTGACGTCCGAAGCTTTAGGCTGAACTTTGAGGTTAATGCATTTATTTATGATATCACCATTGCGAAAAAACTGGTTTCTACATTTAAAGAAGATTTGCTTGTATCCAGAAAATACACCTATGAGGAATACCTGCAGCGCCCCTTGTGGATTCGAATTAAAGAATCCGTCTCGCGCCTGTTGTCGCCAATTTTATAAGATGTGCCAAAACCCCGGCCTTTACAGCCGGGGTTTTTCCTGTTGGTCACAGTAAATGTTGATCGCCTCCCGCAAAAAAGCGGCAAGGCCTTCTCCATATTGATTGATTGAATTTGTAAATCGTTCGTCAGTGATATACACTTCTCCAAGCCCTCTGAAAATGCCAAGTGGGCAATCGTAATGATATTGGCAAATATGAACACGGAACGCCCCCACAGCGGACTGAACCTCTTCATCATCAGGGCCGTGTATCATTCGTGCCGCAATACGTCTGTAAATCGAATCAAATTCAGCCATGATCCCACGCCAATCGCCCGCCGAGTATGCAGATGTCCTTTCCTCTGACTCATCTGCAATTTCTCTTCCATACAGCTTTCTGACTTCATCAGCGTATATCTGCTGGTGCTCTTCAATGTCTTTCATGCTTAACCCAGCAAATAAATCCCGCTTATTCATATGTTCTTCTCCCTCAATAGACCGAAGCGTCCTGTCAATCGTTTGAATCATCTCTTCCATTCTTTGTTTTTTCTTCATCAACATATCCTTTTGCGACTGAAGTGCTGCTCTCCGGTCAAAATTCGGATGATCCAGCATCTCTTTTATATCATCCAGACGAAACCCAATTTCCCTGAAAAATAAAATCTGCTGGAGCCTTTCCAGATCTGCATCACTGTACAAACGATACCCTGCCTCAGTAAGCGCTGAAGGATTCAGAAGCTGTATATCATCATAGTGATGCGTCCGAATGCTGACACCTGCTATGTCCGCCACTTGTTTGACTTGGTATTTCATCTTTAACCCCTCCTCTTCATCTATCGTAAACAATCACGCAGCGTCAGGGTCAATCCCAAAAATGTTATTCTTTATATACAAAACTTCACACAAATAGTGTATAAAAGAAAAGTGAGTATTTTTTTGTAAAGGGGAGCCAGGTACATGAATCCTGAAACAATGAACAAAACCCTCATAAGCATTTCAAAATGGGGAAAAGCGACAGGCATTTTATTTATTATTATGGGCGCAATTACCGCGCTTTCAGGCGCGTTCTTTTTTTTAATCGGTGCCGTGCCGGGCGTACTGCAAATTATTTCTGGAATCTTTCTGATGCGTTCAGCTAAAGAAGCAGGGCAAATGGCTGAACACAATAGCGAACAGTCTGAAGATATAATGCTGGAGAATTACGCGAAGTTTGTAAAGATGCAAGGGATTTATTTAATCGTAAGCATTGCTGTATCCCTTCTTGCGATTATCGCCTTCTTTGTCTTCTTAATGCTTGGGATTGCTGACGGCCTTTTCAGCGATTATAATACGCACAGCACTTATTAATGAGAAAAACCCGGAGGAAACTCCGGGTTTTTCATTATTCCGCTTCGCTTACCACTGTGAAGCGTTCATTTTTGTGTGCAGGTTGTTCAAGCTCATCCAAAACGGCAATGGCGTAATCTGCATAGCTGATATAGCTGTCACCTTTTTCGTTTACGATGACATGGTCTTTTCCTTTTTGATAAGAATCCGTCCGTTTTCCTGCCGGATCAAAAAATGCCGCAGGGCTGAGGAATGTCCAGGAAATGGAGTCTGTTTGCTGCAAATCTTTTAGGTTTTCCCCTTGATTTGATGCAGTCGGCAAATATTCTTTCGGAAATTCCGGTGTATCCATTAAACGGGTTGTCTTGGCTTCATCAACAAACAGGCTTCCTGCTCCACCGACGACAAGCAATCTTGTGTCTTTCGCATTCTTTAAGATGTTGATTAGCACTCTGCCTGCCTCAACGTGAAGGTGTTCCTGGCCAGGTGCTGCTCCAAAAGCATTTACAACCGCATCGAAAGGCTTGATGTCTTCTGAAGTCAGTTCGAACACATCTTTCTCCAAAATCGCTATATCCTGTTCCTGCACTTTTGAAGCGTTTCGGACGATAGCCGTCACTTCATGGCCTCTTGTTTTCGCTTCTTTCAAAATCTCGTTTCCTGCTTTTCCGCTCGCCCCAATAATTCCAATTTTCACTATTCATTCCCTCCTTATTTGTAACAATTTTAGTTACACGTTAGCGGTGAAGAGGTCATCTCTTTTGATTAAAAGAGATGATTCATAACATCTTTTAATGACTTGCTTTCCAGCTCATGTTCCATCGCTTTTTGCACACTTTCAAACGTTTCATCCAATGCGTTTTGAATTTTTTTCCCTACCGGACAGTTCGGATTCGGGTTTTCATGAATCGCAAAGAGTTCATCTTGCTTTTGGACAGCCCGATAGACTTCTAAAAGAGAAATATCAGCCGGATCTTTTTTGAGGCTTGCACCCGGCACCCCGGCTCGGGATGTGAGAATATCCGCTTTTTTCAGCATGCTGATCATTCTTCGCACGACAACAGGATTGGTGTTGACGCTGCCAGCGATGGTTTCTGAAGACTCTTTTTCATCCATCGAAATGAGGGATAAAATATGAATGGCAACAGCGAGACGGCTGTTAATCATGTTTTTCACCACCGTTGTAACTTTAATAGTTACAATTAATTCGTTTGTCAACATTTAATATACACTACCCAGGGGTTCTTGTGCACCTTTTGAGTCAATAGAACGGCCGGATGCACTCCGGCCGCGTCTTGTCAGAATAAGAAATATCGTTGTCCCAGCGGAACATAATCGACAGGCTGGCAAGACAATTCCTCTCCGTCAGCGAAGACCTGATAGGTTTTTGGGTCAACCTCAATCTTCGGCAATGCTGAGTTCAATTTCATATCCAGCTTGCTCAGCTTTCTTATATTTTTGACAGGAGAAATTCTTTTTTCCAACCCTAGGCTTTCCGCCACCCCCCGCTCAATGCTTGCCTGAGACATAAATGTAATGGAGGTTGAGCGATTGGCTTTTCCGTAAGACGCATACATTTGGCGCATAAACACCGGTTCAGGAGTCGGGATGGACGCGTTCGGATCTCCCATTTGCGCACGTGCAATCATGCCGCCCTTTAAAACCAGTTCCGGTTTTACGCCGAAAAATACCGGATCCCACAGAACGAGATCTGCGAGCTTTCCTTTTTCCACAGAGCCGACTTCATGGCTGAGCCCGTGAGTAATCGCCGGATTAATTGTGTATTTGGCAATGTAGCGTTTTGCACGCACATTATCGTTTCCGTTTTCGCCGGCAAGAGCGCCGCGCTGCTTTTTCATTTTATCGGCTACCTGCCATGTTCGGATGATCACTTCACCGACACGCCCCATCGCTTGGGAATCCGATGATGTCATGCTGATCGCTCCGATGTCATGGAGAATGTCCTCTGCCGCAATGGTCGCAGCCCTGATTCTCGAATGGCTGAATGCCACATCTTCAGGCACTTTCGCATCTAAATGGTGGCAGACCATCATCATGTCAAGATGCTCATCCATCGTATTAACGGTATAAGGAATGGTTGGCGTTGTGGATGACGGCAGAATGTTTGCATAAGAGGCAAGCTTCATAATATCCGGGGCGTGGCCGCCGCCAGCTCCTTCAATGTGATAGGTATGAATCACCCGGTCCCCGATCGCGTCGAGCGTGTTTTCCAGGAAGCCCGCTTCGTTAATGGTATCGGTATGGATGGCGACTTGAATATCAGCCTCATCGACGACGTCCATACACGTTTTGATCGCGCTTGGCGTCGTGCCCCAGTCTTCATGAAGCTTCAGGCCGATGGCGCCTGCTTCTACCTGCTCGATTAGCGGCGCTTTTTCGGATGCATTCCCTTTTCCTAAGAAGCCGACATTAATTGGGAACTCCTCGGCCGCTTCCAACATCCTTGCCATATACCATGCGCCGGACGTACATGTTGTCGCTTTGCTTCCTGTAGCAGGTCCTGTGCCGCCTCCCAAAAGCGTCGTCACACCTGAAGAAAGCGCAACTTCCATTTGCTGAGGACATATAAAATGAATATGCGTGTCCACTCCTCCAGCTGTTAAAATTTTGCCTTCGCCGGAAATCACCTCTGTACCCGCGCCGATGACCATATGCGGATCGACTCCGTCCATGATATCAGGGTTGCCGCTTTTTCCGACGCCGACAATCCGGCCGTCTTTCACACCGACATCCGCTTTGACAATGCCTGTGTAATCCAAAAGTATGACGTTGGTGATGACCAAATCCAAAGCGCCGTCTTTCCCTGTGATTCTGCCGTTTTGGCCCATGCCGTCACGGATCGTTTTACCGCCCCCAAAGATCATTTCTTCACCATATATTGTGAAATCCTTTTCGACTTCAATCCATAAATCCGTATCGCCCAATCTGATTTTATCGCCCGTTGTCGGGCCAAACAGCTCTGCGTATTGCTCCCTTGACATTTTCATCGGATTACACCCTCCATCCAGCCGGCTTGATGTAAGTTGGCTAACGTTTTTTCTTTGCCGCGTTCATCGATAAACGTGTCGGCCATTCCGTTCAAGCCTCTTATTGTCTTTCGGCCCCCAATTTCCACAAGCGTCACCGTTTTCTGCTCGCCCGGCTCAAAACGGACCGACGTGCCTGATGGAACATCAAGGCGCATGCCGATCGCCTGTTCACGGTCAAATGATAATGCCCCGTTGGCTTCCGCAAAATGAAAATGTGACCCGACTTGAATGGAGCGTGATCCGGTGTTTTTTACCGCTACCTCCCGTGTCTCACGGCCTTCATTAATCGTAATCGTTCCCTCAGCAATTTGGAATGCTCCCGGCTTCATGACTTCACCTCCGCAGAAATTGGCTGATGTACCGTAACAAGCTTCACGCCGTCCGGAAATGTGGCCTCCACCTGAATGCTGTCCAGCATCTCAGGAACACCCTCCATCACATCTTTTTCCGTTAACACATGGCGGCCGGCTTCCATCAGCTCGGCTACTCCCTTTCCGTCACGTGCGCCTTCCATGATAAAGCAGGTGATATAAGCGGCAGCCTCAGGGTAGTTGAGCAGAACGCCCCGCGCCTTGCGCTGTTTGGCTAATTCCCCCGCCGCGAAAATGAGCAATTTCTCTTGTTCAACCGGTGTCAGTTTCATCTGTAGTCCTCCTTCTTTTGTCGTATAAAGCGGATGCGGTTACTGCGAATTTGTGGAACATGCAGGCGGGACATCACCTCCCTTTCTTCAAGTATCGGGTCACACGGTAAGATGCCTTTCAAAGCGGCGTGCCGTTTCTTCATCGGCCTTTCCATGGTCGACAACCGTTCCCCTGTCGATCACATAAAGATAATCAGCACACGTTAACGCGTTTTCCAGACTGTGCTCGACTAAAACAACGGAAATGACTCTTTTTCTGGAAATTTCTATGATAACTTGTCTGATTAGTTCGATAATTGACGGCTGAATTCCTTCCATTGGTTCATCAAGTAAAATAATTTTCGGGCTTCCCATCAGCGCTCTGGCAATTGCTAGCTGTTGCTACTGGCCTCCGCTTAAATCGCCGCCTTTGCGGTCAAGCATCTTCTTTAAAACAGGAAACCACTGAAAAATGTCTTCCTTGACCTCCCCCATTCGCTCCTTTTTCGGAAGCGGCTCTTCCCCAAGCAGCAGATTGTCACGAACGGTTAAGGAGGAAAAGATGTCTCTTCCCTGCGGAACATACGCAATTCCCGTTCTTGCCCGTGTTTCCGCCTTTTCGTTTTGAACAAACGTTTGATTAAAACGAATATCCCCCTGTTTTGCCGGAAGCAGGCCTATGATTGTTTTCAGCAAGGTAGATTTGCCGACTCCATTTCGGCCTAATACAGCAACAATCTGCCCCGGGCGAACCTCCATACTGAGGCTGTGCAAAACCATCGATTGATCATAACCAGACGTTACATTCCTTACGGCAATCATGACACACCGCCCCTTCCTAAATACACCGCTGCCACCTCTTCATTGCTTGTGATGTCATCCATCGACCCTTCACAAAGCACTTTGCCTTCATGCATGACCGTGACTTTTCTGGAAAACGACCGCACAAAATCCATATCGTGCTCGACAATCAGAACAGAGCACGTTTTCGCAATTTCTTCAAGCAGGGCGCCGGTTTTTTCCCGTTCCTTCCCCGTCATGCCGGCAATCGGTTCATCCAGCAGCAAAAGCTTCGGCTCCATGGCGAGCTGCATGCCGATCTCAAGCCATTGCTTCTGTCCGTGTGACAGGCTGCCAGCTGTTAGATCCCGTTTGCCTTCTAACCCAATCAGCCGCAGGATGTCTATAATCCTGTCACTTTGCTCTTTTGTCATACGAGCTGTCAGCAGTGAAAAGATCGTTTTCTTCTGTTTCATGGCAAGCTCGAGATTTTCAAACACAGTCAGCTGCGTAAAGACACTCGGAGCCTGAAACTTTCTGGCGACCCCAAGTTTGGCAATCTGATATTCCCGATTCTTTGTCAATTCATTCGTTTCCTGAAATAGCACTTCACCCGAATGCGGCTTCGTTTTTCCGCATATGATGTCCAGCAAAGTCGTTTTTCCGGCGCCGTTCGGCCCAATCAGAAAATGGATATCGTGTTCCTGCACACTGATATCAGCGCCCTGCAAGGCCCAAAACCCGTCAAACTCAACCTTCACGTCACGGCAGGTAAGTATCGGTTTCATAAGCAGCCGCTCCTTTCTTTTTCGAGGAAGGAAGCTGGGTTCTCATCTTCTCGAACAGCCCGACAATTCCTTTTGGCATATAGAGCACGACGATGATAAACAGCGCGCCGAGGAAGTACAGCCAAATGTCAGGGTAATACTCGCTTAAATAGCTTTTCATGCCGTTCGTTAACAGCGCGCCAAGCACCGCGCCAAAAATGGAGTGCCTCCCGCCGATCGCGACCCACAGCACCATTTCCACCGAAGGGATGATGCCCATCATTTCCGGCGAGATCATCCCATCCTGAAGCACAAACAGCATCCCGGCAATCCCCGCCATCGCAGCTGATACACAGTAAATAAACACTTTAAAAACGGTGGAGTGATATCCGAAGAAGCGGACTCTGCTTTCTCCGTCGCGCACCGCCTGCAATAGCCGCCCAAAACGGCTTCTCGTCAGAAACAAAGCAAACACGACAAAAACACCGAGGAAAAAGACTGTGGTAAAATACAAAATCTGCTTCATAGCAGGATCTGCCAGAGCATATTGAAAAATGGTATAGAAATTCGTGAGTCCATTCGTCCCGCCGGTGATGTCCTGGCTGCCGATGAACAATGTGACGACAACCACCACAACAGCCTGAGAGATCAACGAAAAATAAACACCCTTTATGTTGTTGCGAAAGGTAAAGTAACCGAGTAAAAAGGCCAAAAAGACAGGCACAATAACAGCTGCGGCAATCGCACTTAAAGGATACCTGAACATTGCCCAGATCCACGGCAGTTCACTCACGCCGGTCCACTCCATAAAATCAGGAATGCCTGACGGTGAGGCTTCTATTTTTAAGTACATGGCCATGCAGTAAGCGCCCAATCCGAAATAGACACCATGCCCCAAACTCAAAATGCCTGTATATCCCCAAATCAGGCAAATGCCGACCGCTACAATCGCAAAGCATAAAAACTTCGCCAACAGCCCTAATCGAAACTCCTGCAGAAAGAACGGAGCGGCGATAAAAAGGGCAAACATCACCAGATACGGACTGAATTGTGAAAACCGCTTCATCCGGTTCCCTCCTAATCAAGTAATCTCGTTCTGACACTTGCAAGACCTGAAGGCCTCCATTGCAGAAAGAGAATAATACATGCAAACACGACTACCTTTGCGATCGTAGCGCTTGTGGAATACTCAACAAATGTGCTCAGCAAACCGACCGTCACTGCGCTGATAATGGTGCCTTTTAATTTTCCGATTCCGCCTAATATGACAATCATAAAGGCATCTATGAGGTACGACGAACCGAGAGTAGGCCCGATTGAACCGAGCAATGTGAGTGAGCTCCCCGCGATACCGGCCAGTCCGCTTCCGAGCGCGAAAGCCAATGTATCTGTTTTTCTCACAGATACGCCGAGACACGATGCCATGCTCCGGTTCAGCGTAACCGCCTGCATCCGCCGCCCTGCAGAGGTTTTAAATAAATAGATACCGAGCAGTGCCAGTGTAAAAAGAACGAGGGCCAAAATAAACAGCCTTTTATACGGAAAGGTAACCGAAAACAGCGTCACCCCTCCCGTCAGCCATTCAGGAGACTTGACAGCCACATTCGGCGCGCCAAAAATCGATCTGGCTGCCTGCTGCAGGATCAAGCTCACCCCCCACGTCGCCAAAAGGCTGTCGAGCGGACGATCATATAGTCGCCTGACAATCACTTTTTCAATGACAATCCCAATAAGCGCCGCAACCCCAAACGCCATGATGATCGCGATTAAAAAATAGTAAGAAAACAGAGAAGACGGCAAATAGCTTAAAAACAGCTGTTGAGTGACATAAGTCGTGTAGGCTCCTGCCATAATCAGCTCACCGTGCGCCATATTGATAATGTTCATCAAACCGAATGTAACGGCCAATCCAATCGCAATAAGAATCAAAATAGAACCGAGACTGATCCCGTTAAATAATTGAGTTACGACGACAGACATGCTCCGCCTCCTCCCCTGCAAACGGCTTTGATTTATTTAGATAACCCCTTTGCCCAATCGTACGTTTTTAAATACGGATCAGGTTTTACAGGTTCACCTGAGTTCCAAACTTCTTTAAATTGTCCATCCCCCGTGATTCTCCCGATTCTGACCGTTTTGTAAAGATGCTGTGTATCCCCGTCAATTTGCACTGTGCCGCCCGGTGCCTTGAATGCAATCCCGTCAGCCGCTTTCTTCACCTTATCGACATCAAAGGACTTGGCTTTTTCAACAGCCGCCGCCCAGAGATAAACCGCATTATAGCCAGCTTCAATCGGATCGCTCGTGACCCGGCTATCACCGTTCATCTCTTTATAGTTTTTCACGAATGTTTGATTCTCGCTCGTATTGGTTGTCTGGAAGTAATTCCACACCGCATAGTGTCCTTTTAACACATCAGAGCCGATCCCCCGGATTTCTTCCTCAGCAACACTTGCTGACATGACAGGCATATCGTCAGCCGATATCCCCGCATCTTTCAGCTGTTTGAAAAACGCCACGTTGCTGTCGCCGTTTAATGTGTTAAAAATGACATCGGGCTGTTTTTCTTTGATTTTGCTGACAAGGGTACTGTAATTGGTATGGCCGAGCGGCGTATACTCTTCACCGACAATTTCTCCTTCGGCCGCTTTCACTTGCGCTTTGATGACCTTATTGGCTGTTCTCGGGAACACGTAATCTGATCCGATCAGAAAGAACGTCTTCCCTTTATTTTTCAGCAGCCAATCGACTGCCGGCACTATTTGCTGATTCGTCGTCGCTCCGGTATAAAAAATATTGGGTGATGACTCCATTCCTTCGTACTGCACTGGATAGAACAGCAGCCCGTTGTTTTGCTCCACAACCGGAAGCATGGCTTTGCGGCTTGCAGATGTCCATCCGCCAAACACAGCAGCTGCTTTGTCTTGCTGAAGCAGTTTCCTCATTTTTTCCGCATATGTAGGCCAGTCTGAAGCGCCGTCTTCCACGACGGGTTCAAGCTTTTTGCCGAGAACTCCGCCTTTTTGGTTGATTTCTTGAATCGCCAATAACTCTGCATCATGGACGGACACTTCACTGATTGCCATTGTCCCGCTTAACGAGTGAAGAATCCCGATCTTTACTGAATCCCCGCTTGTGTCGATATCAACTGTTTTTTTTGCACTTCCGCTGGCATTTGACACTTTCTTCGGCACAGCACACCCCGTCATCAACACCATGATCAGAAACAACAGAAAAACAGCCTGTATTCCAACCCCTTTGTTTTTCATTCAGAACCTCCCTTTGTCATATGATGTTACGAAAGTTAACAACTCATGTCACTATTATATAGAAGAGTGTCATTAATTCAAAGAATATTAAAAAAATTTAGATACTTTAACCAAATCGATTGCCTTTTTTGTTACATTTATTCACATTCAAAAGTAGCGTACAAAAAAAAGACAAGAAACATATCGTTTCCTGCCTCTTTCGTATGATTAATCTTTATCTGTGAATGTATCCTTTGCTTTCCCGATATCCTTTTGGATCTCGCCTTTTGCCTTATCTTTTTTACCTTCAGCCTGCATGTCCGTTTTATCGGTCATATCTCCGACTTTATCCTTCGCTTCTCCTTTGGCTTTATTAAAGCCGCCTTTCATTTTATCTTTTACACTATCGTTACCCATGTTGATTCTCTCCCTTCATTATGTGTGTACTTGTTACCTTCCCGATCTGAGAGACGGTAAACATTTGAACGTTACTTATCGATTTCGTAGCGCTCTCCGTACCGGAGCACCTTGTAAATTGCAAGCCCGTCTGATGACTTTTTCTCTGAATATCGAACCGGCAACAAGGCGAAAAACACATAATACGTAGAAAAATAGACAAACTGATAAAAAAACATATTCGGTTTTAATACACTGTGTATAATCAGCAAATTGACAGTAAAAATCGTTAACAGGTTAAACAGGCTGCCCCCGGCATATACAAGTGCATGCGCCAACCGATTGTCGGTTTTCAGCTCACCAAACCTGCAAAAAGAATCTATGAAATAGATCGCTCTGATTCGTATCGGCCCAATCTTGAACAGCGTTTTGCCCATCCCAATATCCAACGATCCTTTTCCGCCAAAAATAAGTGCCATGAAGCTGTGCCCTGAAACATGTATGATTTGTACAAGCGGCAGAACAATGAGGAAAGACCATAGAAACTTCAACATATCATTGAAACCGAACATCGAATTCCCCCTAACGCCTGTCATTGACCCAGGCATCGTCTAAACCCGGCTATTTTGTTCAAAAGCATATGTAGCGATTTTTCCTGTTCTACCTGAAAATAAACGTTCCGATGCTCTCCTTTTTTTGTATATAAAATATAAAAAAACCATCTGGCAGCAGATGGTCTCGTCTTACACTTGATATAAACAATCGTTTCTTTGGATCATCTCTCTCATGCTGACCGCTTTTTCATAAAAATACACCGCTTCTTTGTAGTGTTCCCGATGACTGAAATAGGAGGCAGCATCCAAAGCAAATTCTTCAATATATACGTAAAGGGCTTTTTCTTCCATATAGTCAAATACTTCTTGAATCATATCTAAATTAACAGATTCGACATATAAGGCCTGCAGAAATGTATATTTCGCCAGACTGAAGAAGTCGTTTCGTTTTTGGGCGATGGCAATCCCTTTTTCATAGTACCTCATTGCAGATTGGACGTCTTGCTTTTTGAAAAGAACGCGAGTCAAGCTGAAGAGCGCTTTTGGGAGCTGTTCCAGCCGAAACTCTTCAAAGACAGGAAGCGCTTTTTCAAAGTATTCCGCGGCTTGATCCAGCTCTCCTTTGTCATCATAGCAATTCCCGATATTATAGAGGGCTGATCCGATTAAACGGGGCTGGCCTTCCAATAAAGCAAGATGATACGCGTCATCCAAATGCTCAAGTGCTTTTTCATAATGTCTGTAGTCAATGTAGTTTCCTGATATGACGAAATGGCATTGTATTCTTCTGACTCTGTAAAAGTCGTGAGCCTTGTATGTCTCAAGCGCCTGTACGGCGTGGTTCATGGAAAAGTGCGTCTGCTTCATGATATAAAAAACTTCCGCCACCTTAAAATGAAATTCAGCTCTTTCAATTTCATCTTCTACAAACGCGAGCATCTTCTCGGCTTTCCGATAAAAGGATATAGCTGAGATGTAATTGTTCTGTTCAAATTCGTACATTCCTCTGAATAAGTGAAAATAGTACTCGGATAATCCCGAGATGCTGTCCTGATTGCTTTCCAGCGTTTTGATCAATTCACGATATTGAAGCTGAGATTCCTCGTGCAGGCCGGGCTTTACATAATCCAGCATAATTTGGTGCCTGTAACTAATCAGCTGATAATACAGGAGAAGCAGCTGATCCTCTTCCATCTGTTCTATGTCTTGATCAATCTCTTCCTTCAGCTTAACGGCATCAGCCACTTGAAATGCCAAAATGTGCTTATACCACTTATTAATTTTCACTCCTACTTGAGATGACGGGATCTCGTACGCGGCCATGCCCCTCCAACCCTTTCTATTTTCTAATTGGTTATATTTTATCATAATGTATGGCTTTGGAATTAAAAATTCTTACGATGATTCCTTCCTTATGCCTATCTTTATATATTACGGTTTTTGTATGTATTTTTTGCACTTACACTTTTTCATAAAAAAAGCTTACCGGACAGTACCGATAAGCTTATTATTTCATATTAACCGCCTATATAAGACATTTCTACTTTCTTTTTGTCTGATGCTATTGATAGCGTACGATCGACCGAATACTGATCGATCCGATTTTTCCAAACAGTGCCGATCATCTCTGACAGTTCGTCATCACTTAATTCCTGCCGAACCGGCCCTCTGAGGTCAAAACCGCTTGAAGCGAATAAGCAGGTAAACAGCTCCCCTCTCGCAGAAAGACGAGCCCTGTTGCACGATCCGCAAAATGCATCAGATACAGATGATATGACGCCGATTTCCCCAGATCCGTCCACGTATCGGAATCTGGAAGCCACTTCGCCTTTATAATTTGGCGCTATCGGTTCAACCGGCATGTGTTCATTGATCAAATCAATAATTTCCGCCTTTGTCATGACGTCCTTCTTCTCCCATTGGTTGGTGTTTCCCACGTCCATAAATTCAATGAATCTCAGGATATGCCCTTCTTCTTTAAAGTAATGGGCCATAGGCAGTATATCTTTTTCATTGACGCCCTTTTGGACGACCATGTTGATTTTAACACCAAGCCCCGCTTGCTTCGCCGCTTCAATGCCTTTCAGCACCTTGCTGACAGAAACTCCGCGTCCGTTTATCTTTTTAAATCGCTCATCCTCTAAGGAATCAAGGCTGATCGTGACCCGTTTCAACCCGGCTTCCTTGAGCTTCTCCGCATAAACAGGCAGCAATGATCCGTTTGTCGTCATCGCAATATCACGGACGCCCGGAATGCGGGCCAGTTTCTTAATTAATTCCGGCATATCCTTTCTCATGAGGGGCTCTCCGCCGGTTAAGCGGATTTTTTCAACGCCGAACCTTGTGACAAATAGCGTCGCAAGCCGTTCAAGCTCTTCAAACGAAAGCAGCTCCTCTTTCTTTAAAAACGGATAGTCCGGACCGAATAATTCGGCGGGCATACAGTACGTGCATCGGAAGTTGCAGCGGTCTGTAACAGAAATGCGAAGGTCTCTCAGCGGTCTGTTCCTCTTATCCAACATCTGACGCGATTCTGTAATCATAGCTACAGCCCCTTCCTATCCCCTGATTCTCTCAGGGTGTGTATATACATTAAATGATCCGTTTCTGACAAATCCGATCGCTGTGATGTTTAATTCTTCAGCCATTTGAATCGCAAGCTCCGTCGGGGCCGATTTGGAAATGACGATCGACACGCCGATTTTTGCCGCTTTCAACAGGACTTCTGATGATATTCTGCCGCTGAACACAATCAGTTTGTCGCGGACGGACATCCCGTTCAGAAGACAGTGTCCGTATAATTTATCAAGCGCGTTGTGCCGTCCGATATCTGTGCGCATTAACAGCAGTTTCTCTGTGTCGCAAAGCGCTGCATTATGTACGCCGCCCGTATCCTGAAACGTTCCGCTCCCTTGTTGCATGTCTTTCATAAGCGCCAGACATGCTTCAGGCGATACCTTGATTTGGCTGACAGCCGTTTTGGCGGTTTTGACATCTTGCTGAAAATAAAAATGGCGGCCCTTCCCGCAGCATGAGCCGATCACCCGTTTCGTATAATCCTTTTGATCCAATGTCTCAGGATGAACGAGATCGACATAAACAAAACCGAGACTTTCATCTATTGTAAACCTTTTAATCTCTTTTTGAAATCGTATAACACCCTCAGATGCGAGAAATCCAATGACAAGCTCTTTGATATGCTCCGGCGTACAAACGAGCGTCACAAATTCACTTCCGTTCAGTATCACTGTCAAAGGGTATTCCGTCACCATCCGGTCTTCTATTTTGCTTATTTCCCCTTGTTCATAGCGCCATACATCCCTGACCGCAGTTACTTTATCGTTCAATATCTCTTCCCCTCCGTAATGTTCTTGCCTTTATATTTTTTCACACTCCTCGGATTTTGTCGAATCCTGAGACATAAAAAGAGCCCTTTATATAAAGGGCTCAGGCTGTCGAGAAAATCTCGACAGCCTTTATTTTCCCTTAAAATATCCATTCTCCTGTAATAAAATAAAAGAAAGACTTCAAAAGGACGGTGTCTTTCTTATGTTCCACACAAGAAATTCTTCTCAAAACGCAGCCGAATTTGTTCTGCTTGATCAACTCGTCGAAGAGGATCATTTGCTTCGAAAA
>NZ_JAUMKF010000030.1:0-34920 GCF_030519405.1 Bacillus sp. C28GYM-DRY-1
TCCTCACTAAAGTCTGAAACGTTCTATCTTAACAGCATTGATCGAACTACGACCGCCATCGCAGAACGCACTGTCACAGAATACATTCATTATTATAACAATATTCGTATTCAAACGAAACTAAACAACCAATCACCGATAAACTATCGGCAATTGGCTGTTTAAAAGGTGTTTTGATCCCTGTCTCAAAAACGGTGGTCAGTCCCTAAACGGCAGATGGTTTTTACGCGCGGAGCGCTTTCAGCCCCACTGTAAAGGTAATGGCTGCAAAAGCAAGCAAGATGCCGCAGATCCCGAGAATATCTGTGATGTGCGCGTCGTTAGCCATAATCTCAGTCAGCCCGCTCATCGCCCACTTTTGCGGAAGAAATTCAGCGATGGTCTGCATAAATGTCGGTTCAATGTCTATCGGCCAATACATTCCGCTTACCATACACGTTGCGATGACGAACAAGTTTCCAAACGCAAGCTGCTGTTCTGGCGTTCTAACATTGGCCGCTATCACCAATCCAATGCCGACAACGGTCAGCAGAAAAAACGATACTAACACAATAACTGCAACAGGGTTGCCCCAGTTGATGCCAAACAGCCAATGGGTTGCGAGTAGTAATATGGCAAATTGAATCCAGCCAATGACAAAGAAGGACAGCACATACCCTGCACCGATTTCCGCTCGGCTGACAGAGGCTGTAAGCAACCTGGACCAGACGCCGCTTTTTCTTGCTTCTAAAATTGTTCCCGCAGCCCCCACCATTGTCAGCATGACAAACAGGATGGAAAAGCCTGCTGCTCTGGAGGCTGTGTCACCTCCTCCTGTGCCTTCTTTTTTATCGCTGAGCGTTTTTTGTTTTACGGCTGGAGCTGCATCTTTATGATCCTTGGCGATCACTGTTTTATAAGCCGCCTTCCAGTTCTCTCCCGCTGCCTGAGCCGCCGTTTTCGCCGCGGATACCTGAATATTGAGCTTTGCCAATGTGGTTTCCGCATACTGTTTAGCCATAGGCGCTTCCGACAGCTCCGGGCCGTGGCGGAAGATCAGCTCAGGATGTTTTCCTTTTTCGAGCTGTGTCTGGAACGAGCGGGAAATGACGATAATCCCGGCTATTTTCTTTTGCTTCAGCTTTTCTGACGCTTTGCTCTCAGACATGTTTTCGAATGTGTACATCCCATCGTGTGCCTTCAGCTGCTGAATATAATGCTGTGAGAGGATCGTGTCGTCCTGATCAACGATTGCAAGGCGCAGCTTGTCATCATGACTAACGAGCATACTCCCAAATACAAAGGTCAGCAAAAGCGGGGCAGCAAACATCATCAAATAATTCTGCCGCTTCTTGAAAATGAGAGAAAGCTCAATGCCGCAAATGGCTATGATTTTTTTCACCTTGGTGTACCTCCTTATCTTGTATGAAGCCGTCTGATACCAAGCACGAGTGAACAAAGGCCGATCGCCGCAAAAAGAAGGACAGGCATTTGAAGGTCAGCCCAGCCTCCCCCTTCCATTAAAGAAAGAAAGCCGTCAAGCGCCCATCGATTTGGCACCGCTTTGGATACAGACTGCAAGACGTCCGGAAATTGGTACAGCGGCAGCATGGACCCGCCGAGAACCGCAAGCAATTGAATGCCGAAGCCGCCTATGGCATCAGCCGATTTCATATCGCTGATGCACGACGCAAGCAGCATTGAAATGCCTGATACAGCTGCAGCGTAAGCAAGCCCGAGTACACTCACAAACAGCAGATTGCCACCCCAGTCCACACCAAATACATTGATCGTGACAATCAGAAATATGAAAAATTGTATGATGGCAAATAGATACGTCCCGAGCCACTTTCCGAGGAGAATGGCGTATTTTTGCGCAGGCGTCATCAGCATTCTGGCAAGCGTTTCTGTCTCCTTTTCCTGTAAAAATGATTTCGCCCCGACTGTCATATGAAACAGCATGAACATGCAAAGCATTGCCGCCGAATAGTATTGAAAACTGCTAACTGCCTTGTTGCCGACTGATGTCTCCGTCACAGTGAGCTTGTTACCCGTTTCTTTTTCGAGCGTCTTGACCAGCTTTTCTGCAAAATGTGAAGGATCAAGCTTTCCTTGCTTGACAGCTTCCGTTTTGCTGAGGTAGTCCATTGAGGCTGACGCGGCTTCTTTTACCGCTTTATATTGGTCTATGAAAGATGCGGCGGCTGTTTTGATAATGGCGCTTTTTAAGGTTTGATCAGGGGCAGCATAGACAAAAGCTGACGTTTTGCCGCTTTCCCATTGGCTCGGAATGACGATGCCGACATCGATTTTCTTTTCATCAAGCTGTTTCTTCATTTCATCTTCACTGCCGGCTTGGGTGACCTTTATCGACTTTATTTTTTTGAGTACATCTGTTTTGAACATGTTCGCTGCTTCTGACTGATCAGCTTGGACATAGCCGACTTTGATGTCATCAATCTGGCTGCCTCCGTCAACAACCGATCCAAGCGCCGCCCCTAAAATACACGTTAGGATCAGCGGCATTAAGATAAGCATCATAAATCCTTTTCTGTCCTTGATTCTGATTTTGACATCTTTCCATGCGATCCATATGCTTTTTTTCATAGAAGTCCCTCCTCAATCACGCAAAGTGCGTCCGGTCAGATTCAGAAATAGGCGCTCCAAATTTGGTTCCTGCACCTGAAGAGACAGCAGTTTTATATGGTGGGCAGCGGCTTCAGCAAGCAGACTGGTAACCACTTTTTCATGATGAGCTGCAGAAATGTCAATTTTGAGCTCTGATTCATGTACTGTCACATCATTCACATGAGCCAGGGAACGGATTGCAAAAAGAAACGCTTCATCGATCCCGCTAACCGTGAGCTGTATGATGGTATCGCCTCCAAGGCGGCTGCACAAATCGCTTTTCGTGCCGATTGCAATCATTTCTCCTTGATCAATAATGCCGATCCGGTCGCATAAATACTCGACCTCTTCCATGTAATGACTTGTATAGATCACTGTCATGCCTGTTTCATTAAGCTGTTTCACCGTTTCTAAAATATGATTTCTCGATTGAGGGTCGATGCCAACAGTCGGTTCATCCATGATCAGCAGCTCTGGCTTATGCATTAAGGCGGCCCCGATGTTGATTCTCCGTTTCATTCCGCCTGAGAACGTTTCAATTTTATCTTTGGCCCGCTCAGTCAGGCCGACATATTCAAGGATCTCAGCCGATCTTTTTTTGGCCTCGCCGTGTGTAAGGCCGTACATTTTCCCCCAAAACATAAGATTCTCAATGGCTGTCAGCGTTGGATATAAAGCAATTTCCTGCGGGACAACGCCGATTTTTTGTTTCGCTTTGGCCGTTTCTTTTCCGATGACATAGCCGCCGACTGTGATGTGTCCGCTGTCAAGCGGCACCAGGCCGGAAATCATCGAGATGGTTGTGGACTTTCCTGCACCGTTTGGCCCGAGCAGCCCGAACGACTCACCCTTTTGAAGGGAAAAAGAAATGCCTTTCACGATTGTTTTTTTTCCATATGCCTTTTTGATGTTTTCTGCTTGCAGCATGTCGTTTCACTCCTTTTTTAATCCCATCACTATTGTAGATAAAAGAAGGATGTGCGGCATGTAGCGCCAGGTAGATTGTAAGGCATGAAAAAAAGGCCTGGAAAAGGCCTTTTCATAGAAACGCATATACAAAACGTCATGTGTCAAAAGATAGATACACCATATCTGACGGAATAGATGGCGGCTTGGGTCCTGTCTCTGACAGACAGCTTGCTGATAATGTTTGAAACGTGATTTTTCACTGTACCTTCTGTAATGAACAGCTTTTCGGCAATTTCTTTGTTATTCAGCCCATACCCCAGCTCAGCCAGAACTTCCATTTCGCGCTCAGTCAGGTCGAAGAGCTCCTTAGGTTTTTCTATCTCGTTTATTCCTTTCAGCTGTTTTTCACGCTTCCATTCATTCAGCATTTGGGCAGTCAGTTCCGGAGGGAGCACCATTCCGCCCGAATGAACAGTCATTACCGCTTTTACAATCGTATCTGCCGACATATCCTTCAGCAGATACCCGCTCGCACCTCCTTCAAGCGCTTCTGCAATCAGCTCTGAATCCTTGAAGGTTGTCAGCATCAAAACCTTTACGCCGGGCAGCGAGCTTGTAATCAATTTTGTTCCTTCTACTCCGTTGGACACCGGCATTCGAATATCCATTAACACAATATCCGGTTCAAGTTCCTTCGCCTTTTCGTAGGCTTCCTGTCCGTTTCGCGCCGTGGCGATGACATCGAGCTCTTCTCGGAGTTGGAGCAGGGATGCCAGCCCTTCTCTGACAATATCTTGATCGTCGGTAATGATGATCCTAATCATGATAAACTCTCCTTTTGCTGCGCGGGCCCGAAGCTCCATTTTTTATTAGCCAGTGAAAATTCTGCAATTACTGTAAATCCTTGATCCGGTTCACTCTCAAAGCGAATCGTTCCGCCATGCTCCGCTGCCCGCTTTTTCATGTTCAAAAGGCCAAAGCCGAGTGCTGTCTCGGGATTTCCTTTTCCGTCATCCTTCATGACAAGGCGGATACTGTCCGTTGTGCAGGCAAGCTGGATCGAACAGGCTGTGGCGCCGCCGTGCCGTTTGGCATTGGTCAGCGCTTCCTGCACCGTTCTGACTAAAGTCGGATGAAGAGACAGCGGAATCACCGCCGGATCGCCGCTGACCGCAAATTCGGTTGTGACTCCCGCATTCTTGTAAAAGTCTTCTGTCAGCTGTTTCAGTGAATCGATTAACGAATGATCCTTTTCCGTTTGCAGGGTGCGTACTGATAAGCGGACAGCATCAAGCGCTTCACGGGCAAGCGTTTCACATATCCCGACCGTCTCCTCCGCTTTTTGTCCGTCTCTTTTTTGCCATTCACGAAGAAGCTGCAGCTGAACGAGAAGAGCCGTCATTTTATGCCCCACTGTATCATGGATGTCCCTTGCCATTCTGTTCCGCTCGTGAATGGCAGTCAGCTCTTCAACCTGTTTCGCATATAAATGAAGCTCCTGATGTGCAGCAGACAGCGCCTTGTGAGACTCTGTCAGTTCCTGAAACTGCTGTTTTGCCGTTTCCTCCGCATCCAACAGCTTGCGGATTAATTTTCCAACGACTCCGCAAAAGACGACAAATGTCATGCTGATACAATGATCCATCACATATTCATCGCCGAACATACGATATGTGCGAATGAGCACAATCAGCCACATCATCAAACAAAAACACAAGACAAACCACACTGTTCTTCGGTTAAATCCCTTCAGAAAAAAGGTAACCGCAACCGGGCTGAGCAATGTGATATATAAACCTGTACCCGGAAACATGAAACCGAACGAAAAGCCAACTGCAATATCAATCAGGCAAAACAAGATGCCATATTTCTCTACTCTTAATAAAAGATGATTTGCTAAGAACACACCCGCAGCGCCAACGATGAATAAATACTCAAACCAACGGTCATCTTTTACAAGAAAAAAGTAAACTGAACAGCTTACCATTAAGGTGAAAATCCTGGTAAATATAAGAGCCTTCACGCTCATCACTCCCGTTACCCAATTCCCTTTTTATCATACCTGCCTCAGGGCATTTTTGACAGGAGTTTCTGGAAATTAAAAAATCCCTCTGCCGTTTTTTTTGCAAAGGGAGTACAGTCAAATCACAAATAGAATATGGGCCCCGGAAACAGGATCTTTCACACGGAAGCTATTTTCCGTTTCTTCAATCGAATATCCGGCATGTTTGACTCGGTCTGCCACTCGAACCAGTTCCTCTTGATGAGGCAGGGCAACCGTGTAATAGTCTAGTCCGCTGGCATTTGTCGGTTTTGGCGGCGCGTATCTTCCAGCCCAAATGTTTAAGCCGATATGATGGTGGTATCCCCCGGCTGAAACGAAGAGAGCGGACATGCCCGCATAGTTTCCGACAATGTCAAAGCCCAGCACATCTATATAAAACGCTTTTGCTTCGTTCAAATCACTGACATGCAGATGAATGTGCCCGATCATTGTATCGTTCGGAAGTGCTGTTTTCCGCTCATCTCCGGCTTCTTCCATAAGGCCCTCGATGTCCACCGCAGTTGTCGTCATGACGTAGTTTCCTTCACGATCACGCTGCCACGTGCTGCGGGGGCGGTCAGCGTACATTTCAATGCCGTTTCCATCAGGATCAGACAGATAGAGCGCTTCACTCACAGCATGATCCCCATGTCCGATGGCAATGCCGTGTTCAATCAGACGGGCCAGCGCGATACCAAGTTCCTTTCTGTTCGGAAGAAGAATCGCAAAGTGATATAAACCCGACACAGACCGTTCAGGCAAGACAACGGCGCTTGGATTCTCTTCAAGAATAAGAAGTACACGTTTCCCGTCAGCGGTTAATTCAGCTTGGCGATCCGTCTTTTGTACGACTTGTAAGCCGATGACGTTACAGTAGAACTGAAGGGAACGCTCCAGACTGCGGATTGTGAGTTTAACATAGCCAATTCTTGTATCCTCATGAATGCTGGTCATGCTGTATGCCTCTTTTCTTATGCTGATACGTTTTCGCTCTTTTTTGCTTTAAACACAAGTGGGTCCAGCGCCAAGAAACGGCTTCCGGAAAGTGCCAGGTGGATTGATGTTAAAAGCAAAAGGTAATCAAATTCTGCATTGCCCATGAAAGGTGCTTTCAGCTTGACTGTCATGATGGCCCCGATCAGCGTGAGAGCAAACAGAACACTGACAATACGTGTAGCCAATCCGAAGAAGACAAGCACTCCGCCTACCAATTCAATCATTGCGATGACATATGCCATAAAACTTGGAAGGCCTAGGCTGCCAAAAAATTGGATGGTTCCCTCCATTCCCTGAAACTTTGATAAACCATGAACAAAAAAGATAATACCTGTCATAACTCTTAAAAGTAATGTGCCAATTTCAAATGATTTATTCATTTTATCCTCCTTGAAAATATTATTACTTACTTAATGTAAGTTAGTATATATACATAACTTGTTTACGTCAAGTAATTTTGTTACATTTTACGAAAATGAAATAAAATTACTATAAAACTGTAACAAAAAAGACCTTTGTGCGGGACAAAGGTCTATTTCTCAAATTGGCTTTCATATAAGTCACTGTAAAATCCTTTTTGCCGGATCAGCTCGTCATGGCTGCCTTTTTCAATCATTTCGCCGTCTTTTAGCACCACAATTTGGTCCGCTCTTTGAATGGTGTTCAGCCTGTGGGCAATGATGACGCTTGTTCTTCCCTCCATTAAACGGGCAAGCGCTTCTTGAATGTTAACTTCTGTGACGGTATCGATGTTGCTTGTCGCTTCATCCAAGATGAGAAGAACCGGATCAGCAAGCACAGCCCGCGCTATGGAAATCAATTGTTTCTGCCCTTGGCTGATACCTGATCCGTTTTGCGTGAGCACTGTGTCGTACCCTTTTGGCAGCCTTTCAATAAAGCTGTGGGCATTCGCTGTTTTTGCCGCGGCTTCGACTTCCTGATCAGAAGCATCAAGCCTGCCGTAGCGAATATTTTCTCTGATTGTTCCCTGAAATAAGAAAGAATCTTGAAGGACAAACCCCATGTTTTTTCTCAGGCTGGCTCTGGTAAGGGTTTTAATATCTGTACCGTCGATTAAAATCGTTCCCTCATCAGGCTCATAAAAACGGGCAAGCAGGTTAGTGACAGTTGTTTTCCCCGCTCCCGTCGGTCCGACAAACGCGATAGACTGCCCGGCAGGCACGGTAAACTGTAAATGTTTTAATGTTGGCTGACCCTCGTCGTAACCGAAGGACACATCCCGGAATTCAATACTGCCTGTTTGGATCGGCTGATGTACGGCGTTCTTTTCATCCTCGCGCTCCTCTTTTTCATCAAGCACGTTAAACACCCGTTCAGCACCGGCAATCGCAGACAGCATCGTATTAAACTGGTTGGCCAGATCGTTTAAAGGGCGTGTGAATTGTCTTGAATACTCGGCGAAGACAACGATGGAGCCGATGGAGATCCAGCCTTTCAGCGCGAAAAAACCGCCGATTGCGGCAATCATCGTAAAGCTTAAGTTATTCAAAGCGTTCATAACTTTCGGGATAAAGCCAGAAATCGTCTGTGCCCAAAAGCCCGAGGTCTTGAGCGCAGCGTTTTTTTCAAGAAATTCGGCAGTAATCTGCTTCTCTCGCGAATATGCTTTGATGACCTTTGCCCCGGAAACTGATTCCTCAATATATCCATTCAGTTCACCAAGGTTTTTCTGCTGTTCTTTAAACAGCTTTCCCGTCCGGTTGGTGATCCATTTCAGGCTCGCTGCCATCACCGGAATAATGGTCAGCGTAATCAATGTAAGGAGAGGGCTCATGAACAGCATGACCGCAATCGTCCCGACAAAGGTGATGACACTTGACAAAATTTGAATAACTGACGTGTTTAAGGTAGAACTTACATTTTCGATGTCATTCGTCACCCGGCTCATCAGCTCACCGTGCCGCTGTTTATCAAAAAACGGAATCGGCAGCTCGTGCAAATGGGTGAACAACTCGCTTCTCATTCTGAAAACAGTGCCTTGAGAGATCGTAATCATCCAATAGTTTTGAAACCAGAGCGACAGGGACTGAATGATATAGATAGCGAGCAGAAGAAGCAAAACGGGAATCAGGCCGCTGACCGTTTTCCCAACAATAAAATGGTCGATGGCCTTTCCGATCACAAATGGGCCAAGAAGCCCGAATATCGCGCTGATGACAACCATCATCATGACAAGGATAAGAAGTCCTTTTCGTTCAGCCAAGTACGACCAGATTCGCTTCAGTGTGCCTTTTGCATCCTTTGCTTTCGCCCGCTTTTTCGCGCCTTTCTTTTTGTCGATTGGCAGTTTGGGATATTGGAAAGGCTTGCGGATGTCCTTTAACATGACTCGCTCCCCTCCCTTCCGAATTGCGATTCGTAAATGCGCTTGTATAAGTGAGATTCAGAAAGCAGTTCACTGTGCGTGCCTTTTTCAATCAGTTTGCCATCCTCAAGCAGCAAAATCTCATCAGCTTTCATTGCCGTCGTAACTTTTTGCGTAATAATCAAAGTTGTGCACTCATATGTGCTGATCGCATCAAGCAGCTTCGCCTCCGTTTGCAGGTCGAGTGCGCTTGTGCTGTCATCCAAAAGAAGGATCGCCGGCTTTCGGATCAGTGCCCGCGCTATGGAGATCCGCTGCTTCTGGCCGCCGGACAGGTTGACGCCTCTTTGTCCCAACACGGTATCATACCCATTTGGGAGCTTCATAATCGTTTCATGAATTTGCGCATGTTTGGCTGCTTCCATTATTTCATCAAGTGAAGCATTTTCTTTGCCCCAAGCGATATTATCTTTAATTGTGCCAGAAAACAGGAGCACTTCCTGCGGTACATATCCAATTTGCTTGCGAAGCCCCTCTGCCGGAACATCATGAATCGGCTTTTCATCTATGTAAATGCTTCCTGAATCTGGCTGATAAAGCCGCGGAATGAGCTGAAAGAGAGTGGACTTGCCCGATCCTGTCGCACCGAGAATCGCGATCGTTTCCCTCGGCTTTGCGGAAAATGAAACATTTCGCAGCGCTTCTCTGTCCATGTCAGGATAACGAAAGGATACATGCTGAAACGCAATCCGTCCCGACAAACGTTCAGATATGACGCCTTCCTCCCGCTCATCGCCTTCCGTTTCAAGCACTTCGCCGATCCTATCCCCTGAAGCCTTTGCCCGGGTGAAAATCATAATCAAAAACGGAAACATCGAAAGCGCGCCCGTAATTCGTGTTGCGTAGTTAATAATCGCAACAACATCACCGACTTGAGTGCTTCCGTTCGTGATACTGTAGGCCCCTGACCACAAAATCAAAAGGATGCAGAGGTTCATCAGCAGCATCAGCACAGGCATCGTGAATTCTACCAGCTGAAAGGCTGAAACTGTTTTGTCCATCAGTCTCGTATTGGCTTTAATAAATCTTTTGACCTCGTGGCTGCCGCGAAGCAGCGCTTTAATCACCTTGATTGCGGTTAAGTTTTCCTGCATGACGGTGTTCACCTGATCCAGCCGTTTCTGCACTGAGCGGAACAGCGCCCCGCCTTTCTTTAATACCCAAAGTAAAAACAAGATGAGGATCGGAATGGTCACAAGCAGAAAAAAGCCGAGCTTCACGTTAACGGCAAGCGACAGCACAATGCCGCCTACAATCATTAACGGAGCCCGCAGCATGAACCGCAAACTCATAAAAATCATGTTTTGAACCTGAGTGACATCGTTTGTCAGCCTTGTGATATACGAAGAGGATGAAAACTGTCCAAATGTAGAATAGGAGAAGGACTGGATTTTTTGAAAAAGCCCTTTTCTCGTATCGTAGGAAAAGCTTTGGCTGACATGGGCGGCATAAAAGGAATTCAGCATTCCCGCCGCAAACGATAACACGGTCAGTCCGACCATGACCGCGCCCCATGTCCACACATGCCGCAGGTCTTGTTTTAAAATCCCATCGTCAATGATTTTTGCGATTAATAAAGGCTGAATCAGCTCAACCGCAAGCTCCGTCAACATGAGAATCAGCGCAATTCCCACCAGCAATGAGTATGGTTTTAAAAACGATAAAGCCTTTTGCATGTAAAAGCCTCCAAACCCCTTTTTACTCGATTATCTCTTTTTTTACTTTACTATGACGGTCTTTTTGACGGCAAACGAAAACCCTCCCGAAAAGGAGGGCTGGCATTATTGATTTAATATTTTCTCCACACGCTCCCGCATCTGCGGCACGCTCAATCCGATAATCACCTGAAACGCTTTTCCGTTCCTGACGACGCCGTGGGCGCCAAGAGCACGGAATACGCTGTCGGGTTCAACCTTTGTTTCATCCTTGACACTGACTCTGAGGCGGGTGGCGCAGTTTGTCACTTCTGTGATGTTGTCTTTTCCGCCCAGTGCTTCAATATACAAAACGGCGGTGTCATCTGCCGTTTCAGCGGCGGCGGCCGTTTCGTCCCTCTTGTTTTTTCTGTCTCTGTATTCCTGTTTCGAATACAGCTTTGTTTCCTGCTGATCATCCTTTTCCCGTCCCGGTGTAGCGATATTGAATTTGAGGATTAAAAATCGGAAGACGAAAAAATAAATAGCTGTAAAAGAGAGCCCAATCAGAACTTGATACACATAGGTCATACCGTGGCTGCCAAAGAGCGGAATCCAGTTCAAGGTCACTGCTTCGATCAACCCGCCTCCCATATTTCCGACGACACCGGCCATATACATGACTGTCGACATTGTTGCGGCAAGCACGGCGTGAACCGCAAATAGAAAAGGAGAAATAAATAAGAAAGTGAACTCAATTGGCTCAGTAATACCCGCGACAATCGCCGTCAGCGTGACAGGAATCAGCAGCCCGGCGACCAGTTTTTTCTTTTCCTTTTTGGCTGTGACATAAAACGCCAGGGCGATCCCCGGAATGCCGAAGATTTTCGAGTTCCCATGAAGTGCGAATCCGCCTTGCGGGAAAAGCTCTTTCAGCGGCTTGGCGCTTTGCGAATATTCTCCGAGATGCTGTGCCCAATACGTGACGATCCCGCCTTCTGCTACTGCAGGCCCATAAATAAACGGCGTGTAAATAAAGTGGTGAAGGCCGGTCGGAATCAAAATCCGTTCCAAAAATGTGTAAATCCAGACGCCCACCGCCCCAGAAGCAATCAAGAAGCTTTGAAGTGAGCCGATTCCCGTCTGAACCATCGGCCAAATGTAAGAGACGGCCAAGGCGATCGGGATCATAATGAAGAAGGAAATCATCACGATATACGTTGAGCCTTGAAAGATGCCGAGAAAATCGGGCAGTTTTTTATCAAAATAGCGGTTATGCAAAAAGACGACAATTGAGGAAATAAAGATGGCTCCGATAATGTTGGTATCAAGTGTTTTGATGCCCGCGATCATCGTTAACCCGCTCGTTCCGCCCACCTCTTGGTTCATGTCGACGCCGAATGCGCCACCCCAAACCGTCAAGATCGAGCTGACAAAGTAATTGAACGTCAGATAAACCGTAAGCGCTTCCAAACAGGCGCGCGCCTGAGCTTTCTTCGCCAAAGCAACCGGGATGCCAATGGCGAATAAGAGCGGCATTTGATTAAATACAGTCCAGCCGCCCTGCTCAATGATATACCAGCACTGATACCAAAACCCGTCAGGATCGGCAAGCGGGCCCATGAGGGTTTTATTTTTAAAAAGCGTACTGATACCGACGATAATGCCGGCGAACGCGAATAATAGAACAGGCACAAACATCGCGCTTCCAAAGCGCTGAATTTTTTGCATCATACCAGAACCCCCTGCTACTCAATGTCATTTTTTTCTGCCTCTTTGTAATCAACATATGCGCGGAACAATGCTTCGCCAACGAGAAAAAATGGTGCAAAAGCAACAATTTCCGTTTTATCGCTTAATGTCACAGGTTTGCTTGCCGCATAAAGATTATGCGGAGTCAGTTGGGCGAGGACATTGTTTTTTAAATTCGTAATGGAAATAAAGGGAATACCCTTTGCAGAAAGCATTCTTGCCTGAGGAATCAGCTCCGGTGTTTCTCCGGAAAGAGAAATGATGATAAACAGATCGTTTACTTTAAAATCATCGCGCATCAGTTTAAATTCATTTCTGTCTTCAATCAAAATAAGATACCGATGGCGCGGAATAAACATTCTTTGCAAATCGCGGGCGCATATCTTTTGCGCATTTCCTGATCCATACACGAAAATGCGGTCGGCTTCATCAATCAGCTGGCACATCTCCGTCATGTCCTTTGACCTTAAGAATTTCAGATTTGCCTCCATATCGTCAAGCAGCTTTTGAAAACTCATACTCTCGCCTTCTTCCGGCTGATCTTCCCACTTTAAAAAGACGCGAAATTCACTGTAGCCGCTGAAACCGAGCTTTTGGGCGAGCCGCAAAATCGAGGAACGCGAGACACTGCAAGCTTTGGCCAGCGCGTCAATTCCAAGATGATAGCACGTGTGCTTGTGATTCAATATATATTTTAAAATATGAAAATCGTTGTCATTTAATTTGCCGTAGTGCTGATTAATCAGTTCGTCGAGCTTCATATCAGATCCCCCCATTTTCTTTCTATTATATACAATAACAGATTCGAAAACGGGGGGTATTTCAGTTATGAAATGCGGGTTGGGCTTTGGTCAAGCTCAGGCCAGAAGTCTTTGTTGGCCTCAATTAAATCCTCAAGAATGAGCCTGGCCACACGCGCATTCGGTACTGTTTTTGAGAGGATCAGCGCCTGCCAGAGCTTTTGGAACGATTTCTCCGCCCACGCTTCAACAGTCAGTTTCTCAACAGATACCTGCTGCTCCATCAGCCCTTTTTGGAATTGCGGAATAGTGCCGACGGTGATCGGTTCAGGCCCGTTTGAGCCGACGATACACGGCACCTCGACCATCGCAGTCGGGTCAAAGTTCGCAATCGCACCGTTGTTTTCAACGATCAAGAGCATTCGTTCACCAGTGTTGTAAGCAATCGCCCGGGCCAGATCTACGATATATGAAGCATGATCATCGATTTTAATTTCGCTGTTTTTTGAAGACTGCTCGCGTGTGATCATGTCACATTGGCTGAAAATAAAGGCTTCTCGCCCTTCCATCACTTCATTTGCACGCGTATGATTCGGATTTGATTTTTTCACCATGTCATCCGGAAACAAATAATATTGCAAATACGTATTCGGCAGTGTGTCAGGATCTGCTGTCTGCACGTCACGCGCCTTGGCGAACGTGTCATTCCAGCTCGCCTCCACTGCTTCAGCCTCCGTCTTCGGAATGTACCCGTATTGAGATACATGCTCCTTCAGCTTCGGCATCAAATCGTTGCCCTCTTGATCCTGAATCGATGTCCACCAGCCGAAATGATTTAATCCGTAGTAACGGACCTTCATTTCTTTTCTTGAAGACAGGCCGAGAATTTGCGCCATCCGGTCTTCGATTCCAACCGGCATATCACAGATATTGAGAATTTTTGAATTCGGTCTGAGTCGTCTCGTTGCTTCGGCTACGATCGCCGCCGGGTTGGAATAATTGAGCATCCACGCATCTGGCGAATATTTTTCCATGTAATCTAATATTTCAAGCACACCGCCAATTGAACGCATGCCATATGCGATTCCGCCCGGCCCGCACGTCTCCTGGCCGACAACTCCGTACTTTAACGGAATTTGTTCATCCAGCGCACGCATCGCGTACTTCCCTACCCTGATGTGCGCCATGACAAAATCGACATCTGTAAAAGCTTCTTCTGGGTCAGTCGTCGCGGTAAATTCAATGTCCGGCGCTTTCTCTCTGATAAAAACGTCACAAGCGCCTGCTATGCGGTCCTGTCTTTCCTTATCATTATCATAGAGCTTCAGCTTTCTGATTGGAAACTCCTCCAAATGGTCCAAGAGCATCAGAACGATCCCTGGAGTGAAAGTGCTCCCTCCGCCCGCTATTACGATTGAGAATGATTTTTCCTTCATATGACGACCTCCTTGATAACGTTTACATTTCATTTATATCATGGAAGAGCCTGTCCCGTAACACGTTTGGCGCACTTAGGGCATTTGATCAACTTTAGTGTTTTTTCCCATAGAGCGGGAAATTTCTCATTCACTTTACATCTGGGCGATTTGATTTTTTTACCTTTTTAATAATCATAAAGTCTCACTAGCTTTGAAAATCAAGTGAATATACGTCCTTCCAATTATTATGAAAAGGTTCTTTTGTACGATTCGGATACATGCCGAATTATTTATAATCATTTATATAAAACATCCATTTGTGCGTGAAATTAGAAAAGGCAGGGGACAAAAGTTGGACTCATATAAAGTTATTGAGCTGGCAAACAAGTACAGTGCGGCCGCGGAACAGGTCAGAAGCTCCAAAATGCTGCTTGAATTCCGAATATCTGCACTGGGGGATGCTTGGCAGGGAGAAGCAAGAGATTCGTTCGACCAGGATTTCGAGGAAACGAAAGCCTCCTACGATCGATTCGAACAGGAGCTGCTTGAAACTAGCCTGGAGCTGAAGGCAGCCGCCGTCAAAATAGAAGAACGAAAAGCTGAAATTGCCAGAATGGAAGAACTGGAACGGAAAGCAAGAGAGGAAAGACATAAACGCGGGAGGTGAACGGTGTGTCAGGAAACATTGCAGTTGATCCGGATAAGCTCGAACAGCTGGCAAATGATGTAGTCACAGAATTAACTGATATGGAAAATAAATACAAGGAACTGCATGTGGAGCTGGGGCAGATGATTTTACAGTGCGATCCCCGCTACAGCAGCTGTTTTTCCGGAGTCGGCGATGCGTGGAGTTCAGGAAAAGCGCTCGTCACCAAGCTGAGTGACAATGAAATTTTTATCAGAAAAACGAGCGACAAATTTGTGGAACAAGATGATATTTTACGAAAGCTCTATCATGCTTATGACAAATACGGAACGATGACAAGCTTAACCGCCCTTATGCTGACACAGGGAAAATACTATGGATTAGGGCTTACGAAATTCGTGAAGCAGCCCAGCGGCTTGCATACCGCCCAGCACTCAAAACTTCTATTAGGTATTTCCAGAGCCGTTGACAGCTCACATTATCAAAAAGCCGCCAGCGTGCTTTTGAATCCTAAATATTTGTTTAAAAAGACAAACCGGCCATTTTCAGATTTGGTCCATAAAAAGTTTACAAAGTACTTCCCTCAGGATACAGTGGATTTTTCAAATAGCGTCAGAAGCTACACAAGAGGATTTCTTAATGAAGCCGGCGTACGTTCAACTTTGAAGGATGTCGGAAAAACGGGATTAAAATTCGCTAAAGGAAATGCCATTACCGCCACACTGATCACCGGTGCGACCGAAACGTTCGGAGCGGGCTTGAAAATTGCTGAAAATTACGCGAAATACCAAGACAAACCGGAAGTTCTCAAGCGTGAAAATGCCAAGGCCGTCGGGAATGCTGTGAATAACACTATTTTCATCGCAGGAGGAGCTACGGCAGGCGTTGTCGTCGGCGGTGCCCTTGGAAGTGTGTTAGGCCCTGTTGGTACAGTAGTCGGAGGCACAATCGGATCAGCCGTAGGAGGTTTTGTTGGGGAAAAAATCGCAAAATTCACATCAGGCTTTGCTGAAAAAGCGGCGATAAAGCTGAAAGAACCGATTCACGCTGTCGTCGATACAGCCAAGAAAGGGCTGGAATCAGCCGGCAAAGTCGTCAAATCAGTGAATGATGGCATAGATGCGGCGAATCAAACGATACATAAAGGGATAGACAGCGCGAAAAAAGGAATGGAAAAAGCAAAGAAAACAGCAGACTCGCTGATACACGGCGCAACCCATTTCCTCAAAGGGAAACTTTCATTTGGATAGGAGAATAAACAATGAAGCAGTTTACGATCAGCATAGAAGAACTCTTATTTTGTTTTTATAGCGAAGGGTTTTTTGAACAGGGAATGGCCTTGAAGCAGGCCTATTTTCCGGAAATAGAAGATGAACAGCTCGGTGCTTTGTTCGAAGCGGCATGCCGCTCGCTTTTAGCCAAAGATGCGGCGGAATACCGTAATCATCAATACCGATTAAAGGACGAGTACTGCCCGTTTATCCATGTATTAAACGACGCGGATTATACAGTGAAACTGTCCAAATTTGATGAACAAGGCCAAGAACAGAATGTGTCCTGCCACGTTTCTAAGTTCGGCACTTACTCTCATGAGCTGCTGTTTGATGAACAGGTGCACAGCATCAAAAAAATGGATTTAAGTGACGGATTACTTTCTAAAACATCCGAGTTTTTAAATATAATAGATGCTGAGGATAACATAGAATCAATTATTACTCTGACATCAACTGAATTTGAATTGCTTCTGGAAGGTGCTTCAGACACTCCCACACATCTGAAAGAGTTTCTCGTTAAGCATGAACATCAAGAGGATATTACCCGATTCGTAAATGATCTGGCTTCACGAAAAGGGAAAATGGATACGCTGATGCGCCTTGTTTATGACAAAGACAACTCGCCGGAAGTGGCTGACATGGCTTTCGTCTTGCCTGGCAGCCGTCATACTTGGCTGGTAACAGGTATCACTCAAAATGAATTTTCTATCGTACCAGCAAATAAAGATGTGGTAAAAGGAATACTTTTTTGCTAAAGAGCGATAAAGGAGAATAGCAATTGAAAAACAATGAAGTAATTAAGGTCAAGAGTAGAATGTTTTTTAGAATATGGCTGTTCCTCGCCACAGGGGGCGCTTTTATTGCAGGAGTATGGCTGGTTTCTGAAGCTCTCACATTTGAATCTAAGTATGCCCTGCTTTATTTGGGCGGAGGATTAATGGCGATTGTTTATGGATTAATCACATTTTTTATGGCTTTTCCGGCGTTCACAAGCCGGGGAAATGTCATTTTCAGCGTAAAGACTGGGCCTGATGGCGAGATCTTCTCGAGAAAGCGCAGCGTGCTGTTTTCTGAGGTAAAACGGATTTATATGGGGCGGCATCATTACAGTTTGAAAGGGATCTTTTTTGAGGATATTATCATCGAGAAAACAAACGGCAAAGTCGTTCGCATCCCTACCTGGAACATTATCGCGAATCCGTTGTTTTTTGAAGCGGTTGAACGCTATATCCTCCCCCATCTGAATGAAGAGGCGAAAAGCAACTGGATCAGCCAATTTACGGAGATTCAGCGCAACGCGTATTTAAAGGAATTTGAGAATCATCCAAAGCTTTAACAGCACTCCTCTTTTATAATGAAAGAGAAAAGCAAGTTGAGGAGTGCGCGTGATGCTGATTACCATTCTTTTATTTCTCGCGGCGGGGCTTGCCGAAATTGGCGGCGGGTATTTCGTTTGGCTGTGGCTGAGAGAAGCAAAGCCAGTCGGCTACGGGATTGCCGGTGCGCTGATCTTGATTGTCTACGGCATTCTTCCGACGTTTCAGTCCTTCCCTTCCTTCGGCCGTGTATATGCCGCTTATGGCGGGGTGTTCATCGTGCTTGCGGTCCTGTGGGGATGGCTTGTCGACCGGAAAATACCTGATCTGTATGACTGGATCGGCGCAATGATTTGCCTCATCGGCGTCTGTGTCATCTTATTTGCGCCGCGCGGATAACAAAATGGCCTGCTTACCAAGCGGGCCATTTTTGTTTAATCCTCTTTTAAGTTGGTCAGCTGTACTTCATGCTCCTGCTCAGGTTCGTCCAGCGGATAAATTCTCGCTGTTCCGTTTTCTTCATTCACGTGCTGAATATAAATAGGAACTCCATTATATGTTACTTTCTTCATGTCGGGAGATTCTACAATTTCTTTCGCCCTTTGACTATTCATGCTAACACCCTCCTTCATCCATAACGTTTCCATTTCTTGAAAGAAGTATGCTTTATGATTCAGCGGACAAGTTGAATTTTTTCAGCCTTTTGTAAAAAGTGCTCCGGGGTATCCCGCTGATTTTGGCGGCTTGAGAGACGTTTCCTTTAGCGGATTCAAGCGCTTTGATGATGACATCTCTTTGGATTTGCTCACGAAGGGGCAGCGCGCCGGCATCAGCCGGCTTTTTTTCTGCCGGACTGATCGGAAGTCCTGCGGCTTCCAGTAAAGCCGTAAGCGGCTCATCTCTCAGCCGGCCGTCCGGAAATCTGATGCAAAGACGTTCAAACACATTGAACAGCTCGCGAATATTACCCGGCCACCTCCATTGCTTCAGCACCTCCAAAAAAGCAGGGGGAAGTTCGCCAGGCCAATGATTTTTCTGTTTGTAGTACTGAAAAAGATCCGGAATATCTTCGGTGCGTTCTCGTAAAGGAGGAAGCTCAATTGGATAGACATGAAGGCGGTAAAACAAGTCCTCTCTGATTTTTCCGCTTTCAGCAAGCTCGCGCAAATCACAATGCGTGGCGGCAATGACTCTGATATCAACCGGAATTTCTTTCGTCCCTCCGACCGGCGTAATCTTCCGTTCCTGAAGCACCCGTAAAAGCGCAACCTGCATCGAGTGGGAAATTTCTCCGATCTCATCTAAAAATAAAGTGCCTTGATTCGCTTTTTGAAAGGCGCCTTTATAGCCGTTTCGTTTCGCTCCCGTAAAAGCGCCCTCCGCATAGCCAAACAGCTCGCTTTCAATTAAATCAGACGGGATCGCTCCGCAATTGACAGCAACAAACGGGCCGTGCCGCCGCTCGCTGTTCTCATGAAGCGTGCGGGCTGCGACTTCCTTCCCCGTGCCAGTTTCCCCCGACAGACAGACCGTTGCATCCACCGCAGCCGCTCGTTCTAGGCTCTTCAGCATTGCTTGCGATCGGCTGCTCTGCCCGATGACTCCATTGAATTGAAACGCCGCCTTTTTCTTTTGTTCCGACAGATAAAAACAAGTGCCGCCATCCCCCATGGTGACGGCTTTTTCGATTGAGAAGCCTCGTGCCTTCAACTCATACAGGTGCCTGCCCTGCCAATCCGGCATTGAGGTTCGAACCGCTTCACTCGCGCTGATGATATGCTGTTTGGTATTGCAGAGCACCATTGGCACACGGGATGCAGACCTATCTCCAAAACGGCTGATCAGCTCCAGCTCTTTCTCACGGCTTTTAGCTGCCATTTCCCGTTCCGCGGCATAGGCAATCGCCGTAGCAATACCGAGCATATGAGGATGCGCGCCTGCTGCTGGACACGATATGTCAATCACACCTGCAAGACTGCCATCCTCATGGTGAATCGGAGCGGCTGAACAGTTCCATTGATGGGAAGCGATAGAGTAATGTTCTGATCCTTGTATCGCAACCGGCTCGCTAATGTGAAGCGCCGTGCCAATCGCATTTGTTCCGACAGCCGTTTCCGTCCAGCATGCGCCCTCAACAAAGTTGATGCTTTTGGCTTCATAAAGTGCACGGGGATGTCCGTCCAATGCCAAAACAACGCCGTCTGAATCAATTAACAGCGCTATCATTTCCATCTCTTTTATGGCAGGCAGCAGTTTTTCAAGGTAAGGCTTTGCGGTCGTCAGGAAAAATGAATGCTTTTTTGACTGCTGATCCAGCTCAGTTTGCTGTAACACCTTTGGGCCTTTTTCTAAATAGGGATTGACCTCGGCTTTTTTGCAGCGATGCCATGACTCGGCGATCCGTTTTCTTAATCGGGCTTCGTCAAGCACACCGTCCTTCACAAAACGTTTCCAGGTTTGCAAATCGTTTGGGATCGAATTCATTTCCTTGATCGCTCCTCCCTTACACGCTGTTTTCATCTATTGTAGGGGAAAAATAAAGCGCTTTCAACAATAAAAAAGCAGACGCCCTGTATTCCGTGCGCCTGCTTTTTTCCGTGTTATGCATGCACTGCAAGCCCGATCGTGCTTAACAGCGCCTCGTGCAATGTTTCCGACAGTGTCGGATGGGCGGCGATGAAGTGCTCCGCCATATCAGCCGTCATCTCGCCATTCATAATCGCCGCCGCTTGGCCGATGAGCTCGGTCACATCCGGACCAATCATCGAGACACCGACGATTTCACCGAATTCCGGTTCAGCCACGATTTTGACCTTACCTTCTGCTTGCTGTTTAATGAGCGCCTTGCCGTTTGCGGAAAAAGGAAATTCGCCAATTTTCACATCCCCGTATATGCTTCTTGCCTGTTGTTCTGTCATTCCGATACACGCGATTTCCGGTGATGTATAGATGCAGCGCGGTACATGTTTCTCATTGATTTTGACATCCCTTCCAGAAGCGTGAGAAGCAGCGATGATGCCCTCATGGAAAGCTGCATGTGCCAGCTGAATGCCTCCGATTGCGTCCCCGCATGCATATATATGAGGAATGTTTGTCTGCATGTGGTCGTTCACCGGAATGCCTTTTGGAGAAAAACCAACTCCAGCCTGCTCCAGCTGTAATCCGTCAAGACGGGGTTTTCTGCCGATCGCGACCAGCACATAATCGGCCTTCGTTTTAAACTCCCGCTGCCCGCTTTTCCAAATGGCCGTTTTGTCCGCTTGATCCACCCGCTCTAACCGGGATGAGGTATGCACTTCAACACCGTCTTCCTCAAGCTTTTCCTGAAAGAGAAGGGCAATATCTTCATCTTCAGCCGGAATCAGCTGGCCGGCTGTTTCAATGATGGTCACCCTCGATCCCAGTCTGGCAAACAGCCCGGCGTACTCGCAGCCAATGACACCCCCGCCAACAATGACAAGTGATGACGGAATTTCAGAAAGCGAAAGCGCATCCTTGCTGTCGATGATCCATTCGCCGTCAAACGGGGCAAATGGGAGTTCGATCGGTTCTGATCCGGAAGCAACCAATACTTGGTCCGCCTCTCTGATTTCTTTTCCGTTCTCTCCTTCAATTAAGAGCTTTCTGTCAGAAAGAAAGGAAGCCGTTCCTTTCACAGCCTGTATTTGATTTTTCTTCATTAGGTACTGAACGCCTTGGACAAGCTGTCTGACTACCTGTTGTTTTCGATCCTGCATTTTGCCCCAATCAATCGAGATTGCACCGGGCGGAAGCTCAATCCCAAAGCGGTCGGCATGCTTGATTTTATCAAGAACGTTTGCGCTTTCTAACAAAGACTTCGTCGGGATGCAGCCTTCGTTCAGGCAGGTTCCCCCAAGGCGGCCTTTGTCAATCAGCAGCACGTTTCTGCCCTGCTGTGCCGCGGAGACTGCAGCCGCATAGCCTGCAGGCCCGCCGCCGATAATGGCTAGTGTCATGTCGTTTTCACCTGCTTTCCTATAAAATTAATGCTGCCGGTTCTTCTAAATATGTTTTTATCGCCTTTAGAAAGGCAGCGGCAGGGGCGCCGTCACAGACTCTGTGATCAAATGTCAGGCTGAGCGGCAGGATCGTGCTTTTGACAATTTCTTCCCCTTGATACACCGGCGTATCATAGCTTGCTCCCATGCCAAGAATGCCTGTTTCCGGCGGATTTAATATCGGCGTGAAATGCTCCACTCCGAAAGCGCCAAGATTTGTAATGGAGAAGGTTGATCCTTGCAGTTCTTCACTTCCCGCGCGTCCCTCGCGTGCTTTGTTGGCTTTTTCTGAGATGGAGTGAGCCAGTTCGATCAGCGATTGCTTTTCAGCATGGCGGATGACTGGCACCACTAAGCCATTTTCCAAGGCCACAGCCATACCAAGGTGCACATGGGGATGTGTGATGATGCGCTCATTTTGATAAACGCTGTTCAGTACAGGATGAGCTTGCAGGGCGAGAACGGCGGCTTTTGAGATAAAATGAGTCATCGTCAGCTTTGTGCCGTACCTCTCTTCGGCTGTTGGAGAGAGCTGTTTTTGAAGGGCTGCCAGCTTGGTGATATCAGCCTTCATCGTAATCGTCAGCTGCGCGCTGTTTGCCAGGCTTTCCTGCATTCTGGCCGCGATGACTTTTCTCATGCCTGTCACCGGCGTTTCTTGTGCCTTCTGCTCAGAAACCGGCTCTGTCCGATCATTTTTCTGTCCAGCAAGCGCTTTTGTAACATCTTCCTTTACGATTCGCCCGCCTGGCCCACTGCCTTTCAGCTGTTTCAAGTCTAATCCCGCTTTTTCCGCTATTTTTTTGGCGACTGGAGAGATTTTGATTCGTTCTTTTTTAGAGGCTTCGGGTTTGTTTTCTTGTTTGACGGGCTGGACGGCTTGCGGCACACTGTCTTTAGCAGCAGGCGCGCTCGCCTCTTCCTGCACCGATTCATTGGCGTCCCCGATGTAGCAGATCGCTGTGCCGGGCGGAACCTCTTCTCCTTCTTTCACTTTGATATCGATTAGCGTTCCATTTTCGGGCGCCTCGATGTCCATTTCAATTTTCTCCGATTGAATGCTGGCAATGCTTTCTCCCTTTTCAACCGGGTCGCCCACTTTCTTATTCCATATCGATACTTCCCCTTGTTTCATGGCCATTCCCAATTTTGGCATCACTACTTTTACCGCCATTTGTGTCCCCCCTTTAATTCATTGCCGGCTCGCCAAGCAATTCAAGCGTGACGCTGACTATTTGATCTGGTGTCGGCAAATATTGATCTTCAAGCACTGGTGAAAACGGCACTGGTGTATGCGGCGCTGTAATTCGTTTAATCGGCGCATCAAGCAAATCAAAGCCCTTGTCGGCAACAATCGCAGCAATATCCGTGGCAATGCTGCAGCGCGGATTGGCTTCATCAATGATGATCAGCCTATTTGTTTTTTCCAACGATGTAAAAATCGCTTCCTCATCCAGAGGAGATAGACTGCGGGGGTCAAGCACCTCGGCTTCGATGCCTTTTTCTGAAAGCTGAGCAGCCGCTTCAAGTGCGGTATTGACCTGCTTACCGACCGCAAATAGCGTAATGTCGCTCCCTTCACGTTTGATGTCCGCCTTTCCAAGCGGGATTGTATAATAATCTTCCGGCACCTCGCCTTTCATGTTGTAGGACGTTTTGTCTTCAAAAAAGAACACCGGATCATTGTCTTCTATTGCCGCCAGCAGCAGGCCTTTGGCGTCATACGGGTTGGACGGAACCACCGTCTTCAAACCCGGGATGCTCGTGAAAAGGCCATACAGCGCCTGTGAGTGCTGGGCAGCAGCCCGGAACCCCGCTCCGTATGTGGTGCGGACGGTAATCGGCACTTGCGCTTTTCCGCCGAACATATAGCGAAATTTCGCCCCTTGGTTGATCACCTGGTCAAAGCATGTGCCGATAAAATCATTAAACATCAGCTCGGCAATCGGTCTTAGTCCGGTTGATGCCGCAGCCATTGCCGCCCCCATATAGCCCGCCTCAGAAATCGGGGTGTCCAGCACTCTTGTACGCCCGAATTCCTGTACAAGCCCCTTTGTAACCCCTAATACGCCGCCCCAAGCTTCATCATCCTGCAAATGATCGACCGCCGCTCCCCCGGCGACATCCTCGCCGATCAAAAGCACATTCTCGTCTCTTCTCATCGCGAGCTTCATCGCTTCATTGATCGCGTCTGACATGCTTATGACTCTCGCCATCTCACATTCCCCCTTTTTCATATGACACGTAGACGTCTGTCAGCAGCTCTGATTCCTTTGGATATGGACTGTCTTCACTAAACGAAACAGCTTTTTCAATCGATTCGCTGACACGCTGTTCAATGTCTGACAGCTTATTAGCATCTGTTTCTTTTAACAGGTAGTTTTTAAAGCTTCGAATAGCATCCTTTTCTTCAAGGTGCTCAACTCTTTCATCCTTCGTTTTATAGGTCTGGGCATCTCCTTCGAAATGTCCGTAGTTTCTGTAGGTCATACATTCAATCAAAGACGGGCCTCCGCCGTTTCTTGCTCTTTCTATCGCTTCCTCGGCTGCCTGGTAAACTGCCAAAATATCTTTTCCGTCCACCGTGACCCCCGGCATGTTATAGGCAGCTGCCCGATCAGCGATTGAATCACAGGCTGACGCGTATTCAAATGGCGTGGCTTCGCCGTAGCCGTTGTTTTCGGCAACAAAAACGACTGGAAGGTTCCACACTGCCGCTAAGTTCAGCCCTTCATGGAAGGTGCCTTGGTTATTTGCTCCGTCTCCGAAAAAGCAAACGCTTACATTTTTAGTCTGTTTATATTTAGCGGTGAGCGCTGATCCACATGCAAGCGTAAATCCGCCCCCCACGATTCCATTTGCACCTAACATGCCTTTATTGAGATCGGCAATGTGCATAGAACCACCCTTGCCTTTACACAGTCCGGTCGCTTTCCCGAATATTTCCGCCATCATGCCATCCAGATCACAGCCTTTGGCGATACAATGGCCATGTCCCCTGTGCGTGCTTGTAATGCTGTCGCCATCATCTAAGTGAGCGCACACGCCTACAGCTACTGCTTCTTCACCAGCATACAAATGGACGAATCCGGGAAGCACTCCCTCTGCGAACAGTTCATGCACTTTGTCCTCAAAGCCCCTGATTTCCAGCATCTTTTGGTACATCCACAGCGCTTTTTCCTCAGTTAATGACAAGCCTTCTCGTTTTAACAGTTCCATTGTGTGTGCCTCCTTCTATTTAGGGTTCACGTTAATCAATGCAAGAAGTGTGCCAGCCTTTGGCGCCCGTAAAATCAGTCTTTTTTATTTTTACACTGGAGACAGTTTGAGACAGGTGTCTCATTTTGTCTCGATCTGATCCATTTGTCTCGTTTTATGGCATCAGAAAGACCGGGCATCACCCGGTCTTTGACAATGATCGACGTATTTATTTCCTCGGAAATCAACCGCCTAACTCCTCTGCATCGTTTGGCTGAATGGCTGTTCCCGGAAGAAAATCAATTGAATATCTGACATAACCGAAACCGCCGTCCGCGTCCTTCCGCATACAGTCTATCGTGCTGTTTGAATATGTAAATCTTTTTTTCATTAAGTGTTTTTCTGACCGTTTCCGCTATCTTTGAAGCACCTGTTTTCGATAACTCGGGCATCTAATTGAATCGTTATGCTCATAGGCGCTTTTTCAGCCAGCTGTTTGTTCCATTTTGTATCTAATGTGAACTGACCGTTTTCGCTGCTCAACGCAGCGGCGGCTTTTATGATTTGCGGAACCGCTTTTTTCAGATCTGCTTTAATTTCCTTCGATGCTTCTTCACTTACATGTCCTGCTACTGATTCGGTATACGCTTCTTCAATTCCATCGCACGTGACTTTCAGATGGAAAAATCCCTTTGTACACATTGGATAACGATGAGATTGGGTGTTTGCTTGGAACACATATTCAGAGGTTTTAGCGCTATATACTCCATCCGTGATCTTGATTTCTTTTTTGGGATAGGTTTGTTTCACATAAGAAATAAGCTTCTGCTCTGCGGCATTTTTCGTAAATGGATCACCGAACCATACATGATAGGTATATAAGCCGCATCCGAATACCGTAATGGCAAGCAAGCCAACCACAAGTTTTTTCCTATTCACACTCTTTCCTTGATATGTTGTGTTACAATTCTTGTTTATCTTCAACAGCCCGATTCAGCGCTTGCAGCATGTAGCCAATGCCTTTATACGATGACAGAGGCCAACTGATTCGTTGATGCTTGCCGATGACGGCGTTTAGCGCGCTTCGATATTTTTTTCCGCCAAGCATGACAAGCTCTTCGATATCAGATAAGCCCTTTTCATAAAATTGGCGGCGCAGCTCCTCCGCTGTCATGATTTCCGGATGACCGGCGCCAAAAGTCACATCGTAATTTTCCGATACGATATCATCAGGGCGAAGAAAGCCTTGCTTCGCAGACAAAATCACCCACTCATCGAAAAATGCTTTCGCATATTGCTCGCACGCCTGATGAAACGGGCTGAGATAAGCGTCCTCTGCTCTTACCGGCCCGGTATCGGGCTGGACGTCCCATATTTTTTTCTTGCCGCAGGGGATGATGCATAGTCGTTTCATTTTTCTCTCCCTATTTCTTTTTTATATAATACCCAAAATAACAAGTGCCCTGTTTAATTTCTCTTGGCACTTCGCAGGTCATAGAATCTGTTTTTCAGATCGCAGTTAGTTTCTTCCATATTTATCTTTTCACAAACCAGATGTAAAATCTTCTTTGATCATTGAATACATATATAAATCTTCAAATGTACCACAAGTAAATTCATAATGTCTCAGCAAGCCCTCTCTGCTAAAACCTTGTTTTTCTATTAGTTTTATCGATGGGATATTAGAAGGTTCAATAAGAGCTTCAATTCTTTCCAGCTGCAAGTGGTTATATCCATATTTAACGACAGCCTCTAATGCTTCACTGACGATTCCTTTTCTCCAATGTTCTTTGCTTAATTCATACCCAACTTCAGCTCGATAATGTTTTGCAAGTCTATTAAGAAACCCACAACTTCCTATGACGATGCCAGAATCTTTAAGTGTGATTCCCCACCTAATTCCTGTACCTTTTTCATATATGGATTTATACCACCTAATCTCTTTATAAACATCACTAGTCGTTTCAAAGGGTTCTAGCCCCATAGGCTTAACAACATCTTGATCTGAAAGATATGTTAGCATATCTTTGGCATCTTCAAAGTCTACTTCTCTTAAACATAATCTTTTTGTTTCAATTATAGGAAATTCTTTCATCAAATTCCCCCTTCAATGTATCCGCACCATCTCCTATTATTACCATGTATTTTATCTTATCCTTTTAGATAAAAAAAGATAGCAAGGAAAATTGTCCCTGCTATCTTGATTCTTACTATTTATAATCCCTCTACTTCAACAGCTTCATTGCCGCCCGCTCAGCAGCTGGACAATCTCGTGGCTGAATGTCTTCCTGGATATTGAATTTTTCATGACAAAGCGAGGCGGCGATGTCGGTACCGATAATCATATACGTTCCTTTTCCTCCCTGCTCGTTTACCTTTCGATTATCTAGCTTGAATCAACCTCTGCTGCGCTTCAAGTACAGTTTTGACCACTTCCTCATCACATTTGATCGGATAACGTTCCAATGATTTCGATGTTATATTGAGGTTATGCATGGCTACACTGTGGTCAATGATCCTTCGCACTCGTTTCTCAAGATCACGAAATGATCATTTTGTCTTGCTGAGGAATGATATTTGTCACCATTCCGCCTTCAAGCAGTTAACTTCTTTTTAAAAAGGCAGCTCTGGGGTGGGTATAGAAAAAGATATCTACACCTCACACCATTCAATGTAAAATAATATTGATCAATATTATTTTAGGGAAAAGAAAAAACGTATAAAAAAATTAGGCAACCATATACCAAAAGAATTTGGTAGCATAGCAGCCTAATGGAGTATTTTAACTTAATCCTGTTAGTTTTTTTCGTCTAACTCACATAATATACCATTGCCACGATCCATCTGTTCTCTAATTACCCTTACATAATAATCATTTCTCTTTATTAATTCTTCGTGCGTTCCAATATCCTCTAACTGCCCATCTTTAATCACAGCAATTTTATCGGCGCCTTTTACAGTGGAAAGTCTATGAGCAATAATTATAAACCCCATATTCCCTCTCAACTGAGAAACTGCTTTAATTAATTCCTGTTCAGTATCGCTGTCAACATTAGACGTATACTCATCTAATAAGACAAATGAACTTTTTCTTAAAAAAGCTCTAGCAATTGCTATTCTTTGTTTTTGTCCTCCAGATAAATAACTACCATAGTCACCAATATCCGAATTGTATCCTTCGTCTAATTTCATTATAAATTCATGAGCACTCGCTTGTTTTGCTGCAAAAATCACTTCTTCATCTGTTGCATTTGGATTTGCATATTTAATATTATCCTTAATTGTTCCGTCAAACAACGATGTATCTTGCGAAACAAGGCTAAACCCTTTTCGCCAAACTTGCGGAGGAATATTCTTATAAGAAATGTTATCAATCAACATGTCGCCAGAATTTGGTTCGTAGAATCTTTCAAGCAAATTGATAATTGTTGATTTGCCTGCACCGCTCTCACCAATCAACGCCAACACTTCTCCACGGCAAACATTTAAAGAGAGATTAGTGATGACATTTTCCTTCTTATTATATGAAAAATTAACATTTTCAAGTTTAATTTCATTATAAGGAAATCGCATTTTACTATCATTCTCTGTTTTGTTCTCTTCTTCTTTTTCCATTAAAATTCCAAAAACTTGTTTTAAGGAACCCTTCGCTTCATGATATGAGCCAATATTCATCCCAATACCCGCTACATGTACAATAACCTGGAATAAGTATAATACAAAAGCAACTAATGTACCCATTGTGAGGTCTCCAGAACCTAAACGCCAGAAACCAAATCCAACAACGATAACAACAATCACAAAACCAATCACACTCAATAAAGGATAAATTACGGAATCTATAATCGCTTCTTTAATACTCAATTGATACATGCTAGAAAAAAAGTTCTTTCCTTTGGCTTGTTCATCCTCTTCCCTACCGTAAGCCTTCACAATTTTAAAATTCCTTAGTATTTGAGAAGAAAACACGGTAACTTCTGATAATTTTTCTTGTCGAGTATAATTAATAAGCTCTATCCTTTTAAAAAGCGGTAAAATTAAAACAAAAGTAAGCGGTACAAGCACAATCACTAATATAGTTAACCAAAAATCAGTAAACATTAAGACTATAATGGCTCCAATCACAGATATAATGGCCATTACAAAATCTATTAGATCTTTTGTCAAGATGGACGAAATTAATGTGGCATCTTCAGTAAGACGACTAACTAAAGACTCAGACTTATTTCTTTGAAAATATGAAACAGGTAGTCTTAATATCTTACTCCATAAGATTTCCCTTAATAGATATACTACTTTTTCTTCCGTAAATTTTATAATAGAGGAAGCAACTGTAGAAGATACACTATCTGTTATTAACAAACCAACTACAAGGGCAATTAACGTCCAATCCAGCACTTGGTTTGAAAATTGATCAACAAACTCCTTTACTATCAATGGAGAAACCAAACCAATAGCAGCGCTTAACAACGATAAAATGAACGCCACAACCAGAGCGATTCTGCTTTTCACTGGCAAAGTATATTTTATAACTTCTACTATTGTTTTTTTAGACATATGATGTATTCCCCCATGCAGGTTAGTCATAGATATAGTATAGATTTTTTTATTTAATTATATCAAATGCAGAGATAATATTTTATGTATTACTTTTTCTTCTTTTTCTTTTTCTTCTTATCAGGAACTTTTTTTGTTACTTTTCTCTCAACCTTAAGGAAACCTAAACTAACTTTAATAACCGTTTCTACTACCTTTGCCATAAAACTATCTTTCCCCTTTTATGCTCATACACTATAATCTATGACCAACACCTAGCAAATGGTAGCATAATATCTTAAATATGTAAATAAATATCATCCCATTTTCTGATAATTTTTCTTTAATAATCTTTTTATTCCTTTTTTAAGGATTATATCACTCTATCTTAAAGTTACTAATATATTTCTCTTTATAATTCCTATTCTGGAACCAAAATATTAAAGAGTACTATTATAACAAAAATTGGCTGGAATAGTCGGGTTCAACCCCGTTTACCTACCAGCCAATTAACTGCTTATCATCAACTCTAATTTTAAGTAATCACACCAGTTTAGTTAGCGTCCTACTTCGCTTTTACCTTGAATTGGGAACTTCTACTGTTCCTCCACCCCATCAAGATACTTTTTCTCAAATTCATCGAGCAATGCACGCACTTCATCTGTTGACTTTGTGTTCATGCATTGGTTTCTTAATTCACTTGCGCCTCGGAATCCACGGAGATAAATCTTGAAAAAGCGAGGAAGAGGCTTGTACGGACGGGCTTCTAATGCTGAATATTGATCATGAAGATCCAGGTGCAGCCTTAAGAGATCAAGCAATTCTTTGCTGCTATGCTCTTTCGGCTCCTTTTCAAAGGCAAATGGGTTTGTAAAAATACCGCGCCCAATCATAATCCCATCAACACCGTATTGTTCAGCAAGCTTTAAGCCAGTTTGGCGGTCAGGGATATCCCCGTTGATTGTCAACAGTGTATCTGGCGCAACCTCGTCACGAAGTTTCTTAATCTCAGGGATGAGTTCCCAATGCGCATCCACTTTACTCATTTCCGCTCTTGTACGCAGATGAATGGAAAGATTCGCAATGTCCTGTTTCAATATGTGTGTCAGCCAGTCACGCCATTCGTCCACATCTGTGTAACCGAGCCTTGTCTTTACACTTACAGGCAATCCCCCTGCTTTTGCAGCTTGTATTAATTCTGCGGCAACTTCAGGACGGCAAATAAGGCCGCTTCCCTTCCCATTGCCCGCTACATTTGGCACAGGACAGCCCATATTAATATCTAGACCCTTAAATCCTAGCTCCGCCATACCAATACTCATTTGGCGGAAGTTTTCAGGCTTATCTCCCCATATATGTGCAACCATTGGCTGTTCATCCTCCGTGAAGGTCAAACGGCCGCGTACGCTATCCTTTCCATCCGGATGACAGTAACTTTCTGAGTTTGTAAACTCCGTAAAGAACACATCGGGTCTGCCAGCTTCACTCACGACATGGCGGAAAACAACATCCGTCACATCTTCCATTGGAGCCAGTACAAAAAAAGGCCGTGGTAATTCACGCCAGAAATTATTTATCATAACGAATTCAAATCCTTTCATAATGGGATATTGCAAACCCTTTATCCCAAAAATTAAAAAGCTGACTATATTTTTTTACACTTTTAGCATGCTTCAGCAGTTCTTATCAAACGATAGTAAATTTTGAACATGTAAATCTTTTTGCTAAAAGTGTTGGACTCACCACATACTTGTTTCCTGAGTCCCTACCCAAACAAATCGCAAGGAAAAGACCCGAAAATCGGAATTGTTTAGTTTACCGAGGTCCAGGTCTGATTAGGAATTGTTTATTTTAATGAGACGATTTCAATACAAGCTTCGCCACCGCTTCCACATGAGCCGTCTGCGGAAACATATCCACAGGCTGAATATATTCCACGCGATAATCCTTTGACAGCGCCTGCAAGTCCTTCGCAAGCGTGGATGGATTGCAGGAAACGTAAATAAAGCGTTTCGGTTTGACTTTTTTAATCGTGTCCAGGAACGTGCTGTCACAGCCGGTTCTTGGCGGGTCAACGATGACGACGTCTGGGCGGAAGCCTTCTTTCGTCCACTTAGGGAGCCAGTGCTCGGCTGTTCCTGTCACGTACGTGGCGTTTGTCATGCCGTGTTTTTTGGCGTTTTTCTTGGCGTCATCAATTGATTCCTTAATGACGTCCATGCCGCGGACTTCCTTCGCTCCGTCCGCTACCCACATGCCGATGGTGCCGACGCCGCAATACGCGTCAACGACTTTTTCTTTCCCGGTCAGCTGCGCCGCTTTTGTCACTTCATCATACAGCTTGACGGTTTGCTCCGGGTTGAGCTGGAAGAAAGCGCGGGCGCTTAATTCAAATGATACGTCGCCAAGCACCTCTTGGATCACGGTATGTCCGGCGAGTGGTTTTGATTTCTCACCGAAAATCACTGAGGTTTTCGCTCCATTTACATTTTGGATAATGGATTTGACCTCTGGCAGGCGCTTTTGGATCGCTTTGACGATTTCTTCCTTGTGCGGTAGCGTTTCTTTTGCTGTCACAAGCACGACCTGCACCTCTCCTGTTTCAAAGCCGACTCGCGTCACAATGGTGCGAACGTCGCCTTTTCGTTTCCGTTCATTATAAACAGATACATTGAAGTCCTCTAAAATACGGCGGACGATGCCTGTTGTTTTGTTAGTGGCCGGATGCTGAACGATACAGTCTTTAATTGGCACGATGTCATGAGAATCAAGCCCGTATAAGCCGGCGATGATGCTGCCGCTTTGGGAACGCCCGATCTGGAATTGGCTTTTGTTGCGGTAATTCCACGGGTTGTCCATGCCGATCGTTTCTTTGATGTCCATGTTTTCTACTTTAAACTTCGTATGGCGTTCAAGAGACTGTATGACGATGTCACGTTTTTCCCGAAGCTGCTGGCTGTAAGCAAGGTGCTGAAGCTGACAGCCGCCGCACTGTTCGTATACAGGACAAGGCGGTGTCACGCGGTGCTCTGACGCCTTGCGGATCTTCTTAATGCGGCCCTCCGAAAACTTAGGCTGAACCTTTGTCGCCTGCACGACAACCTCTTCGCCGGGAAGCGCGCCTGGCACAAAGACGACTTTTTTCTTAAAATAGCCGACACCTTCTCCGTTAATGCCGAGACGCTTAATCGTCAAGGGAAAGGTTTGTCCGGCTTTCAGTTCGACGGGCGCCTGTTTTTTTTGTTGGTTCACGTTGTTCTCTCCGTTTCTATATGAAGCTTTCTGCAGATGACAGAAAGTGAAATGTTTTTTCACATCTTTCTAGTATAACACGTTTGCATGATTTCCTTCATTGTCAGACGAATTATTCTATACTCCTCCACAAATACAAAGATGCATAGCTTAAATAAGGCTCCCATTCCTTACTCATCGTCAGCATGACATCCTTTGCCGGCTTATCGTCCAGCTCAAAATGGCGTTTAATTGCATTTTGGAGGCCGATATCGGCAAGCGGAAATAAATTAGGGCGACCAAGTCCGAACATGAGGACGTTTTGTACGGTCCATGGGCCGATGCCTCTGATTTTGATTAGTTTCTTCATAATATCTTCATCCGTCATATTCGGAAGCTCTGACAAGTCGAGTTTGCCTTCTGCGATCATCCTTGACGTATCAATGGCGTATTCCGCTTTTCTCATGCTGAATTGCAAATCGCGCAGGTCCTGATAATCGAGTTCCGCAATCGTTTCCGGCTTTGGATAGCACCACACGCCGTCCTTCTGTTCGCCAAATACATGGACAAACCGTTCTGTTAGCGTGTAAGCGAAGGAAAGATTGAGCTGCTGGTGGATGATGCATTTCATGATGCAGTTGTACACGCTGTAGTCCAGGACAAGCGGCGTGCCTGCATGCGTTTCAAAAATAGCGGACAGACTCGTTTTCGAAAAATGATCGAGAACGTGCTGCAGATCATGTTCCCATTGAAAAATCCGCTTGATTTCCTTCATCATCCCGTCCTGATCCGTTTCTCCGCTGACAAGAAACTCAGGCTCATCCGCATGTCCTAACGCCTTTATCTTCACAATGCACACGTCTCCCGCTTGGTTTCTGATCGGCACGCGGATTTCCCGCGCTTCTTTATCTGTTGCATTAAGAGGGTCTAAAGACAGTCTGTCCAGCACGCGGTCAAAGTGGTACGGAGGCGTGACAGATACGTTTTCTTTCCACATGGCATCCACCCTATTTCCGTTTTATGTCCAGTATAACACGCAGCTGGAAATAGGCAGAACAACGTATACTTTTCTCATAAAGGCCGCATGATATAATGGCAGGTGGAGGGTTGTTTATGATCAACATTACGGCAATTACAACAGAGCATCAGCTGCTGAAAAATATACCGATCGAACGAGTGAAACAGCCTGATATTACGTGGTACTGGGTTGATTTATACGGCCCGGAGGATACGGAAACGGCATTATTGAGAGATTCTTTTCATTTTCATCCGCTTGCCATTGAGGATTGCTTCCAGCATATGCAGCGGCCTAAGCTCGACCATTATGACGGGTATCACTTTTACGTGATTCATGCGCTGAATAAGGAAACACTTGAGACGGAGGAAGTCGATATTTTTCAAGGCGAACGATTTGTCGTCACCTTTCATTTACACGAGACACCCGGAATCGCCAAAGTCCGAGAGCAATTGTATGCTTCACCGGACATATTTAAAAAAGGGCCTGGGCATATCTCTTACATGATCATGGACCAGCTTGTTGATGAATATTTTCCTCTCGTGTACAAAATTGAAGACCGGCTGAACGAAATTGAAGAAAGCCGGCACCACAAAACGTACGGAACACTGATGAACGAGGTGTTTGATCTTAGGACAGACCTTTTGCATCTAAGACGGACCATTATTCCGATGCGTGATTTACTCTATCGGATTTTAAGCCTTGACCATGTGAAAGAGCAGCGGGAAATAAAGGCATACTTCAGCGATATTTACGATCATTTATTAAAGCTCAGAAATTGTGGAATCCAACCGTGACATGACGTCCGATTTGCGTGACAGCTACGTGACACTGAATTCAAACCGGATGAACGCGATTATGATGACATTGACCATCGTGTCTACAATTTTTATCCCGCTCACCTTTATTGTCGGCGTATACGGCATGAACTTCGACAACATGCCGGAGCTGCATTGGAAATACGGATATTTTGCCGTGCTCGGCCTGATGGCCGCGCTTGTGATCGGGATGCTGATATGGTTTGTACATAAAGGATGGTTCAATATATTTAAATGAGGACAGCGTGAAGCTGTTCAGGCTGTCGAGAAAATCTCGACAGCTTTTATTTTCCCTTAAAATATCCATTCTCCTGTAATAAAATAAAAGAAAGACTTCAAAAGGACGGTGTCTTTCTTATGTTCCACACAAGAAATTCTTCT
>NZ_JAUMKF010000031.1:0-34203 GCF_030519405.1 Bacillus sp. C28GYM-DRY-1
TACATTCATTATTATAACAATATTCGTATTCAAACGAAACTAAACAACCAATCACCGATAAACTATCGACAATTGGCTGTTTAAAAGGTGTTTTGATCCCTGTCTCAAAAACGGGGGTCAGTCCCTCCATACCTGCTTCTTTTTATTTGTCAGCATCCTGATGTTCCGACGCATTCTCTTCTTTTTCCGCGTGTTGTATCCGTTCCATGATCGAAGGGTGGCTGCCTCTAAAAATTTTTACAAGCACGGGAGGATCAACCTGGCTCAGTCCCGTCACAGCCAAATCCTGAAACGTCTTCACAGCGGCTTCTCTGTTCTCCGTCAGCTCAATCCCATACCGGTCAGCCTGATTCTCCTGATACCGCGAGACCGCGTTAGAAAAAGGCGTGACCGCAAAGCTCAAAACGGACATCAAAAGCAACAACAGCGGCAGTGCTGCAAGGTCATGCCGTCCCTCCAAATGAAACATGCTGCGGGTAAAGCGGACCGTTCGCTTGTAAAGCTTATCAATGATATAAAATCCGGCGAGCGACACGAGCAAATAGCCAGCCAGTCCGATATAGACGTGCTTCATGACATAATGGCCCATTTCGTGGCCCATAATAAAGAGAATTTCAGAATCATCAAGCTTGTTAAGCGTCGTATCCCACAATACAATCCGTTTGTTCGCCCCGATTCCTGTGACATAGGCGTTAAGCGCATTTGTTTTTTCGGACATGTTCACTTCATATACATGATCAGCCGGGATATCGGCTTCTTCTGCCAGCTCTAAAATTTTGCTTTCAAGTTCCTTGTTTTTCAGCGGATAAAAATCATTGTATAAAGGGTCGATCAAGACCGGCTGAATAAAAAACAGAAACAGCGAAAACGGCACAGTTAACAGCCAAGCGTATAACCACCATTTTTTTTCATGCCTTTTGATCAGCCAATAAAACACGAGGACGCAGAGCGTAAAAATCGGAAAGCTGATCCAATAGTCTATGACCTGATCCTTAGCCCAGCTGGCCGCTGTCTGTGTGGAAATATTGTAGTCAAGCGATACTTGATAGCCTATCCAATCTAAAGGCAGCGTCACTAACGTTGTAACCAGCGAAAGCACAAACACAAAACCAATAATCTGCAAAAAACGAAAGGGCACGGCCGCTTCCATCCATTTCTTGATTTTCTTTGAAACGCCGCTGACCAGCAATACAAAAAACAAAAACCAATCAAGAGGAAGCCCTATAAAAAATAAAAAATTTTTTACATTTGAATACTGCTCGGCCACTGCCAATTCAGACGGCTTCATAAAAGAAGCCGGATCAGCCTGCGTCCCTTTCACAGCCTCCGGTACTGTGGAATCACCCGACAGGAAAAAGTACCAATAAAAAAACAGCCCGTACAGCACGTAAGCAAGCCCTGCTGCCGCAATCCACTTGCGCATAACGTCTCACTCCTCACATCAACCCGTTACTTCTATTGTAATCATAAATGCAAATTCTTAGAACCAAGCTGTGTATCCTTACTTTTCCGTCCTATTAGGCATGGATTGCCTGATCACTGGGAAAACTAACAATGTTTGGAGTGATGCAAATGAAAAAAATAGTGGCAGCCATCGTGGTTATTGGTCTTGTGTTTCTTGCATTTTTCTATCTTTACAGCCGGTCAGGCGAAGTGTACCAATCGGTAGACGCGGATTTGATCACGCTGTCTTCAAGCGGCCGGGAAGATATCGAGATTGAAAAAAGGCAGTACGTCAAAGACATGCTGGATATTATGAATCAGGGAAAACAGCTGAAGACAGAAAAAACATCAACCCCTGATTACGAAGGGACAATCAAGTTTCATAAAGACCGGTACGACTCATTCAGACTATGGGTTGACGGCAGCCAGCAGGCCGTTTATTTGAAGGACGGGACATACTACAAATTAAGTAAAAGAGATACAAAGGCGCTGCTTAACATTATTAAAAAAGAAGCAAAAGATTGAAATTGAAAAAGCGAAGCTCGCCGCTTCGCTTTTTACGTATTATTTATTGAGGCAAAATATCTCTCAGCGCCCGCCTGAGCATTTTCCCCGTCGCATTTTTCGGAATGTCGTCAAGAAACGTAATGGCAGCGGGCCGTTTATATTTGGCGAGATGTTTTTCACAGTGCTGCATGATATCCGCTTCTGTTACGCCAGAGCGTTTTGGCACAATATATCCCTTTACCGCTTCCCCGCTTTGGGCGTCCGGCACCCCGATGACAACCGCCTCCTTGACATCTGGGTGGCTGTAGAGCACTTCCTCTACCTCGCGCGGATACACGTTGTACCCTCCTACAATGATCATGTCTTTTTTCCGGTCAACAATGTAAAAATAGCCGTCCTCATCTCTTCTTGCCAAATCCCCCGTATAAAGCCACCCGTCTTTTAACGCATGCTTTGTTTCCATCGGCATTTTATAATAGCCCTTCATCACATTGGGGCCTTTCACGATCAATTCGCCGACCTGGTGTTCGGGCAGCTCGCGTCCGAGCGGATCTACGACCTTGTTTTCGACATGTAAGATACTTGTCCCGATGGAGCCCGGCTTTCTGCCTCTGTCAAACGGGTTAAAACACGTCACGGGCGATGCTTCCGAAAGCCCGTATCCTTCCAAAATGGTCACACCGAATTTTTCTTCAAACGAGGTCAGCAGCGCGACTGGCAACGCCGCACCTCCCGAAATGCACAGCCGAATGGAAGAAAAGTCATCTTTCTTTCCGTTTTCATGCTGAAACAGATAATTATACATCGTAGGCACACCGGCAAAAATGGTCGCCTGGCGCTGCTTAACAAGCTGAAAAATAGATGCAGGACTGAATTGAGGCTCAATTAAAACAGTTGCGCCGCTCATCAGCGGGGCATTCATACAGACGGTTAAACAAAACACGTGGAACATAGGAAGAGCGCAGACCACATTGTCCTTCTCATCCATTCCCAAATAGCCGGCGACATCGTTGGCATTGCTGTACAAATTTTGATGGGTCAACATTGCGCCTTTTGGTTTTCCGGTCGTTCCTGACGTATACAAAATGACCGCGGTATCATCAGGAACAATCTCCGGGCTTTGTTTAGCGGCAGATGTAGGACACAATATCTTTGCAAACGTTGTCATTTTCATCCTGACCTCTGGGTCTGAAGCTTCTGATTCGGTATCTCCCGTCTGGCATAAAATGACGAGCTCAACCTTTGGCAGCGATTCATGCATGCTCTCATAAAGCGGCAAGAGCTGGTCAACGCCCACGATCGCCTTTACATCGCCATTTGTCAGCATATAACCGATTTCTGTGGGCGTGTACAGCGGGTTGATGGGCACTACCACAATCCCAGCTTTTAACGCACCAAAAAACGCGATGATAAAATCCGGCGAATTGCCAAGCAGCAAAGCTAGATGGTCCCCTTTCTCCATACCGGCTTCCTGAAGGCCGTCCGCAAATCGCTGAACTTTTTCATTCAGCTCCTGATACGTCATCATGCGATCCTTAAACCTGCATGCGATGCTGTCGGGCTTCTCAGATGCTGTTTCTTCTAATTTGGAAACAAGATTCATTCTCCCACCCCTTAAAGTGAATGAATAGTCATTCATTATTGAAGCCTAGATTTCCCCTCCATTATAGAGAAACAGAAAAAAACACTCAAGAGCAAAAAGCCCTGAGTGTCAGTACTGTTATAGTTTCTTTAATGCTTCGGCAATCGGTGTATCTCCTTCTGTCAGATCAAAGGCCCGATTTTCCGTATTGGTTTCATCTAAAGAAGCAATGACCGTTTTTGCCACGTCATCACGGGAAATGAATCCCCGTTCCAGATCTGCGGCGACTGAAACAGTTCCCGATCCAGACTCATTGCGAAGGCCTCCCGGACGGATAATCGTATAGGTTAAGCCGCTTGATTCGAGAATTTTATCAGCGTAATGCTTAGCCACATAATAAGGTTTAAGTGATTCATTCCAATTTTCACGGTTGTGGGCTTGCAGAGCGCTAACCATGACAAACCGCTTGATGCCCGCAATATCCGCTGCTTCCATCGCTTTTGCCGCTCCGTCTAGATCCACCAGCAGCGTTTTATCATAACCTGTGCTGCCGCCTGAACCCGCTGTAAAAATGATCGCGTCGCAGCCTTTTGCCGCGGCGGCGATTTCTTCGGGGCTGCCTTCCAGATTCGCAAGCACAGCTTCTGCACCTGCGGCTTCGAGAGACGCTTTCTGTTCTTCTTTTCTGACCATCGCTCTGACAGAATGATCAGGATTGTCTCGGAATAAAGAAACGAGTCTTTGTCCGATTTGTCCGTTCGCTCCGATTAAAAACACTTTCATGTGAATCCCTCCTGCCTCCATTATTTCAAAATCACAACCGGTCTTTCAAACAATGTGTTTTGCCTTAATAAATCAGATCAAGGAAGTCCTCTTTCGTAATGTTCCCAAAGTAATGCTTAAGATTCACACCTGCCAGCGCATCAGCGATGACACTGCGTTCATATTGTTTTCCAACCAGCAGGTTTTCAATTTCAGATACATCACCGGCACCGAAGAAATCTCCGAAGATTTTGCAGTCCTCAATTTTGCCTTTCTTGACTTCCAGACGCAAATCTATCGATCCGATCGGATAACGTTTCGAATGATTAAGGTTAAATTTTGGTGAACGGCCATAATTCCAATCCCAATTCTGGTAGCGCTCTTTCGAAATTTGATGAATGGCCTCCCAATCTTTTTCGGTCAGCTTATACTCCGGTACGTTTTGAATGTCATTTGTGTTGAAAATATGGCGAAGCAAGTGGCTGCGGAATTCTTCCGTAGTCATTTTATCATCAAGAAACTCACTGATGTTTGCCACTCGGCTTCTGATCGATTTGATGCCTTTTGATTCAATTTTATCCTTTTTCACCTTTAACGCTGACACAACATGATCAATGGCTGAATCAAACATGAGAGTGCCGTGGCTGAAAATGCGTCCTTTTGTTGCAAACTGGGCGTTTCCGGATATTTTCCGGCCATTCACTACTATGTCGTTCCGGCCGCTCAATTCTGCTTCAACCCCAAGCTGGTGTAATGCCTGAATCACTGGCTCAGTGAATTTTTTGAAGTTATGAAAGCTGTCCCCATCATCCTTTGTGATAAAGCTGAAATTCAAATTCCCCAGATCATGATAAACAGCGCCTCCGCCTGATAAACGGCGGACGACGACAATCCCGTTTTCCTCTACATATTTTGTATTGATTTCTTCTATTGTATTTTGGTTTTTCCCAATGATAATAGAAGGCTGATTCACGTAAAAGAGCAAATACGGCTGTTTAGGGTCTAAATGCTTTACACAGAACTCCTCGATAGCAAGATTGATCCGCGGATCATTGATATTTTGATTGTCGATAAATAACATGGTGCTCCTCCTTTATCCTTCCCACACAAAACCTGACTTCGCAAGATTCACTTCCCCGCTAAAAACGGTTTTCGCTTCTTTGCGAAGATTATCATGCACGCCGAAATGCGGCAAATGCGTCAGCAGCAGCTCTCCCGCTCCCGCTTCTTTTGCAATTCGTCCGGCTTCCAGGCTGTTCATATGGCCTGCGCTTGTCCCGTCTTGATCAGCATAAAAATTGCATTCTGAGATCAGCAAATCGGCATTTTTCGAAAATGGAATAAATGAATCCTGGTAGCTGGAATCAGCGGTATATACGACAGTATGGCTGCCGTCAGTAATCCGCATGGCATAGCACGTCACCGGGTGAATTGTTTTCAAAAAGGTGACCGTAAACGGACCGGCAGTCAGCGGCTGATCCGGCTGATAGGCAATGCCTTTTGTATGTGTTTTATATGTAAGCTTTTGAAACTGTTCTATATCAGCATCATGTCCGTAAATTGGAAGTGTATGCTCTCCTTTGCCGAGAAACGAACCGACTTGTTTGGCAAATTGCAGCGGCCCGATGTCCGCGATATGGTCATGGTGATAATGAGACAGAATCACCGCATCCAGCTTTTCCGCCGGCACATACCCGAACAGCTTAGATAATACGGCACTGCCGCAATCAACAAGCAAAGAATAATCACCTGATTGAAATAGATAGCCCGACGTCGCTTCATTTGCCGCCGGAAAACCGCCATAGCATCCGATAACTGTAACTTTCATAATGTCCTCCTATCTTTTCAAGAAAATTGATCCTCCTTCAATATACCCATTTTTCTTAAAAAAAGCATGTTTTAAACATTGTATCAAAACAGTTATTGATTTTTATAATCTGTTATATTACAATGAAGGCACTACAAAGGGGAAAGAGGGATTGGTTATGCTGGGGAAAATCACAGATTTTTTTAGAAACCTGCCTTCGAAAAAGTGCGCGGAATGCGGAAAAAAGATAGAAGAGCAGCATGAGTGTTACGGAAACATCTGCAATGACTGTATAAAAGTTAACGATTTATAAAGAGTAAATATCCCGCGCACCATGCGCGGGGTTTTCTTTATTTTTCCACACTTCTTTATTCCGAAATAATAATTACGTTAGGTCAAAGCTCACCTGTTTTTAGATAATTCTGGTGAATCCAGCCTCATTTTAGAAAATTTCTTATTTTCTAAATATAATTTACTATAGACGAATTCATTTCTTATCTATTATAATTTGATCTAATAGTGAGATTAAATATATGTCTATTCATGATATATGTTGATACTTTGTTTTTTGGGAGGTAATCTATGAAAAGAATTAAGTTTGGATTAGCCACACAAATATTCGTTGGACTTATTCTAGGTGTTATTGTTGGCGTTATTTGGTATGGCAACCCAGCATTGCCTACTTACCTGCAGCCAATCGGGGATCTCTTTTTACGCTTAATCAAAATGATAGTGATTCCTATTGTTGTCTCCAGCTTAATCATCGGTGTAGCCGGTGCAGGAAATGGAAAGCAAGTCGGTAAATTAGGCTTCAGAACAATTCTGTACTTCGAGATCATTACGACTTTTGCTATCATTCTCGGACTAGCCCTTGCAAACATCTTCCATCCGGGTACAGGAGTTAATATACACGAAGCTCAAAAATCTGACATAAGTCAATATGTTGAAACTGAAAAAGAGCAAAGCAATAAATCAGTGGCGGAAACGTTCCTGCACATTGTGCCGACAAACTTCTTCCAGTCCTTGGTTGAAGGGGATCTTCTTGCCATCATCTGCTTTACAGTTTTATTTGCATTGGGTATTTCCGCGATCGGTGAACGAGGCAAGCCTGTATTAGCCTTTTTTGAAGGCGTTTCCCATGCCATGTTCCACGTTGTAAACCTTGTGATGAAAGTAGCGCCATTCGGCGTTTTCGCGCTCATCGGAGTGACTGTGTCTAAATTCGGGCTCAGTTCTCTTCTTTCTCTCGGAAAGCTTGTCGGACTGGTGTATGTCGCACTTGCTTTCTTCTTAATTGTCGTGTTTGGAATTGTTGCAAAAATTGCCGGCATCAACATTTTCAAATTCCTTGCTTATATGAAGGACGAAATTTTACTGGCGTTCAGTACGTCCAGCTCTGAAACCGTTCTTCCGCGCATCATGGAAAAGATGGAGAAAATCGGCTGCCCGAAAGGTATTGTTTCATTTGTCATTCCGATTGGATATACGTTTAACTTAGACGGTTCCGTACTCTATCAATCTATTGCCGCGCTGTTTTTGGCACAGGTATACGGAATTGATTTGACGATTTGGCACCAAATTACGCTTGTGCTCGTCCTAATGGTGACATCTAAAGGGATGGCTGCCGTGCCTGGTACTTCTTTTGTCGTCTTGCTTGCGACACTTGGCACGATCGGCGTTCCGGCTGAAGGACTTGCCTTTATTGCCGGCGTAGACCGGATCATGGACATGGCACGTACAGTTGTCAACCTGACTGGTAACGCGCTTGCTGCCGTTGTAATGTCTAAGTGGGAAGGCATGTTTAATCCTGCGAAAGCAGAAACTGTCATGTCTCAAGCAAAAGCAGACCAAAACGCAACCATTTCCGGTTAATGAAAAGCCTGCGGGGTTCTTTCCCCACAGGCTTTTTCTATTCTTGAACGAGCTCAAACAGCTCTGTAATAAACAGTACCCTCATTTAGCTCCAGTTCACCGTTTTTGATCAGTTCCGCCCACGCCATCCGGTGGTCTTTCTGAAATTCCTCAATTCGGTCTGCATTGCCCTCTCCTTTGACTAACCTTATATCAGGCGCTCCAAAGGTCGTTTCAAATACATCGGTCACTTTTATATTGCATCTCGGATTGCCATGTTGATCATAAACGGTAACAAGCTGACCCGCTGTTTGATACACGGCCATTAATTCATCTTTTGAATATAATGATTTCGGCGCACACGTGGCTGTTTTTTCTCCGGCGAGGATTTGCTGAATCAGCAGTTCCCCTAAGCCGTCATCACCTTCCCAGCCGAAAGTGCTTTTCAGCTTATATATCTTCATCCGCCTCTCCCCTTATACCATCGGTGACTGTACATAATAGTAAAGAAGCTTAGCCGTATGGGAAAGAGACGATTTATGGGTGCGTTCAAATGCATGCGAAGCGTCAATTCCCGGCCCGATAAGGCCATGCACAATATCATGCCCGGATTTGATCGCTGCTGACGCATCCGACCCGTAGTATGGGTAAATATCAAGCTTATAGTCGATATGATGCTTCTCGGCTAAATGGACTAAATGCTTTCTCAGCTGATAATGATACGGCCCGCTCGCATCCTTCACACAGATTGATACTGAATATTCATCTGTCGCCTGCCCGTCACCGATAGCACCCATATCAACCGCCAAATATTCGACTGTTTCAGGAGGAATATTCGAGTTCCCGCCGTATCCGATTTCTTCATTATTCGAAATGAGAAAATGGGTTGGATACGGCAATTCAATTTCTTCTGTTTGAATTTGATGAATTAAGCGGAGCAATAAAGCGACGCTTGCCTTGTCATCCAAATGGCGCGATTTAATAAATCCGCTTGATGTGATCTCGACACGGGGATCAAACGACACAAAATCTCCGACGCCAATGCCAAGCTCTTCAGTATCTTTCCGGCAGTGAACAGGTTCATCAAGGCGGATCTCCATATTCTCTTGATTCCGCTCAGCTTTTCCCGCGTCTTTGTATACGTGCACTGACGTTTGATGCATTAAAATTGTGCCTGTATACGTTTTTCCCGAGGCCGTTTCAATTTGGCAATACTCCCCCTCAATCGAGTTGTAGCGGAACCCGCCGATTAAATCAATTGTCAGCCGGCCGTCAGCTTTAATTTCTTTTACCATAGCGCCGAGCGTGTCAACGTGCGCCGTCAGCATGCGGTGCCGGGATGTATCGCGTCCAGGAAGCGTTGCAATTAAGCCGCCCTTATGGTTCCGAACCGTTTCTACCTTCCATTCTGTTAAAAGGCTTTCAATATAATGGATCACCTCATATGTATTTCCTGTCGGGCTTGGGATCGATACAAGTTCTTTAATGAGCTCCATTGTTTTACGTACGGACGTCATAGGACATTCCTCCTTTTACTTTTCTATATAAAATATACTCTTTTCCCGAGGGGCCCGTCCAACCTTTTCCTATCAATCTCTCATATGCTGTAGTAAGCATGGAAAGAGCAGAAATCTCCACGATCATTGCAAGAAACAGAAATATGCCATAACCCTTGCGAGAAGAAGAAAATGAAAAACCACTGTTTCTCTTGTAAATAACACAGATGCTTGCTCATTGCTAAGGACTAAAACAGAAATACGCTGATGACCATGCTATGAATACGAGCAAACTATGCCGCTTGGACTTTTTAGCGAAACAGACTTTTTGCTTTTACAATCCAATAGACGGATATGACAGCGATTAGAGCAACAATGATTTCAACAGCAGCAGCATGCTCTATAATTCCTTTTTGGTATAAAACCGCCGGAACATTAAAGAGTGCATGTAAAAGAATAGAATACAGCAAAAACAGCGGCCTGCGGCTTTTAACCGCATACAAGACAAGCAACGACAGCCCGATTTGAACAGCCATCGCACTGATTCTTTCTATTCCGCCCAGCAGCCATTCATACGAATGGGTGTGCAGCAGCTGCTCCTGTATCGGCAGAAGCACCTGTTTGATCTCTTCATTGTTTAAAAGCTGTTCAAACGTTCCGCTATTAATCGCAATGGCGTACACAATAAGCGAGATAGAGGACAAGCCTGTAATCAGGATGGCTTCAAGCCCGCCATGGCCCGTTCCGAAGGCCAGGCCATCCTTCCAAGCATCATGGCGCTTCAAAACTATTCTCATCATGATATACCTTCCGCACTCTTCAAAAATCCCAGCCATCAAACAGCCGTAAACGCCATACCACAATGGACTTTGCATGGCTGCTTTCGTCATTTCATTCACTTGCAGTACATAAACGTGAACACCGCCCTCCAACAGCTGAGCAAAGACAAAAAACGTGAGAGCACCAATAAAAAACACCTTTAACGAAGCGCCATACTTTCGCCTAAACCATACTATCAATCCGATCGGCAATAAAAACGCAATAACACCAGAGACCGCCATAAAGACTATTGCTTCTTGACTGACCATTTACCAGCCTCCTTTTTCTATTTCTAGATTCCCTATCTCACATGTTCTCTTTTTTTATGAAAAACCCTTTTTAGTACCAGATACTAATATCTAGTGTTATAATCTGATCACAAGGAGTGATTCATATGTCAAAAGCAAAAATGACAGCTATCGGCACCTATGCGCCGAGCAGGCGCTTAACCAATGCTGATTTAGAAAAGATTGTTGACACGTCAGATGAGTGGATTGTTCAGCGCACAGGAATGAGAGAACGGAGAATTGCGGATGAGCATCAGTTCACCTCTGATTTATGCATCGAAGCGGTGAAGGATCTTAAGAGCCGTTATGAAGGGACACTTGATGATATCGATATGATCCTCGTTGCCACAACAACATCTGACTATGCCTTTCCGAGTACGGCATGCCGTGTGCAGGAATATTTCGGCTGGGAAAGCACCGGCGCGTTGGATATTAATGCGACGTGCGCCGGGCTGACATACGGCCTTCATTTGGCAAACGGATTAATCTCATCCGGCCTTCATCAAAAAATTCTCGTCATTGCCGGAGAGACACTTTCAAAAGTAACGGATTATACTGATCGAACGACATGTGTTCTCTTCGGCGACGCTGCAGGTGCGCTGTTGGTTGAACGAGATGAAAAGGCACCCGGATTTCTTGCGTCTGTCCAAGGAACAAGCGGGAACGGCGGAGATATATTGTACCGTGCCGGACTGCGAAATGAACAAAACGGGGTTCAGCTTGCCGGTTCCGGTAAAATGGTCCAAAACGGCCGTGAAGTGTATAAATGGGCGGCGAGAACTGTTCCCCGTGAATTTGAACGTCTTTTACATCAAGCGGGTCTGACAAGCGGCGACCTCGATTGGTTTGTGCCTCACAGCGCCAACCTGCGCATGATCGAGTCGATTTGTGAAAAAACACCGTTCCCGATTGAAAAAACGCTTACCAGTGTCGAATACTACGGAAACACGTCTTCTGTTTCGATTATTTTGGCGCTGGATCTCGCAGTGAAAGCCGGAAAGCTGGAACGAGACCAAACCTTGATGCTTTTCGGGTTTGGCGGCGGATTAACCTATACAGGATTGCTTGTCAAATGGGGAATGTAATAAAAAAAGAACTTGTTTCATCGGAAACAAGTTCTTTTTTTATTATGAAGCCGGCTGTTCTTCTGATGTTTCTTCCTTCCGGCTTAAAATCGTAAAGTAAGTAATGCTGAGCGCAATCATGACGAGGGCAATGCCGATTAAGACGCCGGCCATCTGCCACATGTAGCCAAAATCCCCGTTTGAAATGACCGCTCTGAAACCGTTTATGCTGTAGGTCATCGGCAATGCGCCATGGATGACTTGATAGAAATTCGGGAGCAATTCTAACGGGAAGGTTCCTCCGCTGGCACCGAGCTGAAGCACCAAAATAATGACTGCGATAAATCGCCCCGGATTGCCCATCGTTGTCGCCAAAAATTGAATCATCGCTAGGAAAGCGAGACTAGTAATAATCGTAAACACGTAAAATCTCCACGTGCTCTCAACCTCGAGTCCTATTCCAAGAAGCAGAATTGTCGCTACAATCACCGATTGAATGATTCCCACGAGCATCATCACATTGAATTTGCTAAAGAACCACTCAAAACCGTTTCTCGGACGTCCTGACGCTTCCTTCAGCGGGAAGACCACCGTCAGCATGATGCCGCCGACATACAAGCCCATTGACAGGATATAAGGTGTCAGCCCTGTCCCGTAGTTAGGAACAGAATGGATGGCATCATCTTTGGTTTTAACCGGATCGGCAAACATGCTGTATGTTTGATCGTCAGCATCGATATCTCCTGTTTGATCAGCCGCATCCTTCAGCTTACTAGACAGCTCTCCTGTGCCGTCTAATAGCTTGCCTAAACCTGTATCAAGAGATTCAGATCCTTCTGCGAGTTTTGAAGATCCGCTTTGGACTTGTTTAGACCCGTCTAACAGTTTCAGCAATCCGCCAGATACTTGACTGCTTCCTGTCACCAATTGCTCTGAGCCTGCTTTTGCTTTTGCGAATTGCTTATTATATTCACCGATACCGGCTGTCAGTTTATTTTGGTTTTCTGTCAGTTGCTGTGAACCGTTGTATATCTTCTGGGCTCCTTCAGTTAATCTGTCGATCGCATCTAGAGTCGTTTTTGCGCCGTTATAAAGCTTAGAAGTAGCTTCCGGCATAGCTTTCAGCTGTGCCACCTGCGCTTTCACATCTTCCAGAGAGCTTTTCATCGCTGAAATGTCAGGCAGCTGATCAGCTGATGGCAGCTGGCTTAAGATTTTATCAACATCAGGCGCATCAACTTGCGGAAGCTTCTTCTCAACAGAGTTGATCAGCTGGCTCTTCTGCTCCGCTGTTAAGAAATCACTCGAATTGATGAGATTTTTAAATGCCTGATCACGGTTTTTTAAGCTGTTTTCAAAGTCCGTCAGCTGTTTTTGGAAATCTTTCATCGCTGTTTCTGAGCTTTCCAGGTTGTTCACAGCTGTTTCAAGCTTCGTTAAATCGACTGCATTGATGATCTTTTCCGCTTTTGCCGCCTTCTCAGAACCTTCTTGGACTTTACTGTTGAGCTGATCCAGCCCGTTTGTGAGATTAGGCAAGCCCTGCTGAACGTTTTGAAGGCCGCCAAGCAGTTCATTCATCTTGCCCGTCAGCTCGCCTGATCCTGCCGCAAGCTTTCCTGAGTTTTCATAAATCGTACTGCTGCTGTCCTGGAATTTTCCGAGCGAGCTGTCAAGTGATTGGATACCGCTTGTCACCTGAGCCGCTCCTTCTGCAAGCTGCGCCGTTTTGTCACTGATAGTGGCAGTGCTTTCCTTCAGCTTCTCCAGATTTTCTTTCAGCTGGGCGCTTCCGTTTTTCGCATCCTTTGTGCCATCATCAATTTTTTTCGCTCCGCTGCTCGCGTCGCTCAAACCTTTGGCGATATCTTTAAAGTTATCAAAAATGACTTTCGTATATTGCTCGGTCACTTCTTTTGAAACAGAGGCTTTCAGTTTATCAATCGCTTTTTCACCGATCGTTGCCCCTACATAGTTCGAACCGGCATTCGTATGGTATTTCAAATCCAGTTTTTTCGGATTTTTGTCTAATACAGTGCTGGCATTCTTTGAAAAATCCTCAGGAATCTCGACAACTAAGTAATATTTTTGATTTAATAAGTCCTTTAACGATTGGTCGAGATCACTTGAAAAATGCCAATCAAAGTTGTCATTATCCTTTAATTCTTTGACCAGATCATCACCGATTTGAAGTTTTTCTCCTTCATACGTTGCTCCTTTGTCTTGGTTGACAACAACGACAGGCAGCTGGTCAACTGTGCCGTATGGATCCCAATAAGCCTTTAAGAACACGCCGCTGTAAATAAGCGGGACAAACAAAATGGCAATAATGGGAATCAATAGTTTTTTACTTGTTACGATGTCTTTCCACTGACTTCGTATTGTGTTCATCCTGATGCCTCCATTCTAAAACTGACTCATTATGAAAAATGGTCATTTTCTTGCAAAGAGAAAGGATTATCTAGTTGGCTGACAATCCTTTCACAACATACAATTCAAGCAGTTCCGCAATCGTCTCTTTGTCGAGCGGGGGATGCTGTTTTTCCCAATCGAAAATGAGCGCGATATAAAGCTTCAGCATCACAAAAGCTGTTAGCTCAGGGTCACATGGCTTGATTGCACCGCTTTCAATCCCGTCTTCAATTTTACTTTTTATATAAGATAGAATGCCTCGCTCCATTTTCTGGATCACTTCCTGAACTGCCATTGTACCAATCTCAGCATTTTCTTGGAAAATTTTAATCGTCAGCTGATGTGTTTTCCTAAACTCTAGAATGGCAAACAGCGCCCTGTGCACATTTTCATGGAACGGAAGGTACGGCTCCATCGCTTCGTCCGCTTTTTGCTTCATTTCCTTCAATAAAGTAGTGAAAATCTCATCAAACAGCTCTTCTTTGTTTTTGAAAAAAGTATAAATGGTTCCCTTCCCCACGTTCGCAAGCTTGGCCACAAGATCCATTGTCGTCGCTTTATACCCGAACTGAGTGAAAGATTTTGTCGCCGCCTCCAAAATGAGCTTTTTTCGATCTATTGACATTGTATTCACCTCGAAACTGACTGTTTGAACATTTTAGTCATTAAGTACATATGCAAATGTATCATAACCTGCTGATCAATTCAATCATTTTTTACACAATATTGCCATTCCACAACAAAAAACCTCCGCCAGAGCGGAGGTTTTTCAGCTGAATAGATAGGTAAGCGCGTCAGACACGGCAGCTTTTCCTTGATCGATGCAGTCGGGAATTCCGACACCTTCAAAAGAAGCGCCTGTCACGTAGACACCCGGATATGCGGAGGCCAGTGCTTCGCGCAGCTCTTTGATGCGCTGCCTGTGGCCGACATGGTACTGCGGCATGCTTTCAGGCCAGCGGGTGACACATGTCATTTCCGGCTCCCCGTCTATGTTCATGACTTTTTTTAAGTCTTCTAACACAATGTTGATAATGTCGTTATCTGAGAGATCAACGATGGATTCGTCTCCGGCTTTTCCGACATACGCCCGAAGCAGCGTTTTGCCTTCCGGCGCTGCGTGCGGCCATTTTTTGTTCGTCCACGTACAGGCTGTGATCGCGAAATCACTGTTTCTTGAGATAACGAAGCCCGTTCCCTCATGCTCCATTTGGACAGCGCCTTCAGGGAAGCCCAAGGCGACATTTGCCACGGATGTGGAGTGCATATGTTTCAAATGAGAAATGGCAGGTAGCTCAGGTAGCATTCCTGCAGCCGCTTTATGCGGAGCAGTCACAATCACTGATTCAGCATCAAGTGTGACGCCGTTATCCAGTTCGAGCGAGTAGCCAGTGCCGCCTCGGTTGATCTTGGTCACTTTTGTGCCTTTGTACACGTTCGTCAGCTTTAATTGCTTTTCAATCTCTTCTACAAGGGTCTGCAAACCCGTTGAAAGGGTCTGGAACTGCCCTTGCTTTTTAGCTGTGATTTGCTGCCCGGAGCCCTGAGGCCTTGTTTTTTTCATGCCGAGAATTAAACTTCTGTGCTTTTGTTCCGTCTGATAAAATTGCGGAAAAGTCGACATTAAGCTGAGCTTGTCTATGTCGCCAGCGTAGATGCCTGATAGAAGCGGCTCGATTAAATTCTCAACCACTTCATCTCCGACACGCCTGCGGAAAAATTCTCCCAATGACTGATCGTCTTTTGATTTGCTTGCAGGCAGGATAAAATCCATAGCGGCCCTTGCCTTCCCTGACACAGAAAACAGACCAGTTGAAACGAACGGCGCGATTTTTGTCGGTATCCCCATCACGGAGCCCTTCGGCATTGGATGCAGGGTGCGGTTTACAAGCACATAGGATTGACCTGTCGCATTGTTGACAAGCAAATGCTCAAGGCCGACATCTTTGACAAGCTGCGGAGCGCTTGTCTTCCGTTCCAGAAATGAGTCAGGCCCTCTTTCAATGATATAGCCGTCTTTCTTGACGGTTTGGATTTTCCCGCCGACTCTAGGACTTGCCTCAACAAGCGTCACCTCAAGGGGCAGATTTTTTTCTTTGATTTCTTTTTCCATATAGAAGGCGGCGGCTAAACCGGTAATGCCGCCGCCGATGATGACTACATGTTTTTTGCCGTCACTCATGTTCATCGCCTTCTTTAACGTCCTAATTTTTTCAATACAACTGTTGCTAATGCATCAATAAATTCCGGCTTTGCATTCGGCATTTCCGGGCGGTAGTAGCTTGCGCCGATATCGTCAGTGACCACTTTACATTCATAATCATTATCATAAAGCACTTCTAGATGATCTGCTACAAATCCGACAGGGACATATACGAATGCCTGATACCCTTTTTGTTCGAATAAATCACGTGTTAAATCCTGTACATCAGGTCCGAGCCAAGGATCAGGCGTGTTCCCTTCGCTTTGCCAGCCGACAGCATATTCGGAAACGCCTGCACCATCAGCAATCAATTTCGCCGATTCATGAAGCTGGTCCGGGTACGGGTCTCCCAATTCTTTAATTTTTTCCGGCAGACTGTGCGCGGATACGATAAGCATTGCGTTTTCTCTTTCGTCTTCAGGCATTGACGCATATGTTTCCTTCACTCGGTCAACCCAGTATTTCACGAATTTCGGTTCATCGTACCAGCTTTCAACAGACGTAATCGTTAAGCCGCCAAGTTTTTCAGCCTCTTCTTTGGCACGTTTGTTGTAGGACTGCACGCTGAACGTGGAGAAATGCGGTGCCAGCACGATGCTGACCGCTTCTGTAATGCCATCCTTATGCATTTCTGCCACAGCATCTTCAATAAATGGCTCGATATGCTTCAGTCCGATATACGCTTTAAATGTTATCTCGTCCTGAATCTCATTTAAGTGCTGTTCAAGCTTGTGCGCTTGCTCTTCTGTGATTTTGGCAAGCGGTGAAATGCCGCCAATTGCTTCGTATCTGTCTTTCAAATCTTGAAGCATTTCAGGTTCAGGCTTTCTGCCTCTTCTGATATGTGTATAATAACGTTCGATATCTTCTTCTTTATAAGGCGTGCCGTACGCCATAACGAGAAGCCCCATTTTCTTTTTACTCACTGTTTACACCCTCTTTAATGATCTGATACAAACATTTTGACAGGATATCATTCAGATACCAAAAGATATGCTTAGGAATATTGACCCGTTTTTTTGTTTTGTGAATATTTATGGACAAAAGCAGTCAGTTTTTTCAGGACCTTAGGACTGACGTCAGGAAAGACCCCGTGTCCAAGATTGAAAATGAAGCTGTCCGATTTCATGCCCTGATCAAGTATTTCCGTCGTTTTTTTCTCAATGACTTCCCATGGCGCGAGCAAAATGGACGGGTCCAGGTTGCCCTGCACTGTTTTAGAGATGCCTTTTGACCTGGCTTCATCAATGCTGAGCCTCCAATCGAGCCCGACAACATCGAGAGGAAGGTCATGCCAATCACCTGCCAGATGGCTTGCGCCTACGCCAAACATGATCAGCGGCACATTCTCCTCCGCAAGCTCTGAAAAAATCCGGTTCATCACGGGTTTGATGTATGTTCTGTAATCTGCTTGATTCAGCGCGCCGACCCACGAATCAAAAATTTGAATCGCTTTTGCGCCTGCCTTAATTTGCGCTTTCACGTACACAATGATCATGTCGGCAAGCTTGGACATCAGCAGGTTCCATGCATCCGGCATGCTGTACATGAAGGCTTTTGTTTTATTGTAGTTTTTGGACGGACCGCCTTCAATCATATAACTGGCCAGCGTAAAAGGCGCCCCTGAGAAACCGATGAGCGGGACGTTGAGCTGCTCATTGACAAGCAGTTTAATCGTCTCAAGCACGTACGGCACGTCCTGTTCCGGATCAATCTGACCGAGTTTTTCAATGTCCGCCAGAGAACGGATTGGCTGATCAATCACAGGCCCGATCCCGTTTTTGATTTCAACATCTACACCGATTGACGGCAGCGGAGTCATGATATCTTTATAAAGGATCGCAGCATCAACTCCGTATTGCTCAACCGGCAGTCTTGTGACATACGCACAAAGTTCCGGCTGATGTGTAATGTCAAACAATCCGTACTTTTCCTTTAGCTTACGGTATTCCGGCTGTGATCGCCCTGCTTGTCTCATATACCATACAGGCGTGTGATCCGCTTTTTCTCCCCGTGCTGCTTTTAAAAACGTCTCGTTAAACGTTTCTCGTTTACTCATCTGATTTCCACCTTTCATACTGCAACCATACGTTCGTATTTCTTGACTTATTACACTATACCTTGTTTTAGGCAAATGGTATAGAAGTGAGGCTCAAAGTTCAAAAAATCGCCGAATTCCATTATGAGGAAAACAATTTAGGCTGAACGTAATCGGTTCCTTCCCCTTCTCTCTTTGTCTGTGAATTATAAGGCACAATTTTATAAGAAGCGCCCGAAAACAAGTTGGCATAAGGGATTTCATAGCTTCCCTTTCCTTCAACTGAATCAAGAAGCGTCTCCTTGCCGTCCTTATTTACATAAATTCTGTATACGGCCCGGTCATCCTCTTGAGCGTCCCATTTTAATTCAATGGTAAAGAGCCCCGCAGCTTTAAATGTGTAATTTGCTTTCAGCTTTTTGACCGGCTCCAGCTTAATTGGGCTTTCCAGTTCTTTGACGTTTTTAGGCTTCGTAAACACAGAACCGGTTTCTCCGGCCTGTGTCAAAATATCCTTAAACAGTCTCGTCGAATACGCGCTGCCGCCTTTTAAATAATGACTTTGATCCGTTTTGTCATAGCCCATCCAGACAGCCCCGGTTATTTTCGGCGTATAGCCTGCAAACCAGGCGTCCTTAGTCGCTCCGGAGACGCCAGGATAAGAAGTAGAGCCTGTTTTTCCCGCTAGATCGCCGTGATAAGTGCCGGTCGTTGCCGTTCCCTTTTTAACCACCTGCTGCAGCATTCTCGTCATATTCCATGACGTTTGCTTGCTGAATACTCTCTTTCCTTCTTCTTTATATTCGGCTATTATTTCTCCGTCTTCATCCTTTATGCTGGAAATAAAGTACGGTTCAGTATACGTTCCATTCGCGGCAAATGTATGAAATGCGCCGGCAAGCTGAAGAGGCGAAACGCCTTTTTCCAAGCCGCCTAGAGCGAGAGCAAGCCCTTCATCAGGGATATCAATGCCGTTTGCTTTCAAATAAGATTTGCCTGTTTCGACGCCGATTTCATTCAATGTCCAGACAGCCGGCGCGTTTTTGCTGTACGTAATGGCGTCAGACATGGTCACTTCGCCCTCATATTGGCTGTCATAGTTTTTCGGCGTATAATCTCCGTAGGATTGCAGCTCATCCTTCAATAGAGAGTAGGGCTTAAATTTCTTTTCTTGCATCGCCGGTCCGTATACTGCAAGCGGCTTAAATGTGGAACCCGGCTGGCGGGCAGCTGTGACACGGTTATACCCCTTTGCTGTGTAATCTCTTCCGCCGATCGCCGCTTCCACACCGCCTGTCTTGTTATTGATAAAGACCGCGCTACCTTCGGCATTTTGATCAGTTCCAGGATAATAGCTATCCAGCTTCATCACCTGATAAGCCGTCTTTTGCAGCTTCGAATCAAGCGGCACCTTGATCGTGAATCCGCCTTGAAGGAGCTGCTCACCGGAAATCGAGTACTTGTCCTCCGCCTCTTCAATCACAAGATCAATATAGCTGTCAAACCAAGGTGTTTCCGACTGTTTCTTCACGTTCAGCCCTAGCGTCCTCCCCTGCGCGCTGACAGCCTCTTTTGCACTGATGTAGCCTTGGTCATTCATCATGCCAAGAATCGTATCACGCCGCTCCTTACTTTTATCAGGATGCAAAACCGGAGAATACGTAGAAGGCGCCTTCGGAATAGCGGCCAAAACCGCACCTTCAGATACAGTTAAATCTTTTACTTCTTTATTAAAATAATAGTGGGACGCCGCTTGTATGCCGTAGACACCATGTCCGAAGTAAAGCTGGTTCAAATACATTTCCAATAGCTTGTCCTTGCTGTAATCCCGTTCAAGATTGATTGCAATGATCACTTCTTTTGTTTTTCTTAAAAACGTTTTGTCATGTGTCAGAAAAATATTTTTGGCAAGCTGCTGGGTGATCGTGCTCCCGCCTTCCACCTTTCCGCCTGCTAATATATCGCGGTATACTGCCCTTCCAACAGATTTCACATCGATACCGTGGTGTTCATAAAATCTCTTATCTTCCACTGCGATAAACGCTTCTCTGACCTCTTTCGGAATTTCATTGATAGAGACCGGTTCACGATTTTCAGTAAACAGACTTGCGACCTCATCCCCATTTTGATCCACAATTTTTGAAGATGCATGAAGGATCAGCTTCTTTTCATCTATAACATAATGACCGAGAAAAATGATTGAAATATATCCTATTAAAGCGAGAAAAGCAGTTAACACTAAAATAATGATGGGAATGAAAAGTTTCTTATTCTTTATCTTAAACATGAACTCACCTCGCCTTTCTAAAGGTAGTATGGGAAAAATTGTTTGGAATTATGTTCGAAGCACTCGCCAATAGAAACTTATACCATTGTTTTGATATACTAGCAAGCAGGAGGTGGCTGATATGAAGGTTTATATTACATATGGGACAGCCGATTTTTTAAAAACGATCGTAAAGAAGCATCCCTCGGAAAATATCCTTTTGATGCAGGGGCAGGAAAACGCGATTTTGATCCACGAAACAAGCGGAGATACGGTTTTCCAGGCACCCCATGCTTACGAAGTGATTGACCAAGTCGGAGAGATAAAGCATCCCGGTTTTGCAGTATTGAATAATATTGCCGTCACTCAGGAAGGACGTCCGCTGTTTGAAAACAAATTTAAAAACAGAGCGGGAAAAGTCGAAAACGAGCCTGGTTTTGAAGCGATTCGTGTGCTCCGACCGCTTGACAGTGACACCTATGTCATTCTCACCTTGTGGGAAACGGAAAGAGCCTTTCAAGATTGGCAGCAGTCCGATTCATACAAAGAAGCCCACAAAAAACGCGTTACGTCTGCCGGAATAGACACAACGTCGATCTTTTCCCGGCCTTCGTATGTCACCACTTATTCCGCTGTCGAGTAGCTGCCGGTATGCCGGCAGCTTTTGTTATGGCGAAAGGGAGGGAATCTAGATGAAGTATATTTGCCCAGTCTGCGGGTTTAAAGGGCTGACAGAACCGGCATATGATGATCAAGGGAATCACTCCTATGAAATCTGCTCGTGCTGCGGCTTCCAATTCGGATTCGACGATTATGAAATGATGCGTGAGGACGGTTCATATTTAGACCCTTCGGAAAGCATAATCGCCTACCGAAAAAACTGGCTCGCTGCCGGTGCCGTTATTTTTTCACCCGAATGCTATCCGCAGCATCAGCAGCAGGCTAAAAAAGTATTAAAACACCAGTTGATCGAGCAGCTAAAACATATTGATATCTATCTGAAGTAATATCTGCGATCGGGCGCCCTCCATCCCGGCACCTTCCGCCCGCCTATGAATAGGCTGTAGGAAGCGGAAGGAGTGATCAATGATGGAAGTCGGGATTTTGTCTGTCCATGTTCTGTATGTGTTTTTTATTGGAGCGATCATTACATTTATGCTGCTGCGGAAAGATACGACCTTTATTTCCTTATTCGGCATTTTTATCATATCACTATGGGCCAGCCATTCACTTTCAGCTTCTGTCAGCAGTTTATTCCACAGCTTTATCTACGCGGCCGCCGAACTGCTCCCCACGATTTTCATCATTTGTTTTATCGTTTCGATGAGTGATTTATTAACAAAAACAGGGATAAATGAAGCAATGATTTCTCCATTTGCAAACCTTGTGAAAGGTCCTGTGACGGCCTACTGGCTGATTGGCGGCCTGATGTTCGCCATTTCTCTCTTCTTCTGGCCTTCTCCGGGTGTCGCTTTAATCGGCGCCGTCCTGCTCCCAGCAGCCGCCCGCGCCGGTTTGCCGCCTATTGCCGCCGCCATGGCCATGAACTTATTCGGACACGGTTTTGCTCTGTCTGGAGACTTTGTCATACAGGCGGCGCCAAAGCTGACAGCGGATGCAGCAGGCATTCCAGTCGGTGATGTCATCTCAGCGAGTATTCCACTTGTGCTGATTATGGGCGTGACCACAACAACCGCAGCATTTATCATGATTCAGCGCGAACGCAAAAAAATGCTGGATTCAGCTTCTTTTTCCCCTGTACATTCTGGCGAGCAAGACACCTCGCTGTACTTGCCAAAACGCCTGCGATCCATACTCGCTTTTTTGATTCCGCTTATCTTTCTTGCGGATATTGCCTGCATGCTCTTATTTAACCTACAGGGAAATGATGCGACCGCGTTAATTGGCGGGTCTGCCATCTGCATCCTCCTGATCGTTCATTTTCTCGTATATAAGCAAACAGGGCTTGAAAAAATCACCGGTTATTTTATTGATGGATTTCAGTTCGGCTTTAAGGTTTTCGGCCCCGTCATCCCAATTGCCGCTTTCTTTTATCTTGGCGACTCAGGCTATAAAAACATACTAGGCACTTCACTCCCTAAAGGCTCCCACGGTATTGTCAATGATCTCGGCATTGCTTTTTCCCACATAATGCCCTTGTCAAAGGAGCTTGCCGCTGCTGTATTAACTGCCGTCGGAGCCATAACCGGCCTCGACGGATCAGGGTTTTCAGGCATTTCTCTCGCCGGCTCTATCGCCAAGCTCTTTTCGTCCGCTCTTCATACTGATCCCGCCGTTCTGACCGCGCTCGGCCAAATATCTGCCATCTGGGTGGGCGGGGGAACACTCGTCCCATGGGCGCTGATCCCCGCAGCGGCCATTTGCAAAGTTGATCCTTTTGAGCTTGCTAGAAAAAACTTCATTCCCGTCGCAATTGGCCTTTCGGTGACAACCATCGCAGCCATGATGTTGCTTTGAAAAGCAACGAGTTGAAATATTCAGATTTTTTATATACAATCATGGAATAGCATAGAAAAAGGGGGAAGCGGCTTTGTCCATATCCACACTGCAGAAAGAGATAAACAAACAGCTCGACAGCTGTTTTGAAGAAATGGTTGAGATCAGGCGCCATTTTCATATGTATCCTGAGCTCTCGTTTCAAGAAGAAAAAACCGCCGCATTTATTGCTTCCTATTATGAATCGTTAGGCGTCCCGATCCGCACGAACGTCGGCGGCAGAGGGGTTTTAGCATATATAGAAGGAAGCGAGCCAGGCCCCACCGTCGCTTTGCGGGCCGACTTTGACGCCCTCCCCATTCAAGATGAAAAAGATGTTCCTTACGCCTCCAAAGTGCCCGGTGTCATGCATGCATGCGGCCATGACGGCCATACAGCAGCTCTTCTCGCAGTGGGGAAGGTCCTTCACCAGAACAGACATGAGCTGAAGGGAACATTTGTGATGATCCACCAGCATGCGGAAGAATATTATCCGGGAGGCGCAAAGCCAATGATTGATGACGGCTGTCTGGAAAACGCGGATGTGATATTCGGCACGCATCTTTGGGCGACTGAGCCGATTGGAACCATTCTCTGCCGTCCCGGCGCTATGATGGCGGCGGCGGATCGATTCACGATAAAAATCCTCGGGAAGGGCGGCCACGGCGCTCATCCGCATGATACAAAAGACGCCGTCCTGATTGGCTCGCAAATCGTTTCCTCTTTGCAGCACATTGTCAGCCGCAAAGTCAACCCGATTCAATCCGCCGTCATTTCGACCGGATCATTCATCGCCGACAATCCGTTTAATGTCATCGCAGACCAAGCGGTACTCATCGGTACAGCGCGTTCTTTTGACGAAGATGTCCGTACCATTCTCGAGAAAGAAATTGAAGCAGTGGTAAAAGGCGTGTGCAGCATGCACGGTGCATCCTATGAGTTCAACTATGAAAGGGGCTATCCGGCGGTTGTGAATCATCCAGCAGAAACGAGCCACTTGGGCAGCATCGCAAAGAACACAGAGGGCGTTCAGCAGGTCATTGCCGGTGAACCGCAAATGGGCGGCGAGGATTTTGCTTATTACTTACAAAATGTTAAAGGCACCTTTTTCTTTACAGGGGCTGCTCCTGAACAGTCAGAGCGTGTCTATTCCCACCACCATCCGAAATTTGATATCAATGAAAAAGCGATGCTGACTGCGGCCAAGGTCCTTGCGGGCGCCGCGATTACCTATCATAAGCTATAAAATAACAGCCGGAGTGTTTATTCTCCGGCTGTTTCCTTTGATATTCTCAGGTGAAAAACGTGTCTTGCTGTCTCTCCAAGCTGAGCAAGCAGCTTATAATTTGCAATTCCGCCGACAGCTGCTCCTACGCCCGGCAATAGCTGCAAAAGTTTCACGACGTCGATATAATCGCGGTATTCCTGCTGAAACACTCGCCAATCGATGCTCTTTTTCTCCGTCTCCCAATTGTCGACGACAGAAAAAAGCGATTTGCGGCAGTCCTCACTCGAAAACGCAAGCTGAAACACAATCAGCAAGAACATTCTTTCTTGTGGATTCTTCACATCAAAGCCATAAATGGAGGATAAGGTAAATAAACACTTCATTTTAATCGAAAGCAGCAGGGGGAAATCGGCAATGCCTAAAATAATGCCGCCCGCTCCGGTGCCGACTCCCTCAGCAGCCGCCACCTTCTGATAAGAAGCAACCGTTTTTTTCGCTAGTTCGTTTTTTTCACTGAGCGAAAGTGCGCTTGTATCCTTCTTATAGGTGATGATATTGGAGCCGGCCATCGTCGCTTCCACCATTTTTTTCACGCTCTCAGTGATGACCGTATGGATTTTTTCAGGAATCCGCTCAGTCACCTTCGTTTGCACACGCTTTGAAAAGCGTTCAAACATGGAATCCTTCCGCAAAACATGCATTTTCCATTGAAGGGCTTCCTGCATCAGCTGCTGATTGTCTGTCATTTAACCTACCCCTTTTTAGCTAGCTCACAGCTTTCCATGTTTTTTCAGTCTTGTTGTCATATAAGACGGCAGAACAACAAAAATCAGAATGGCAGATCCGATCAGCGCATAAAGAAAACCTGTCAAGCCGGCAGCATAGGCAGATGCAGCGGATATCAGCAGCGCTTGAACGGTAAGAGCAGTTTTCAATAGGGAAAAATAGCTTTTCCGCTTTGTTTCTTTATTCACAGGATAAAGCTCTTGAAGCGCAAGATGGTCAAAGTGGCCGAACAGCGGCAGTAGCTGAATGCCCGTAATGAAAATGGTAAACACAGTCAAAACCCCTGCAATGAGCGGGCTTGCCGACACATACATAATGATCAGCGCGAAAATGATTGTTAATCTGACGAGTATCCCCAAATAATCACTTGAACGCAAAAAGGCACGGGTAAACATGTAGGCAAACGTTTTGCGCTGTTCAAACGGCACGAGCCGCAGCAAAAAGTCAAGATACGCTCTGCGTTTCGCTTGCTTTCGTAAATGCGGCACATCAGTGAACAGGTTGGCAATCCGATAGAAACGCTGCTTGCGTCTCAATTCGGACTCAATATGGCTCTCCCATTTAAACGTTTTCCGTTTTGCTGCCGAAGACGTATACAGATAAAGAGCAGCCATAATGACATACACCACAAGCGCATACATATAAACAGATTGGAAAACAAAATAAAGAACGAGCGTATTCGCCGCAAAGCGAATGATCACATCCATCCGTTTCACGCTTCGGTCATTCTGGAAGGTCGTACGCCATTCCATCACCTGATTCCACGCTTTCAGCAGCAAAAGCTGAACAAAGACTGCCGCGTACGATACAAGCGAAGCCTCCGGTGCAACAGCGAAATATAGCGGCATTGCAACAATGCTCAATGCAATCAGCGGAAACAGCTGAGACACATAACTGTAAACAAACGCCTGCTTCAAGTAAGGCTCCATTTTTGCTTCAAGCGGCAATAAAAAGACAAGGTCAGCCTCCTTCAAAAGTGTCCGCACAAAAGAGCTTGTCAACACGAGCGAAAACAGCACGGCCATCACCCAGAAGGACGGAAAGTGAGCAGGAATGTCCCGTATCCATTTGCTGTACCAGCTTGCAGCGCCCGCGAGAAAAAAGATTAAGACAATGACGAGGTGATCGTTGAGCATATATTTCATGTACATTCTTGTTTCTTTGATATGCTCTTGCAGCCGCGACTGCCAAATATCAAGCATATTATTCATGGCCAGCGTCTTCCTTTGTAAGCTCAAGATACAAATCGTCCAGCGCCGCGTCCTTCATTCCAAACTGCTCTCTGAGTTCGGACAGCGTGCCGCGCGCACGCACCTCGCCGTTATGTAAAATAATAAACGAATCACAATAACGTTCTGCCGTTGCCAAAATGTGCGTTGACATCAGCACGCTCGCCCCGCCTTTTTTTGCTTCATTCATCCGCTCCAACAGCGCGTTAATCGCAAGCGGATCAAGCCCTAGAAAAGGCTCATCAATAATGTAGAGTGCGGGCTCTGCCAAAAATGCACACATGATCATAACCTTCTGCTTCATTCCTTTTGAAAAATGAGCCGGGAACCACTTCAGCCTTTTTTCCATTCGGAATTCTTTTAAAAGCGGCGGCAGCCTTTTTTCCATTGTTTCTTTTGAAAGTCCGTATGCCATGGCTGTTAATTCTAGATGCTCCTTCAGCGTCAGCTCTTCATATAAAACAGGTGTTTCAGGTATATAGGTGAATTGTGAACGGTAGCCTTCCGGATCCTCGGCAAAGGTTTTTCCGTTTAATTCGATTGAACCTTTATGCGGGTCCATCAGACCGATGATATGTCTGATTGTTGTACTTTTACCAGCACCGTTCAGCCCAATTAAGCCGACAATTTGATTCGGTTCAAGGGTAAATGATACGTTTTTTAAAACCGGATTTCTTGTATATCCGCCGGTTAAGTCTTTTACCGATAGCAGAGACATAGTTTCTCCCCTTATATTGTTTTTCTTCATAGTACCAAAAACAAGCCCTGATTTGAAACAATTCCCTTTTAAGAAATGATGAATTTGCTGTCATAAAGAAACAGGTTTCTGGACATCATAATGGTCGTAGAGGAAAAGCATATCAACTGAAAAATGAGGTGTTTGTCAAAGACGTCTTAGATACAGTTGGATAGAAAATAAACATGTCCAATGCTGAAACCATTTCTCTTCACTAAATTGATGAATTCTTCATCTATGAAGCAAATTGTCAAATGAGGTGTTTATCGCAGGAATCGTTAGGCATTAAACAAGTCTTCATTTTATTGACAAATGAGGTGCTTACCAAAGGCATATCACATTTTCTTCATATAAGCTCTTCCTCTACATTCAGGGTGAACGCTCGCCGTTCATCCTGTTTTCTATTCTCTGCATTTATGTGGTACGATGAGTATATACATACTAAACAATTTCATAAGGAGGAACCCTCATGCATTGTGAAGAGAATTGCATCTTTTGTAAAATTATCGCCGGTGACATTCCGTCCGCAAAGGTGTATGAAGATGAGCATGTACTGGCCTTTCTTGATATCAGCCAAGTGACAAAAGGTCATACGCTTGTCATTCCGAAAACCCATATCGAAAATGTGTATGAGTTTACGGATGAATTAGCAAAACAATATTTTCACGCCGTTCCGAAAATCGCCCGCGCTATCCGGGATGAGTTTGAACCGATCGGCTTAAATACGCTGAACAATAACGGCGAAAAAGCAGGACAATCTGTTTTCCATTACCATATGCATATTATCCCGCGTTACGGAAAAGGAGATGGATTCGGAGCGGTTTGGAAAACACATGCTGATGATTACAAACCGGAGGATCTGCAGGACATCTCTTCCTCTATCGCAAAACGCCTGGCCTCATCATAAGATGAGGTTATTTTATTTGTGAACATTTCGCAAACATCCGTCAATTTCTTTTGATTATTCTAATTTTTTATCAAAAATCTGAATTTTTGTGATAGGATAATTGTATTATTTTATACATTAACGTGGAAAACAGGGAGAGATCATGATGGAACGTACAACGAATTTTAACGCAGGTCCTGCAGCGCTGCCATTGGAAGTTCTGCAAAAAGCACAGAAAGAATTTATTGATTTTAACGCATCCGGCATGTCTGTTATGGAGCTTTCCCACCGCAGCAAAGAGTATGAAGCGGTGCACCAAAAAGCAAAAAATCTTTTAACTGAACTGATGGGCATCCCGGAAAATTACGATATTTTGTTTCTTCAAGGCGGGGCAAGCCTTCAATTCTCAATGCTTCCAATGAACTTTCTAACACCTGAGAAAACCGCGCATTTTGTGATGACAGGGGCTTGGTCCGAAAAAGCCCTCGCGGAAGCAAAGCTGTTCGGGAACACCTCTGTGACAGCTACAAGTGAAGGGGATCATTACAGCTACATTCCGGAGATTGACCTTACGGATGTAAGAGACGGGGCGTATTTACATATCACGTCCAACAATACGATTTTCGGGACACAGTGGCAGGAATTCCCGAATTCCCCTATTCCGCTGGTCGCTGACATGTCCAGCGATATTTTAAGCAGAAAAATTGATGTATCCAAGTTTGACGTGATCTACGGAGGCGCTCAAAAGAACCTCGGCCCTTCCGGCGTGACAGTTGTCATCATGAAAAAAACATGGCTGCAGAATGAAAATGCGAACGTTCCAAAAATCCTGAAATATTCAACGCATGTCAAAGCGGACTCACTCTACAACACGCCGCCGACATTTGCCATTTATATGCTAAGCCTTGTACTGGAATGGCTGAAGGAAAACGGCGGTGTAGAAGCTGCTGAACAGCGCAATGAGCAAAAAGCACAAGTTCTTTACAGCTGCATTGATGAAAGCAACGGATTCTATAAAGGCCATGCCAGAACGGACAGCCGCTCACGCATGAATGTTACCTTCACGCTTCGTGATGACGAATTGACGAAAACATTCGTTCAGGAAGCAAAAGAAGCAAAAATGATCGGCCTTGGCGGACACCGTTCAGTAGGAGGCTGCCGCGCTTCTATTTATAACGCGGTGTCTCTCAAAGACTGTGAAAAATTAGCTGCGTTCATGAAGAAATTCCAGCAAAAAAATGAGTAAAAAGTCTGGCTATGCAAACGATCCGTTTGATATACTGTTTGCATATACATTCTTTAAGCCTTCGCAATAAATGACGAGCATATTATTGGAGGGCAAAAAGCTTAGCAGAGGAGAGCATAGAGATGAAAACAAAAGAGTTAGTCATTATGGCTCTGTTTGCCGCAATCGGCGCAGCGCTTCATTCCATTATACCGCCCTTTTTAGGCGGCATGAAACCAGATATGATGCTGATCATGATGTTCATGGGCATCCTTCTGTTCCCGCGGGTGCAAAACGTACTCGTCATCGGGATTGTGACCGGAATCATCTCCGCGCTTACAACCGCATTTCCAGCCGGACAGATTCCTAATATCATCGATAAACCCGTGTCCGCGTTTCTGTTTTTCTTCCTGTTCCTCTTGTTCAGAAAGAGCCAGAAAACAGGTGCAGCCGCTGTGCTGACAGCGATCGGGACCATCTTATCGGGAATTGTATTTTTATCGTCAGCTTTAATGATCGTCGGTTTGCCTGGCGGTTTTGCCGCACTGTTTGCAGCTGTTGTTCTGCCGGCAACTGTGCTGAATGCAATTGCAATGATCATTATTTATCCGATTATCCAAACCATTTTAAGACGTTCGAGCTTTTTGGAAGCTGTTAAATAGTTGTCACTCAAAACCTCTTCCGCTTGCGGGAGAGGTTTTTTTCGAACAGAGAGCCTGCAGCATGTCAGCATGTTTTAAGCGAAGAGTTTTGTGAAAAAGATAAGACATAGTGTAAAGGCGGTTCCGGTTGAACAAACAAGCGCTTTCTGCCGGATGACCTTCTTGGGCGGATAAGAAGCAGCCTGGCTGAGAAGTCTGATATAGTAAACAGCGCCTGTAGCGAAGGCAAGGGTGATGCAGGATAACACAATCATAAAGACAGACAACCTTCTCCCTCCTTTTCACTTAAAAAATATGCTAAAATAAAGCAAGCTATGTATAGAAGTTCAGGCTTTCAACAAAAATGAAAAATACTGAATGAATCCTATTTTCAAGAAAAAGACGGGGTGATTGTAATGGCGGACGGACGTTCTCTATTAACAGGACTATTCGTAGGCGGCATCATCGGAGGAGCAGCAGTTCTTCTATCTGCACCTTCCTCAGGAAAACAGCTGCGTGAAAAAATGAAAACCAATTATGATTCTTTCGAAGAAACGATCAAACGCTTAAAATCAGACGGGCTTGCATTAAAAGACCAGCTGATCAAAGCGGCAAAGGAAAGTACAGACGTCATTAAAGACGTAAGCGGTGAGCTCCAAACGTCAATTAAAAAATGGCAGGAAGAGATCAAGCCTCATCAGCAGGATCTGCAAAAAGAAATCGCTGATATTGAAGAGAAGATCAGACAGCTGGAGAAAACCTTACAAAACTAATATCCTATTCAAAAGAAAAAAATGCGGGCCAAAATGGGACCCGCATTTTTTTATGCCGAAAAAGCTTCTCACCGCAATGGTTCGTGGATTTATTAAAAAATTCTTACATTTTCATCTTTATTAATCTTTATTTTATTGGCATAATAGAGAAAAAGAAAAAGAGAAGCAGGTGACGTAATGAATCGAGTGGAACCGCCCTATGATGTGAAAGAGGCTCTTGTCTTCACCCAGAAAATGGCTCAGCTTAGCAAGGCTCTTTGGAAATCGATCGAGAAGGATTGGCAGCAGTGGCTCAAACCGTATGACCTGAATATCAATGAGCATCATATTTTATGGATTGCGTATCAACTGAATGGAGCTTCCATTTCTGAAATCGCGAAATTCGGAGTCATGCACGTATCAACCGCATTCAACTTTTCAAAAAAGCTGGAAGAACGAGGATATTTAAGGTTCTCCAAACGGCTGAATGATAAACGGAACACATACGTTCAATTAACTGAGGAAGGCACCGAGGTTTTCTGGAGCTTGCTTGAGGAATTTGATCCGACTCGCAACGCGGTTTTTAAAGGGTCACAGCCTTTGTATCATTTATTCGGAAAATTTCCTGAAGTGGCAGAAATGATGTGTATGATACGCCATATCTACGGCGATGATTTTATGGAAATTTTCGAAACGTCACTCACCAATATTGACAATGACTTTGAAAGCGTAAACGGAAAGCTGAAGAAAAAAGCAAAGAACAGTACTGCGGATGAACCGGCAGAAGAGCTCGAACCTGTAAACAGCTAATCAAAATGCTTCATGATATCAATAAACACTTCCATCAGTTCTTGATAAAGCCCCTGCTCATACAGGGCGAAAATCGTTTCATGAACATCTAACTTTTCATTCAGCTGTCCGGCAAAAAGCGCAAGGAGCTTATCGAAGGTTACAAATCCTTGCGCTTTTTGTGTTGCCAGCTCTTCCGACAATTCATCGCATATCCTCATAACCTCTTCCCCTTCTTCCCTGCTCAGCCCTTTATCAATGAGAAGCGCATAGAAGGGGTACCTGTCCATATCTACTGTTTTCACTAATAATTGTATGTAATATTCTAATCGCTTAATGCGATGATCCATCGAATCCATCCACACCACTTCTTTCTATCTTTAATCTTATTTTAGCTGATAATGCACTGAGAAGAAAGTTCTAACCCCATATTTCACAGTTTGTTTGCTTGTTTCAAAAAAATACCTACCGGATGATATTTTTTCTTTAAAAAGCATTGATTTTTTCTCTTGGGAGGAGTAAATTATTTTGAGATTCTATTCAAGATGATGTATGGAAGGATGACTTTGATGAATTGCTGGAAGACCATAAATCTCATGAAGGATTATGGTGCCGTTCGCATAATATTAACTGCTGTATGTTTTATGATTTTGGTTTTTATATCTACCTTTTTAGCATTTGAGCTGCTGCGGCCTGGCACAAGCTTAAGCGATGAATATGTACCTTTATTCGGCGGTTTGCTCGTCGTTATTTTATTTGTACATAAAGTCATCCATGTCCTGCCAATCATCTGCAAAAAAAGAAAAATAGAAAAAAAGTTTTATATACTACGCATGCGCACATGGAAACGAATACCAAAAACAACAATGCTGATTTCACTCGTAAGCCCGTTCTTGCTGATTACGCCTGTACTGTTTTACGCCGCGCTGGCTTTTCCGAATCACGCCCATTATTTCTGCATGATATCGGGCATACATGCCGGCTACTGTCTGCCTGACTTCTTGCTGGCTCTTAAGCTGATAAAAGCGCCGAAAGCCGCATTCATTGATCAGGAAGCAGATGGCTTGGATATTCTTGTTGAAAAGTAGCCACACCTTGGCGCCAGTGGCGATTTTTCAATCTGCATTCTATCTTTTTTGATAAATATTTGGTAATGTAATATGGGACAGTTCAGAGAGAGGGGGAATCTCCCATCATTTTATTCTATTTTATCGTGGCTGCCGTGTTTATTTTATATTTCATAAACAGGCTCACCAATACATTATGCCTTGTCAGAGAGATTCCTGAAGAGCGGCAAGATAAGGTATTCCGATTTATTAACGTATCTATATTAATTTTACTGATCTCTTCGTTTGTGGAGATCTCCTTTACAGTGTAAATACGCAAGAAAGCATAGCTGCTGATTCAGCAGCTATGCTTTTTTATTTTGATTAGTACAGCCAAGAAGCGCCGATGATAATCAATAAGATAAATAACACAACCAATAAAGCGAATCCGCCTGCAAATACTTCACCCATCTTAAAAAGCACCTCCTGTAAAAAGCTTTATTTACCAATTACATCTTATGCAATTCATGTTTGAAACGATTAGGCGCTAGTGAAAATAAAGGATCGCTTATCTTGTAAGCGATCCCCGGGCTGCTTAGTAGATGTAAGCTGCACCTACGATGATAAGCAAAATGAACAGTACTACAAGCAGCGCGAATCCGTTAGAGTATCCTCCGCTCATGTTACATACCTCCTTTTCTTGATCAATATATAAGTATGCCATCAGCAAAAGTTTGACTAGACGAATGCCCCTTTATTTAAAATCTTTTTACAGAATGCCACAATATGTTATGATACGCATAGGTACTTTAATTTGGAATGATTAGGAGTGTTTGAAAACAATGAAGAAAATCGCAATAGCAGCTATCACTGCTTCAAGTATCCTCGCTCTCAGTGCTTGCAGCAGTGGCGACAAAGAAGTCATCGCAAAAACAGACGCAGGCGATGTTACAAAAGGCGAACTTTACACAAACATGAAGAAAACAGCTGGTGCAAGTGTCCTGACACAGCTGGTGCAAGAAAAAGTATTGGACAAGAAATATAAAGTGACAGATAAAGAAATTGACAACAAGCTTAAAGAATACAAAACACAGCTTGGCGATCAATATACTGCTCTCGAAGAACAATATGGTAAGGATTACCTTAAAGAGCAAGTAAAATATGAATTGCTCACGCAAAAGGCAGCTAAAGATAACATCAAAGTAACAGATGCTGATACTAAAGAGTACTGGGAAGGCTTAAAAGACAAAATCCGTGCAAGCCACATCCTTGTCGCTGATAAAAAGACAGCTGAAGAAGTAGAGAAAAAGCTGAAAAAAGGCGAGAAATTTGAAGACCTTGCAAAAGAATACTCTACAGATAACTCTGCTTCACAAGGCGGGGACCTTGGCTGGTTCGCAAAAGACGGTATGGTGGATGAATTCAGCAAAGCTGCATTCAAATTAAAAACAGGTGAGGTCAGTGATCCTGTCAAAACACAATACGGCTACCACATCATCAAAAAGACTGAAGAACGCGGCAAATACGATGATATGAAAAAAGAATTGAAATCTGAAGTGCTTGAACAAAAACTAAATGACACCACAGCTATCCAAGAAGCTGTTCAAAAAGTCATGAAGAAAGCTGACATCGAAGTAAAAGATAAAGATCTGAAAGACACATTTAAAACATCTTCAGAAAGCGACAGCACTTCTAGTTCTAAATAATAAAAAAAGCTGTGCAGGCTGGGACTGACCCCATAAGATGAGACAAAAAAAAACACCTTCAAGTTTGAAAAAGGATGATTGTTATCCGAAATTAGACTTGGAGGTGTTTTTTCTATGAGGACAAGAGTGAGTTATTCGGTTGAAGT
>NZ_JAUMKF010000032.1:0-32774 GCF_030519405.1 Bacillus sp. C28GYM-DRY-1
CCTCAAGATGAGATTTCCCATTCCGCAAGGAAGTAAGATCCCTGAAAGATGATCAGGTTGATAGGTCTGAGGTGGAAGTGTGGCGACACATGGAGCTGACAGATACTAATCGATCGAGGACTTAACCTACATTTTGAATGATGTCACACCTGTTATCTAGTTTTGAGAGAATAAGTTTTTTCAAAAAAACACTTGATTTTCTCAAGAATACATAGTATAATGTTAAATGTCACTGAAATTGTCTGGTGATGATGGCGAAGAGGTCACACCCGTTCCCATGCCGAACACGGAAGTTAAGCTCTTCAGCGCCGATGGTAGTCGGGGGTTTCCCCCTGTGAGAGTAGGACATCGCCAGGCAGACTTCATTCCGCAGTAGCTCAGTGGTAGAGCTATCGGCTGTTAACCGATCGGTCGTAGGTTCGAATCCTACCTGCGGAGCCATTATTGGAGAGCTGTCCGAGTGGTCGAAGGAGCACGATTGGAAATCGTGTAGGCGGTCAACTCCGTCTCAAGGGTTCGAATCCCTTGCTCTCCGCCACTGATACTTATACATAATCACATTTGAAAGTCTGGGCCCGTTGGTCAAGCGGTTAAGACACCGCCCTTTCACGGCGGTAACACGGGTTCGAATCCCGTACGGGTCATTATATGATGGAGGATTAGCTCAGCTGGGAGAGCATCTGCCTTACAAGCAGAGGGTCGGCGGTTCGAGCCCGTCATCCTCCACCATTATCATCGCGGGGTGGAGCAGTTCGGTAGCTCGTCGGGCTCATAACCCGAAGGTCGCAGGTTCAAATCCTGCCCCCGCAACCAAATATATAAATGATATAAGAAGTGCCCGAAAGGTGCAGATAAAATCATTTAATACAAATATGGTCCGGTAGTTCAGTTGGTTAGAATGCCTGCCTGTCACGCAGGAGGTCGCGGGTTCGAGTCCCGTCCGGACCGCCATTTAAATAATAAGGCTCGGTAGCTCAGTTGGTAGAGCAACGGACTGAAAATCCGTGTGTCGGCGGTTCGATTCCGTCCCGAGCCACCACCTATGCCGGTGTAGCTCAATTGGTAGAGCAACTGACTTGTAATCAGTAGGTTGGGGGTTCAAGTCCTCTTGCCGGCACTGTTTTTCAAAACTTAATGTGGAGGGGTAGCGAAGTGGCTAAACGCGGCGGACTGTAAATCCGCTCCCTCAGGGTTCGGCAGTTCGAATCTGCCCCCCTCCACCATTTATAGGGGCATAGTTTAACGGTAGAACAGAGGTCTCCAAAACCTCCGGTGTGGGTTCGATTCCTACTGCCCCTGCCAAATTTATAACATCTTGAGATTATGGCGGTTGTGGCGAAGTGGTTAACGCACCAGATTGTGGCTCTGGCACTCGTGGGTTCGATTCCCATCAATCGCCCCATATTATCATTGGGCTATAGCCAAGCGGTAAGGCAACGGACTTTGACTCCGTCATGCGTTGGTTCGAATCCAGCTAGCCCAGTCTCACTTTTTATAATAAATTGCATATGATGTATTAAGTCCCTTTAAATGCGGAAGTAGTTCAGTGGTAGAACACCACCTTGCCAAGGTGGGGGTCGCGGGTTCGAATCCCGTCTTCCGCTCCAATTACGGCGGCATAGCCAAGTGGTAAGGCAGAGGTCTGCAAAACCTTTATCCCCGGTTCGAATCCGGGTGTCGCCTTTCTTTTGCCGGGGTGGTGGAATTGGCAGACACACAGGACTTAAAATCCTGCGGTAGGTGACTACCGTGCCGGTTCAAGTCCGGCCCTCGGCACCAATTTTACTTACATGGTAAGTTCAATTGGTGTTTGTGTTTTATCAATTTAACGAATCATATAAATGATCTACCTGTGTAGATCATTTTTTTATTACTTTGATTTATGCAGCTAAGTTATGTTTAACACGTGATCATAAAGCTGCTTGAGTCATTAGGTTTAGTTAAGTCTCTTAATAATTTTTATTTTATATTTCCATAAAAACTTTTTTAAAATACGTTGACACTTTATAAGATCCATGATATATTTATATTCGTCGGTTAGATACGACGTAAAACTTGCCGGTGTGGCGGAATTGGCAGACGCGCACGACTCAAAATCGTGTTCCTTCTGGAGTGTCGGTTCGACCCCGACCACCGGTATACTGAAAACCCGTTTCTTATACAGAAACGGGTTTTTTTATTAAAGAAAAGGAGCCTTCATTAATTGTGGCTCCTTTTTATCATTCACTCAGCGTATTGGTCTATGATCTCTTCTAGTACCTCTTTAAGCCCTTCTGCATCTTCAAGCTCTGATTGGCTGAAGCGGACACGTACGAGCTGTTCTCCGTCATTATACATCTCTTCAAACCATCCTCGCAGGCCTCTTGCCCTGCGGTCGACCTCGAAAATCATATCTAAACCGTCATCGTCTAAAAGGAAAATAAGCTCTAGTTCATTAAGCATCTGACGATAGTAGCCTGATGTCGGAACGAACTCAAATTCTTGAACGAACGGTAGGCGGCGTTGGAAGTAAGGTGCTTGTTCGCAATCTGCTTCGTTAAGACGGAAGCCTAGGTTTTCGATGGCTTCTAGCACACTTTCAACCCAAGGATGCGCTTCAACGAAAATGCGGTCATGGTCGGACTTATCAATACCGCCTTCGATATCAAGGTCTGTTACCACGGCGACCTCTACTTTCCCAACAGTGATCGGCGTATCAAGAGGCAGAGTGAATGAGAACGGGAATTGATGCTCTTCTCCAGGCTGAATCGTAAATGAACCAGTGACCCGGAAAGAATGAATTGTAGTGTATTTCCGATGCTCTTCATCGTCTTTTACAATGACGTACCGTGTATTAAGCTGTAAATCAATATAGCGGATGTCCTGAGCAATTTTTCCGCCTTTGACATGGACAGTTCCCCGTATTTCTTCTCCTGGATAATATGCGTCTTTCTCTAAAATTGTATCTACTTTTGCAGCACCAATACCGGCACTTGCCGCAAGCTTTTTAAAAAATGACATGTTAGATCTTCCCCTTTTTCTTTATCTCAACAGATATACGTAAAAAGGAGGAAAAAAGATTCGTTTGATTCATACTTTTTTCCTATGATTTGTCAGGCCTAGGGACAGACTAAGAATAATACTGAAAGCAAAGGAGCGGATGAAATGGACAAAGAGAGTATGGTTGCTGATGAATTGCACAGAATGTTTTTGGCTGGTGAGCTGCAAATCACGGTAGAAGAGGATATAAACAATATTTCCGAAAGGCTAAGAAACGGAGATCTCAGTTTAGACCGATTAAGCGGTGAAGACGCGTTTATAAAAGAAACAGTAAACGAGGCTTTAAGAAGAGTGGAGCAATAAAGGAGAAGAGACGGTCTTTCATAAACGAGAGACCGTCTTTTTTTATGACCTTTTTACAGTTCTCTACAGGATATAAGCGAGTCGATTTGAAATGGTTTATCTAGGATCAAGCCTTTTCCAACAGGAGTTCTGACAGTTCTCCATACAGATAAACAGCTGCATCTAATTGATCATGCAATGTCTTCGGAGGTGAGAGTTCGAGGTTGCCGTTATCGCGGCGGTATACTTGTTAATGTATTTTGTTGTTAAGAAATTAAGAGCAGTTGAAGGTACGTCTATGGCGTTAATTGGATCAAAGACATTGTTCAAGGGCCTTTATTTTCTTGCTTCTATACAAAATGCTATAATGAATAACAAATTTTTGACGGGGAGTGGGAGTATGAAGCAGATTATTGCAATGGGCGGCGGGGGTTTTTCGATGGAGCCGGAAAATTTGTCCCTCGATCAATATATCATCAATCAATCAGACCGGAAGTCGCCTCGCGTTTGTTTTTTGCCGACGGCGAGTGGTGATTCCCAAAACTATGTTCAGCGGTTTTATGATGCATTTCAAACACTGGATTGTGTGCCGTCTCATTTATCCTTATTTAAGCCACCGACAACAGATTTACTTTCTTTTGTTATGGAACAGGATGTAATGTATGTTGGCGGGGGAAATACGAGGAATATGCTTGTGCTGTGGAAGGAGTGGGGGCTGGATCTTATTCTCAGGGAGGCATGGATGAACGGTGTGATTCTAGCGGGATTAAGTGCCGGTGCGATCTGCTGGTTTGAAGAAGGGGTGACAGATTCAGCCGGACCGCTAACTAGTATGAAAAGTTTAGGTTTGTTGCAAGGAAGTTTTTGCCCTCATTATGACGGTGAAAAGGACCGAAGGCCGATATACCACCAGCTGATATCTAATGAATTCCTGAGTGATGGCTATGCTGCGGATGATGGAGCGGCTCTCCATTTCATAAATGATCAGCTGTTTCAGACAGTTAGTTCAAGACCGGGTGCAAAGGCATATCGGGTGATGGTGGCTGAACATGAAATAGCTGAAATCCCGCTGCCTGTCAAATATTTAGGGTGAATTGGCTGAATATTATCTAAATTCCTCTTTTTTTTTGATTGATTTCATGTTAAGATGAGTCAGAAATCAATAGTTACTGGGGGTGCCCGCTTTTCGGGCTGAGAGAGAAGGTAAACTTCTTAACCCTTTGGACCTGATCTGGTTCGTACCAGCGTGGGGAAGTAGAGGAATTGTTTTTATTATTGTCGTGTGGGCAATAGTATGTTTCTTTCTGACTGTAACCGGGTTCATTCATTTGAATCCGGTTTTTTGTGCTGGTTATGGGCTTGATTTTGTCCTTTCAAACGAAGAGAGGGGAAGGATAAGTAATGCAAAACAATTCAGTGCAGCAAGCCAACATTTCCATTATGTCGAGTTTTTCGGGGAGTAAAAAAGTATACGTGGAGGGTTCTTCCTCGGACATCCAAGTGCCGATGAGGGAAATCGCCTTAAGTCCGACGACAGGTTCGTTCGGTGAAGAGGAGAACGCGCCTGTACGTGTCTATGATACAAGCGGACCGTATACGGACCCTAATGTGACCATTAATATTCAAGAAGGACTAAAGCCGCTCCGCCAAAAATGGATCACAGGGCGCGGCGATGTTGAAGAATATGAAGGACGGGCTGTCAAACCAGAAGATAACGGTTATAAAAAAGCAAAACCAAATGTAAGCTACCCAGGACTAAAGCGGAAACCGCTGCGGGCGAAAGCGGGCCAAAATGTCACTCAAATGCACTATGCCAAAAAAGGAATCATTACACCTGAGATGGAGTTTATCGCAATCCGCGAGCATGTGTCTCCCGAATTTGTCAAAAATGAGGTAGCAAGCGGCCGGGCGATCATTCCTTCAAATATTAATCACCCTGAGAGTGAACCGATGATTATCGGCCGGAATTTTCATGTGAAGATTAATGCGAATATCGGAAATTCAGCGGTTACGTCATCCATTGAAGAAGAAGTGGAAAAAATGACGTGGGCCATCCGCTGGGGAGCGGATACGATGATGGATCTTTCTACCGGAAAAGACATTCATACGACGCGAGAATGGATTATTCGCAATTGCCCTGTGCCTGTGGGAACTGTTCCGATTTATCAGGCGCTTGAAAAAGTAAACGGCGTAGCGGAGGATTTAACGTGGGAGATTTACCGTGATACGCTGATTGAGCAGGCAGAGCAGGGAGTGGATTATTTTACGATTCATGCTGGTGTTTTGCTGCGGTATGTCCCGCTAACCGCAAAACGGACAACTGGAATCGTGTCACGCGGGGGAGCGATTATGGCGCAGTGGTGTCTGGCTCATCATCAGGAAAGCTTTTTGTATACTCATTTTGAAGAAATCTGCGAAATCATGAAAACGTATGATATTGCTTTTTCTCTTGGGGATGGTCTGCGTCCCGGATCAATCGCTGATGCCAATGACGAAGCGCAGTTTGCTGAATTAGAGACGCTTGGAGAGCTGACGCAAATTGCCTGGAAGCATGATGTTCAGGTAATGATTGAGGGACCGGGGCATGTGCCGATGCACAAAATCAAAGAGAACGTCGATAAACAAATGGACATTTGCAAAGAAGCGCCTTTTTACACATTGGGGCCTCTGACGACAGATATTGCACCGGGCTATGACCATATTACTTCAGCAATTGGAGCGGCGATGATCGGCTGGTATGGGACAGCAATGCTTTGTTATGTAACGCCGAAGGAGCATTTGGGGTTGCCAAATCGTGATGATGTTCGTGAAGGAGTCATTACATATAAAATTGCTGCGCACGCGGCAGACCTTGCAAAAGGGCATCCCGGAGCGCAAATACGGGATGATGCGTTATCGAAAGCCCGCTTTGAATTCCGCTGGCGAGACCAGTTTAATCTATCTCTTGATCCGGAAAGAGCACTTGAATATCATGATGAAACCCTGCCGGCTGAAGGAGCAAAAACCGCTCACTTTTGTTCAATGTGCGGGCCGAAGTTTTGCAGTATGAGAATTTCTCAGGATATTCGTGATTATGCGAAGGATAAAGAGCTTAGTGAATGGGATGCCATTCAAGAAGGAATGAAAGAAAAAGCTGAAGAATTTGTGAATCAAGGCAGCAAGCTGTATAAATAAAATTGACAGGCAAATTGGAATACGTTTTAAGTTTAAATATAGCTAATATATTTACAGTATTTGCTGATCGTGAAGCCAAAGGCTCTTATGTTTTAGATAAGGGCCTTTTTTGTATGTAAAAGGAGGGGAGAAAACGACTCAGGACGCGAAATACATATGGGAATCAAATTTTGCTGCTTGAACTTCTGAGTGAAAAAACAAAAGAGAGATTATGAACTGCGCGGAGCCTATGGAGGAATTTTATATAAAGGTTGATAAGAAGCATACGGCAGTACGTAACTAACTATTAACTATAAAAAAACCCGCTATTTGCAGCGGGTTTTTTCATTTCTATTAAGCATCTTTTTTAATCGGCAATCCAAGGCCTTCTGCCACGCGTTTTCCGTATTCAGGATCCGCTTTGTAGAAATGCTCGATTTGGCGAAGTTTGATTTCTTCTTTTTCTACCGGCTTCATGGCGTTAACGATATTTTCAACAAGGCGGGCGCGCTCATCTTCGCTCATTAAACGATAGAGGTCACCGGCTTGTGTGTAGTGATCGTTGTGATCGTAGCTCACGCTGTCAGCGATTCCTTGTACTGGATATGCTGCTTGTTTATCCTCAGGTGACTCTTTCGGACCGCCGAAGCTGTTAGGCTCGTAATAAACAGATCCGCCGCCGTTATTGTCAAAACGCATTTGTCCGTCACGCTGATAATTGTTCACTTCGTTGCGTGCGCGGTTGATTGGCAGCGCTTGATGGTTTGCACCGACACGGTAGCGGTGTGCATCATGATAAGCAAACAGCCGGCCTTGAAGCATTTTATCCGGAGAAACATCAATACCAGGCACGAGTGTTCCAGGTGAGAATGTCGCTTGTTCTACTTCTGCAAAGTAGTTTTCCGGATTTCTATCTAGAACCATTCGTCCAACTTCGATTAACGGATAGTCTTTTTGAGACCAAACTTTTGTGACATCAAACGGATCGAAGCGATACGTATTTGCATCTTCTAAAGGCATGATTTGCACATATAGTTTCCATGCAGGGAAATCACCGTTTTCGATCGCGTTGAAAAGATCTTCAGTATGGTAATCAGGGTTTTCACCGGCAATTTTTGCAGCTGTATTGACATCAAGGTTTTTTACGCCTTGTTCTGTTTTAAAGTGATATTTGATCCATACGCCTTCGCCTTCGGCATTTGTCCATTTGAATGTATGGCTTCCGAAGCCGTGCATGTGGCGAAGTGTCGCAGGAATTCCGCGGTCTGACATTAGAATTGTCACTTGGTGCAGTGATTCTGGTGAAAGTGACCAGAAATCCCATACAGCCGTAGGGTTTTTCAAGTGAGTTTTTGGATCTCTTTTTTGTGTATGGATAAAATCAGGGAACTTGATCGCATCGCGGATGAAAAAGACTGGTGTATTGTTACCGACGATGTCGTAGTTTCCTTCTTCAGTATAGAATTTAACAGCAAATCCGCGCGGGTCGCGGACGGTGTCAGCCGAGCCAAGTTCACCAGCAACTGTTGAAAAACGGATGAACAACGGTGTTCGTTTGCCGACTTCAGAAAGGAAAGCGGCTTTCGTGTATTTTGTAACATCGTTTGTCACTTCAAAATATCCGTGTGCACCCGCACCTTTGGCGTGAACGACACGTTCAGGAACACGTTCTCTATTGAAATGGGCCAATTTTTCGAGTAAATGTACATCTTGGATTAAAGTTGGTCCGCGAGAACCGGCAGTCATTGAATTTTGATTATCTCCAACCGGAGCGCCCCAGCTAGTTGTCAGTTTATTTGAACTCATGTCATCACCTCTTGAAATTTATAAGAACATAATATCATCTCTAAGTAAAAAGTCAATATTATTTTATAATTATTATAAAATAGTTATCTTTATTAAGCGATATATAGTATTGAAAATGTTGATAAACCCTTGTCATAACGGATTTTGAAAAGAATAAAAAAATTTTGCGGGAATGATTTTCTCTACTCTATTTGCGAAACAAGCAGAGTAAGTGATAAACAAGTTGACAACGTCCGGCTATCCTCTCTTAGAAAGGCGTATTATGTTGCAGAACTTGGTTTTTGGTTTTGCCATTTGAAAATGAGCGGACGAGAAAGTTTTAGAATAAAAGGGGAAAAGGCGCAGCTGGTTTAAGTAAAACACAGCCTCTGAGCATGGTATGATAGGTAAAGAAGGGAGCTGTTTTTCTGAAAACATTAGTAAGCGCAACAATCATTTGCCTGATCGCTATGCTGACAGCATGCGAAGATAAAAACAAATGGAAATCAAAGAGGCGGATATGTCAGACCTCGAAAAAAACAGGATCGATGTTGCAGCCTCACAAACATTCACTGCCGAGGTTGCAAATATCAGCGATAGCATTTCTGGAGCTGAAATGTATATAGAGCATTATTAAAACGGAAAGCTTGTTGAAACCGTTGGACAGGTAAGTACAGATTACTCGGAGGAAAAACCTGATTTATTACAATTTGTGTACTTTGAGAATGAGGAGGGGGAAGGAAAGAATAAGCTGAGCACCGTTCATTATGGAATTGTTGATAAACAGGGGAATATTGCGGCTGGTACGTCATTTCGGCGTGATGGTAGCGCTACACATGAAATGACTCAGAATATTTCGTCGGCAGAGCCGATTTCTTTTGAAAAACCTGTATTAATCGGCAGCAGTATAAGAGATATCAAGAAAAACATGAAAACCTCTGAACATAAAAAAGATATAATCAAACATCAAGATGCCTTGCTATATTATGTAAAATTGCAAGATTAAAAATGGACGGCACTGGCCTTCTGTTTTTCAAAACAGTGTGCTTGCTTTTTTGAATCGTGCATGATACATTTTAAATCGTAATAATTTCGATTTGAAAAGGAGGCTATGTGTCTTGGCTAAAAAATCAAAAGTGGCAAAAGAGTTAAAACGCCAACGGCTTGTTGAACAATACGGTGATATTAGACGCGAGTTGAAAGAAAAAGGAGATTACGAGGCACTCAGCAAGCTGCCGAGAGATTCAGCACCGGGAAGACTCCACAATCGCTGCATGGTAACGGGTCGCCCGAGAGGATATATGAGGAAGTTTAAACTGTCCAGAATCGCTTTCAGGGAGCTGGCTCATAAAGGCCAGATTCCCGGTGTGAAAAAAGCGAGCTGGTAAGAAGAAACTCCGGCCGATTACAGAGCGCCGGAGTTTTTTTCGTTTTTCTTGAAAGAGATGACATAGGATAGGTGCTGGATGATCATGATGATAAACACAATAATAATAGGGAAAAACGGAATACGCGATTGAAAAAGCGGATAAAAAATGAGAAGAACCGCTGCGACAGGAAGCGAGAAGTAGACGGCGATATATGACGCGCGGCATGCTTTTGCCGTCATCATTCTCTCTCTTTCATCCTGCTCTTCAAATTCATCTGGCAGAAGAAGCTTTTTTGCAGCAGGGCGGCCTTTCTTCTGTAAGTACAAATAAACCGCTGACGCCGCAACAAACAGAATAAAGGGAGTGAGGTTTAATTCAAACATCATCTCGCCGCTCTTTGTGCGGATAAAAGATGCAATGCCTTCTGATGCTTCAAAGTATGCAATTAGCGTCCAGCATGCAAGGCCAAATAAAACAAGTTGAAAAGCTGCTTTTGTTTTCATGCTCATCTAGTTTTCCTCCTCTAACCAAAAGACATCCTCCATTTTCATGGAGAAGGCCTTGCAGATTTTCAGTGCTAACAACAGTGAGGGAACATAATCGCCTTTTTCAATAGCTGCCACAGTCTGTCTTGTAACGCCAATCGTTTCTCCGAGTTTTTCCTGAGAATAGCCGAAGCGCGCCCTCAGCTCTTTTACTTTATTTTTCATCATGACGTCTGTCCCCTTCGCATGCTCGATTGATTATATTGTATAGTATACTTAACATTATGTAAATGTGACTTAACAAATTTACAAATATAAAACTTTTTTTCGACAAAATTTTTATATTCCCTTGACGAAAAATTAATAAACGTGTAATATTAGACAAGTCAGGACGGTACTGTTACTGACAAACACAAATGCGGGTGTAGTTTAGTGGTAAAACCTCAGCCTTCCAAGCTGATGTCGTGAGTTCGATTCTCATCACCCGCTCCATACATACGTTATTAACGCAGTGTTTCGTTTCTTAGATAAACGAAGTATTGCGTTTTTTTATGTAAAAAAGAACACGTCAATCGTGTTCTTTACGTAAGCCAATGTACTGTATGGGCACCGCCGTGAATTTGTTCAAACATTTTCGTTAATGATGATAAGAGTCTAACAGCACTGCTTTTTTCAATGGATGGCGGGAAAAAAATGATTTGCAGCATGCTCTTGGTCTTGTCTGAAACGGGATAGCGATTGACACTGTTTTTTAAATCGCCAAATATGCCGTTTTTATCAGAGAAAAGCAGTATGTTTTCTTTTTCTCCCAATGAGATTCGGACTGGCTCATGTAGCTTGCCGGCATCATAAATCATAATGGGCAGAGAATATTTTAAGGCGAAAAAATCGTTGGTGTCATGGGCTGAATCCTTACTTTCCATGAATTGTTCTCTGGATATTGGGATCAGCATGTCCTCCATTGGGGTTGTTTCTCCCTCAAATGTAGGGTTAAGCTGTTTAAAGAGTTCCTGCCATTCCTTGACGAAGGGCTCATCAGATATTCCGCCGTCCGCATAATCGAAAAACAGGGATTCTTGAAATAGGCGAAGCCTGCCTTTCAGCATTTGCGGAGAGTAGCTGACATCAATATTCTCATAAATCACAGCAGCCGCATGTAAGCCGGCCGCGCGCTCAGTAATAACAGAATCAAGTTTGATATTCACTAGCATTCACTCCAGTTACGTGATATCAACCTATTATATACGCTGTATCGTTTTATCACAAAGAAAGGAGGCTGTGCAAAACATGAACGTTCATCAGCTCAAAGAAGAATTAATTGAATACGCGAAAAGCATTGGCGTGGACAAGATTGGTTTTACGACCGCTGATACATTTGACAGTTTAAAAGACCGTTTGATTCTTCAAGAATCACTCGGCTATCTCTCCGGCTTTGAAGAGCCTGATATCGAGAAAAGGGTGACGCCGAAGCTGCTTTTACCGAAAGCGAAATCAATTGTGGCGATCGCTCTCGCATATCCTTCCAGAATGAAGGATGCGCCGAGAAGCACGAGAACTGAGCGCAGAGGCATTTTTTGCAGAGCCTCCTGGGGCAAAGACTATCACGATGTGCTGAGGGAAAAGCTCGATCTGCTGGAGGAATTTCTGAGAAGCAAGCATGAGGATATCAGAACAAAGTCAATGGTCGATACTGGCGAATTGTCTGACCGGGCCGTTGCAGAGCGGGCAGGCATCGGATTCAGCGCGAAAAATTGTATGATCACAACGCCTGAGTATGGCTCTTATGTGTATCTTGCAGAAATGATTACGAATATACCTTTTGAGCCTGATGTGCCAATTGAAGATATGTGCGGGTCCTGCACAAAATGTCTGGACGCCTGTCCGACGGGAGCCCTTGTAAATCCGGGACAGCTGAATGCGCAGCGCTGTATCTCTTTTTTGACCCAGACGAAAGGATTTTTGCCTGATGAATTCCGGACAAAGATTGGAAACCGCCTGTATGGGTGCGACACGTGTCAAACGGTGTGTCCTCTCAATAAGGGGAAGGATTTTCACCTCCATCCGGAAATGGAGCCTGACCCTGAGATAGCCAAACCATTATTGAAGCCGCTATTGACCATCAGCAACCGTGAATTTAAGGAGAAATTCGGACATGTCTCAGGTTCTTGGCGCGGGAAGAAACCGATTCAGCGAAACGCCATTCTAGCCCTTGCCCATTTTAAGGATGCTTCCGCACTGCCTGAATTGACGGAACTGATGCATAAAGATCCGCGTCCTGTTATCAGAGGAACAGCTGCATGGGCGATCGGTAAAATCGGTGATCATGGATATGCAGAAGAGCTTGCAAAAGCGCTTGAAAAAGAGAAGGATGAAGAGGCAAAGCTGGAAATTGAAAAAGGAATTGAGTTGCTAAAAGCTTCAGGCATGACTAAACAAGGCCTGTCCTGACATACGTATAGAACAGAAGGAAAAAACACTTGAGATGTATCCAAGTGTTTTTTCTCTATAAAAAAGTATGGCGGGTGGGGTGAGCTTGAAGCACATTTTAGAACAATTAGCGGAGGAGCGGCTGAGCTATTTGGTTAACGGGCATGCTATGAGACAAGAGTCTGAAGTCGGAGACCTTGAAGTCTTGGAGCGAAAGAAGAAGCTTCTGGAAAAACGTAAAGTTGACATCATAAAAGCGAAAGCAAAGGCCATCATCGATCATATGCGGGTAGAGGATGACGGAACGACCTGCCTTACGTATACCATCCATTACGAATACGTGTGTAAGGCGCAGGATGACAGCTTGTATATGGAAGAGCACATAGAGGAGCGGGTGGCTTTCCTTTATGATCATATTTTGATTAGTGATCAAGACATTGCGAAAAAGCCGGCTGGATTTCATGAAGGGACCAGTATTATTGACTATACTCAAGAGGAAAGGGAAGCGTTTGGTAGGGCCTTTCAATACGATCGTCTCGGCGCTGTGCAATATGCCGAGAAATTTTGGAACAAGCGCAACCCGGCATATAAAAATTTCAGCGATAACTGCACGAATTTTATTTCACAGTGCCTTCAAGCAGGAGGCGCGCCGATGCGCGGCCATCCGAATAGAGGATCAGGCTGGTGGATGAAACAAAGCTCATGGAGCTACAGCTGGACGGTGGCTCATTCTATGAAAATGTATTTGTCGAATTCAAAGGCCGGTCTTCGTGCGGTGCGGATGAAATCTGCGGAAGAGCTGATGCCGGGCGATGTGATTTGCTATGACTTTGAAGGAGACGGCCGATTTAATCATACAACGATTGTCGTGGCGAAGGACAAAGGCAATATGCCGCTTGTCAATGCCCAGTCCTATGACAGCCGGATGAGGTATTGGTCATACGAGGATTCTACAGCATATACGCCGTCGATACGATATGCCTTTTTTCACATCGTTGATGATACGACAAAAGACTAATTAATGATATAATGATGAGCGGATAAGAAAAACAGAGGTGAACATTGTGGCAATACATGTTGTTTTATATCAACCAGAAATTCCCGCCAATACAGGGAATATTGCACGTACTTGTGCAGCAACCAATACAACGCTCCACCTGATTCGTCCGCTCGGCTTTTCAACGGATGATAAAATGCTGAAGCGTGCCGGACTCGATTATTGGGAGTTTGTTAACGTTGTGTATCATGATTCGTTAGAAGAATTGTTTGAGGAATATCAAAAAGGCCAGTTTTTCTTTATCACGAAATTCGGTCAGCAGCCTCATACATCGTTTGATTACACTGATCTTGACGAGGATTATTTCTTCGTATTCGGAAGAGAAACAAGCGGTTTGCCAAAGGATTTAATTCAAAATAACATGGAACGCTGCCTGCGTCTTCCGATGACAGAGCACGTTAGATCGTTAAATCTGTCCAACACTGCGGCGATTCTCGTTTATGAAGCGCTGCGTCAGCAAAATTACCGTGATTTAACATAGTGAGAAAATCCGCTCATTGATGATGGGCGGATTTTTTTGTGCTGTGGGAAATGCTTTGTTTTGTTTTTGGGCTTAAAAACATAACAGTGTTATGTTACAATGAACCCACCAAAGGAGCTGGACTTATGGAAGAACAATTAATCTCTAAAAAAGAATTGCTTGAAAAAACATCAATTTCATATGGTCAGCTGTATCGGTGGAAGCGGAAAAACTTAATTCCTGAGGAATGGTTTATACGCAAATCCACATTTACAGGACAAGAAACGTTTTTTCCGAGAGAGGATATTTTAAACCGCATTTCAATGATTCAAAAGATGAAGGAAAATTTGTCACTGGATGAAATGAGGGAAATGCTGTCACCGAAAATGAAGGATGTCAGCATGACTGCTGATGAATTGATTCATAGAGGATTGATTTCAAGAACTGCACTTGATGTTTTTTCAAATGGCGGAGGAGATTCGGTTTTTTCTTCCCGAGATCTGCTATCGCTGTATGTGCTTGAAGGACTCCTGCAGTCCGGCAATGTCAGTCTGGCAGAAGCAAAAATGGCTGCAGAGGTGTTAAAGCAGCATGATACTGAAGAGATCAAGAAACAGACGGAGCTGATTGTGCTGCGGAAGCTCGGTGTCACAACTTGTTTTATAGCGGCTGCAGCGGACAGCATTCTGTTTGAATCGTCCGTCAAGGTTGTGGAACGGGTAGATTTAGTAAAAGCGTCAGAGGAGTTAAAAACAACATATATACAGGAGGGCCATCAATGGATGTAATGGAAAAGCTGGTGATAAACGGATCAGGAAGTTCAAAGGGAGGAACATTTCAATCAGTTGAAATCAACGGCAGCGGAACAGTGGCCGGGGATGTGGAGTGTGACACTTTTTCTTTTAATGGAACCGGAACAGCTGACGGTAGCGTCAAAGCGAAAGCGGTAACCATCAGCGGTTCAGGAAAGATACATGGAGACGTTGAAGCAAAATTTATTCGAATTAACGGAACAGGTATCATTGAAGGAGAGGTATCTGCAAAACAATTAAAGATTGCTGGATCAACAACAATTGGCGGCACAGTCAAGGCTGATAACATTGTCATTAGCGGAAAAGCAGTCATGGAAGCGGATTGTGAAACGGAAACCTTTCAATCGGAAGGGAAATGCAAAGTCAGCGGGCTTTTAAACGTTGACCAGGTGTTCATTAAGCTTTCTGCCGGGGAAAGTTATGTACGTGAGATCGGATGCCGCCACCTTCAAGTGACAGGCAGGAAAGGGATGCTGACATTGCTTAGACTGCTGCCGCAGCCTGTTTTAACGGCTGAACTGATCGAAGGTGACGAAATTGATCTGACAAATACAAAAGCGAAAACCGTGCGCGGAAATAAAGTGAAGATCGGGCCGAATTGCCAGATCGAAGCCGTGGAATACAGCGGGGTCTATACTTGTGATCCGAGCGCATCGGTAGAAACATGCACGAGGATGTGAGGAGGATCGTAATGGAGGCAACAAAGCTGGGACATTTAAAATTTATGGCGCCGGACACGCTGCAGGCGGTGGATACCACCATGCCAGCATCAAAGGTGAAGGTGTAATCAGTGAAGTGCTGTCTGCCGCGGGCTGCCAGAGGTCTTTTTCTCGGGGAAGCAGAGAATGAGCGGCTGTGTGTATTCGCATAATGAAAATCAGCGGCTTCCTTCAATTTGATCGATTCAATTTATAAAGCCTGACTGATATTTGCGGGAATATGACTGAGAAAGGGAAGCTTAGCGTTAAAGGTGATGGTGAAATGTAAATGTTCAGGCTGCATTAATGTATCACGGTTTATTAAATGCCGGTGATATCAAGCTTGGATTGAGCCATGATAAAAGCCTGCGGGAAATCGGCGGAACAACCATTATAGTGAAAAGACGCGCGAGCTTTTTTAACCGACCGGTAGAAAGTGAAACTGATTGCCGGCGCCATAGAAGGATATCAAGGTTTATGTGGAGAATAGCGAGGGCGGCAGTTGTCAGGGGAAAAGAAGTGATCATCAATTAAAGATTAAAGAAAAACCATAAAACATTGTTCTGTTATACAAAAAAGGGTGCTCTTACGAGGAGCACCCTTTTTTATTCTTTTCCCGGCTTGCTTTCGTACCCTGCAGTAAAAATTGATACTAAAAAAGTGACAATGACACCCATCATGATGATTGTTTTCACCGTCTCTCCCCCTCTTCAATTTTTCCGTGCTGTCAGAGTCTGGATGATTCTGTATTTTCTTCATTATGAACGGTTGCGGTCTGCCTTGTCAACGCTGTATAAGTATCTTATTTTAAGAAACCAAAGCATGTATCACGAGGTGGCAGCATAGATTTTATAAAGTACCTTATTTGCATAGCGCATCAAACATGATGGAGGAGGTCCTTATGGATATATTAAAGAAAATTGAACAGTACAGAGAGGAAGAGCAGCGGCTGAAATGGGAAGGAACATTCGCCGATTATTTGGAGATTATTAAAGAAAATCCAATGGTCGCGCAATCTGCTCATTCTCGTGTTTTTAATATGATAAAAGACAGCGGGATAGAGGAGATTGACGGACGTAAGAAGTACAGCTTTTTTGACCGCGAACTGTTCGGGCTTGAGGAATCTTTAGAGCGTCTTGTGGAAGAGTATTTTCATCCGGCCGCGAAACGTCTTGATGTCAGAAAACGGATTCTATTGCTGATGGGACCTGTGAGCGGCGGTAAATCCACGCTGGTCACGATGCTAAAAAAAGGTCTCGAAGCATACACATTGACGGATAATGGCGCTGTATATGCGATTAAAGGCTGCCCGATGCACGAAGACCCTCTACATTTAATTCCCCATCATTTGCGTGATGACTTTTACAGAGAATACGGCATTAGAATAGAAGGAAGTCTTTCTCCTTTAAATGTCATGAGGCTGGAGGAAGAGTACGGAGGAAGAATTGAGGATGTGAAGGTTGAGCGCATTTTCTTTTCAGAAGATAAACGTACGGGAATTGGAACATTCAGTCCGTCTGATCCGAAATCTCAGGATATTGCTGATTTGACGGGAAGTATTGATTTCTCAACCATTGCTGAGTACGGTTCAGAATCAGATCCGCGCGCATACCGGTTTGACGGAGAGCTGAATAAAGCGAATCGCGGGATGATGGAGTTTCAGGAGATGCTGAAATGTGATGAGAAATTTCTCTGGCATTTGCTTTCATTGACACAGGAAGGGAATTTTAAAGCCGGGCGATTTGCGTTAATTTCTGCTGATGAGCTGATCGTGGCTCACACGAATGAAACGGAGTATCGCTCATTTATTTCTAATAAGAAAAATGAAGCCCTGCACTCGAGAATCATTGTGATGCCGGTGCCTTATAACTTAAAAGTGTCTGAGGAAGAGAGAATTTATGAAAAAATGATCGCGGAGAGCGATGTGTCGGATGTTCATATTGCTCCGCATACGTTGAAGGTTGCTGCGATGTTCTCGATTCTTACCCGATTAAAAGAACCGAAGCGGTCGGATATTGATCTGGTCAAGAAAATGAGACTGTATGATGGAGAAAGTGTGGAAGGGTATAATTCTGTCGACGTTGAGGATATGAAAAAAGAATATAACGACGAAGGAATGAGCGGCATTGATCCGCGGTACGTGATCAACCGGATTTCTTCAACAATTATCAGAAAAAATATGGAGTCGATCAATTCTCTTGATGTTCTTCGTTCCTTAAAAGAAGGTCTTGATCAGCACCCTTCGATTTCAAGCGAGGACAGGGAGCGGTATTTGAACTTTATTTCTGCCGCCCGCAAGGAATATGACGACATTGCGAAAAAGGAAGTTCAAAAAGCGTTTGTGTACTCATATGAAGAATCAGCTAAAACCCTTATGGACAATTACCTCGATAACGTAGAGGCCTATTGCAATAAAAACAAGCTTCGTGATCCTTTGACAGGAGAAGAAATGAACCCTGACGAAAAGCTTATGAGATCGATCGAAGAGCAGATCGGCATTTCGGAAAACGCAAAAAAAGCGTTCCGCGAAGAAATCTTAATCCGCATCTCGGCTTATGCGAGAAAGGGGAAGCGGTTTGATTACAATTCTCATGAGAGGCTGCGTGAAGCCATTCAGAAAAAGTTGTTTGCTGATCTAAAGGATGTTGTTAAAATTACGACATCAACAAAAACGCCGGATGAGCAGCAGCTGAAAAAGGTAAATGAAGTCGTGGCCCGTTTAATTGATGAGCACGGCTACAACTCGACGAGTGCTAATGAGCTGCTGAAATATGTCGGCAGCCTGCTGAACCGATAAGTACCTTGACCCGTCCGAATAGGGCGGGTTATTTTGTCCCATTTTCTAAATAGTTTGTCAATTAACCATGCTTTTGTGCATATGATGAATATAAATCTTATCGAAAGACTTGTTTCATAATCTGGCACAAGCCGGAATACGTATGTATCACGACCACAAATGGTTAAGGAGGGGAATTCATGTCCCAAAATGACAGCGGCCATTTTTTGATTTCTGAGGAAAACTGGTCCCTCCATCGCAAAGGCTTCGATGACCAGCAGCGCCACCAGAAAAAAGTGCAGGAAGCGATCAAAAACAATCTTCCGGACCTCGTGACTGAGGAAAGTATTATTATGTCTAATGGAAAAGATGTAGTGAAGATCCCAATCCGTTCATTGGATGAGTATAAAATCCGTTATAACTATGATAAAAATAAACACGTAGGGCAAGGAGAAGGCGACAGCCAGGTTGGAGATGTTGTGGCCCGGGACGGATCAGACAAAAAACAGGGGCCGGGTAAAGGACAGGGAGCCGGTGATCAGGCAGGCGAAGATTATTATGAAGCAGAAGTTTCATTAATAGATTTAGAAGAAGCGCTTTTTAAGGAATTAGAACTTCCGAATCTCCAGCAAAAAGAGCGGGACAATATCCTTCATACAGATATTGAATTTAATGATATCCGTAAAACTGGGTTAACAGGTAATATTGATAAGAAAAGAACAATGATGTCGGCTTTTAAACGAAACGCGATGTCAGGGAAGCCGTCGTTTTATCCGATTTACCCGGAGGACCTGAAGTATAAGACGTGGAATGACATAACGAAGCCCGAGTCAAAAGCCGTCGTCTTAGCAATGATGGATACAAGCGGCAGTATGGGGGTTTGGGAAAAATACATGGCCAGAAGTTTCTTTTTCTGGATGACCCGTTTTTTGCGGACAAAATATGAGACCGTTGAAATTGAATTTATTGCCCATCATACAGAAGCAAGAGTCGTGTCGGAGGAGGACTTCTTCTCAAAGGGGGAAAGCGGCGGCACGATCTGTTCTTCTGTATACCGGAAGTCGCTTGAGCTTATTGACGAAAAGTACAATCCCGCCAGCTACAACATTTACCCGTTTCATTTTTCTGACGGTGATAACCTGACATCGGATAACGCGCGTTGTGTGAAACTGGTTAATGATATTATGAAGAAGGCCAATCTATTCTGTTACGGCGAGGTCAATCAGTACAACAGGCATTCAACGTTAATGTCTGCATATAAAAATGTGAAAAACGAGAAATTTAAGTACTATATTTTAAAACAGAAATCCGATGTTTTTCAGGCGTTGAAGAACTTTTTCAGAAATGAAGAATCCGGTGTCAGCCATCAATTTTCGTAATGAAAAGCCCTTTTTAGGGCTTTTTTTTATTTAATAAAAGCAAGAAACCGTTTGAGAAAAAAATACAAGGAAAAAAGAAATTTTTCCTTTGACAAATCTTCTTTCATTTATTAATATTTTATCTTGTGAACTATTATTGAGGAATGAGGTGAAAAGGAGTTGACTGAATCAGAACGTGCTTTGCTCACTTTTGAACAGCTCTTTGATACGTCTCGGGCTATCTATAAAAAGCAGAAGAAGATATTGGAGATTGTACTTGAGCCTTTTGATATTACAGTCCTTCAATATTTACTGATGTTTAAAATTCATCAAAGCGGAAGCACGCCGCTCAGCAAGCTGGCCATGTCGCTTGATCTTAAGCCTGCTTCTGTTACGCGGATGACTGATATCCTATATAACCGGCAATTGATGAATCGGTATGACAGTCCGGGTGACCGCCGTATCGTAATGATTCAGTTAACCGAAGAGGGGGAAGAGCTTTTACAGAAAGCCGCTGTGCAATACGCAAAAATGGGCGCGAGCCTGTATCAGGAGCTTGACACGTCTCAGCTTCTATATTTGCGCAAGCTTGCAGGGAGCTTAGCGAAGCTCGCTGAAGGCTGTTCAGAAAAAAGCGGTAATTGAAAACTCCCCACATATTTTCACCATCTTTCCACAAAATGATAGAGGATGAAACGAAAGGAGAAAAACAAAATGAACAGAGGACGTTTAATTCTGACCAACATTATCGGTTTGATTGTTGTTCTTGCAATTATAGGCGGAGGTGCTTACTACTATTATCAAAGCACAAACTACGTAAAAACAGATGAAGCAAAAGTAGCCGGCGATATGGCAGCTATCTCAGCTCCAGCAGCAGGTAAAGTATCCGACTGGAATCTTGAAGAAGGAAAAACAGTGAAAAAAGGCGACACAGTTGCAAAAATCAAAGGTGAACAAACTGTTGATGTGAAATCCATTATGGATGGAACAATTGTGAAAAACGAAGTGAAAAACGGACAAACTGTACAAGCTGGTACTACAATTGCGCAAACCATTGATATGGACAACCTGTACATCACAGCAAATATTAAAGAAACAGATATTGCCGATATTGAAGTGGGTAATAGTGTAGATGTAGTCGTTGACGGAGATCCTGATACAACTTTTGACGGCACTGTAGAAGAAATTGGCTATGCGACTAACTCAACTTTTGATATGCTTCCATCTACGAATTCAAGCGGAAACTACACAAAAGTAACGCAAAAAGTTCCTGTTAAAATTTCAATCAAAAACCCATCTGATAAGGTGATTCCTGGTATGAATGCATCTGTTAAGATTTCTGAGTAAAACAGATCAGTCATCAAACCATGAAAGGAGGTTGTCTTAGATGGCTACAGGCAAAGACAAAAACACAAAAAACCCTATGACATTGCTTATTGTGCTAATGGCGGGTTTATTTTTGGCAATACTAAACCAAACATTGCTTAACGTCGCAATGCCGCACTTAATGACTGAATTTGGTGTAAGTGCAACGACGATTCAGTGGCTGACAACAGGTTACATGCTTGTTAACGGCGTATTGATTCCGTTATCTGCCTTCCTGATTACACGGTTTGGCCAACGGAGTCTCTTTCTCGTCGCTATGTTCTGTTTTACGCTTGGTACGTTAGTCTGCGGTATCGCACCTAACTTCTCTGTAATGCTAATCGGCCGTTTGATCCAAGCCGTCGGCGGAGGTATCTTGCAGCCGCTCGTTATGACAACCATTCTGTTAATCTTCCCGCCTGAAAGCAGGGGGAAAGGAATGGGGATTTTCGGACTTGCGATGATGTTTGCGCCAGCGGTCGGCCCGACTCTTTCTGGGTGGATTATTGAGCATTACACATGGCGCATCATGTTTTACGGACTTGTGCCGATCGGCGTAATTGTTATCATTGTGGCTTTCTTCATATTTAAGAATCTGGTGGAGCCGCAAAAAATCAAACTCGACACACTTGGAGCGATCCTCTCGATTGTCGGATTCGCATCCTTGTTATACGGAGTCAGTGAAGCGGGTTCTGACGGCTGGACCGACCCGATTGTACTGTCTACAGTTATAATCGGCGTCATTGCAATCGTTGCTTTTGTGGTTCAGCAATTGCGGCATGATGATCCGATGCTTGATTTCAGAGTGTTTAAATATGACATTTTCTCATTATCAAGTGTAATCAATATCATTATTACAGTGGCACTTTACACTGGTATGTTCCTGTTGCCGATCTATCTGCAAAACCTGGTCGGATTTACGGCGCTTCAATCCGGTCTGCTTCTGCTTCCGGGTGCGATCGTGATGCTGATTATGTCACCGATCTCAGGTATTTTGTTTGACAAATTCGGACCGAGACCGCTTGCGATTATTGGGCTTCTCGTGACAGTGGTGACAACATATCAATACACACAATTGACAATTGATACACCATATACGCACATCATGCTGATCTATGCTATTCGAGCATTTGGTATGTCTCTCTTAATGATGCCAGTCATGACAGCCGGGATGAACCAGCTTCCTGCCCGTCTGAACAGCCACGGAACGGCGATGAGCAACACGCTTCGCCAAATCAGCGGATCAATCGGAACAAGTTTAATTACGACGATTTATACGAACCGGACGACATTCCATTATTCACAAATTGCAGATAAAACAAACACGGCGGACCCGAACTTCCTCCATGCGTTTCAAAATGCAATTTCGAATTTAATGGTGAATATGAATGTACCTTATGAGACAGCGAAAACGTATATTTACACTCATATTTATAAACACGCGACACTCGATTCAAACGTCATGGGGATTAATGACGCCTTTATGTGGGCAACATTATTCTGCGTTGCAGGATTAATTTTAAGTATCTTCCTGCGTGACGTCAGAAAAGATAAATTGCGCAAGAAGAAAAAAGAGGAGCTTTCATTGCTTCCGGCACCAAAAGAAGTTAAGGAATCTTAAACTGTACAGGGAGGTTTCCTGAATGAAAATTTATGTAGTGTATGACAGTGAAGGCGAACATACGAAGGTATTGGCAGAAGCGATTGCTGAAGGCGCTCGGGAAAACGACGCGGCTGAAGTGTTCATCGACCACGTAGATCAGGCGGATATCCGCAAGCTTAAAGACATGGACGCGATTATTTGGGGATGCCCGGGGCATTTCGGAACAATCAGTGCAGGTCTAAAAACTTGGATCGACAGACTCGGCTACCTGTGGGCTGAAGGCGAACTGATCAACAAAGTCGGCGCAGTATTCTGCACAACGGCAACAACACACGGCGGCTTGGAAATGACAATGCACAACTTAATCACCCCAATGTTCCATCAAGGAATGATTGTTGTCGGTCTGCCTGGCAACGTGCCTGAAAACGCACTGTACGGCTCTTATTACGGAGCAGGCGTCACTTGTCCGGTTGACAGTGATGAGTTAATGTCTGAGGAAGGTATTCAGCTTGGACGCGCCTTAGGAAGACGCGTCAGCCAAGTCACAGGAAACCTAACAGCAGGACAGTAAGGAGAGGTTGAAATGGCCATTATTATAGCAATTATTGCTGCTGTCATTGTCATTGCGGCCCTTATTACATTTAATGTCCGCAATGCCTCACCTGGACCCGAGAAGCAAGAAGCAACTGATAGAATCGTCCCTCCAGAAGAGGAAAAAAACGATGCGCAATACCCTGCTGAAGCTAGGTCTGCCGAGCATACGCCATCCGTTGTCAAAAGCGATTCTCCAAAAGAGAAACGTGACACAATGGGGGATGATATTTACAGGCAGGCGCTGCAAAAGTTTAAGCATTCTGATGCAGATCAGGCAGAAGAAGAGGTCACTGAGGAAAGTGATAAAATGCAGGACCGCAGCTATCGTGATGCACTGCTCTCCATGAAAAATAAGAAAAAATAATCAAAAAGGCAAATCCGTATACACATGGCGGATTTGCCTTTTTTTGCTGTTTATATGTATCTATTATGTTTTTTTTATCAAATAAATCCATGGAATATGTTGTATTAGACTTAGATCTAGTGTACTATGTTACTCATACACTGAAGAGGCTTCCGGGAGGGAAAGACATGGATTCTTTTTTAGGTCTGTTAAAGAAAGATATAAAGCTTTCGAGAATATGGTTGCTAGTATGGATTTGCGGAATCATTTTCTGTTTGATGACAGGTCATATCATAGCTTCTCGCACGAAAGAACCACTTGTCATTTTTGGTTTCTTTGTTGCAGTTGCTGTTTTACTGCTGTTCTTAAACCCTGTTTTTGTGTTTTATCATCTTCACAAAGAGGGGAAATCGCAGCTTTGGCTGTATAATCCAAATGGCGGTTTCAGGCTGCTTTCTTCCAAATTGGCAGCATCTTTGCTCTATCAATTTATGATTCAATTGGCATTAACAGCCTATGGTATTTGGATTTATCACATGCTCTCGGTAAATTATCTGTTGGAGCATCGAGCTGATATAACAAGTACAGTGGTTTTGCTGAATATATACGGGCTTATTTCCTCGTTATATATGTCAGTAACAGTCATTGTATTCTGGACTGTTTATCACTCTGTAAGGAATTGGCGCGGAATGCGATGGGCTGCGATGGGGCTGCTGGCCACAGTGTGGTTCTTTCTCGATAAAACCCTCATAAGCCCATTATTAGGATCTCAAAAGCATTTCTGGCCGGTAACAGTCTATTGCAATTTTGAATTCCACTTCCAAAATGTTTGGAGATTGGAATTAAAACCTATACATATGTCTGTGCTAGGGTTTCCTATTGCTATAATCATTATGGTCTTGCTGCTCATCCTGGCTTCAAAACTGCTTGATCGTAAAGTAGAGGTGTGAATATGGATAATCATCTCCAATCCTCGAAACCGATTTATCTGCAAATCGCAGATCAGGTCTTTTATCGGCTGGTCAGGAAGGAGCTGCTCCCAGGAGACAAGCTTCCTTCTGTGAGAGAAATGGCGATTCAAACCAAGGTAAATCCCAATACGATTCAAAGGACATACAGTGAGATGGAAAGGCTGGGTATTGTGGAGACACGAAGGGGGCAAGGCACATATATTGCGGAGAAAGCAGAAATTGTAGATGAGCTGAAGGACAGGCTGACACGGGAAGTGCTGGAAGGCTTTGTGAAGCAAATGACAGAGCTGGGGCTATCGAAAGAGGAAATGGTAGAAAGGATTAAAACATTCACTGAGGGGAGCTAAAATGGAAATCAACTTGGAACATGTATCAAAAAAATTCGGCCGGCACACCGCCGTCAATAATGTATCGATCACCTTATCATCCGGACGAATTTATGGACTGATTGGACCTAACGGCAGCGGCAAGTCAACGACTTTAAAGATGATGGCTGGCCTTCTCTTTCCGACTTCAGGATGCGTAAAAGCGGATGAAAAGCAGGTTACGAGAGATATGGTGCGTCAAGCGGCTTATCTTACAGAGCTTGATATGTTTTATCCGCATTTCACTGTAAAGGATATGGTGGATTTTTATCAGTCGCAATTTCCTGATTTTCAAACAGAACAAGCTTATAAGCTGTTGAATGACATGCAGCTTGACCCGGAAAAAAAGGTCAAAAAGTTATCAAAAGGAAATCGTGGAAGGCTAAAAATCGTCCTTGCTTTAGCAAGACGGGCACCTGTCATCTTGCTTGATGAACCTTTTTCAGGGCTTGATCCGATGGTCAGGGATTCAATTGTCAACAGCCTCGTTTCTTATATTGATTTTGAGCAGCAAATCGTTGTCATAGCCACACATGAAATTGATGAAATTGAAACTCTGGTTGACGAGGTCATCGTACTCGCCGACGGAGAAATAGTGGCACAGCGTAATGTGGAAGAGATTCGCGAGCAGGAAGGTATGTCCGTGCTGCAATGGTTTAAAACGAATATGGAAGTTTACTAGAAAGAGGAGGAATTTGATGAAAACAGTATTGGAATTGAAGAATGTAACAAAGAACATCAGAGGCCGAACGATCATTGATCAACTAAGTTTTACGATTCGCGAAGGCGAAGTATTTGGATTTCTGGGACCGAATGGAGCGGGGAAAACGACGACAATCAGAATGATGGTCGGTTTAATGAAGCTGTCACAAGGTGATGTGCTAATTTGTGGCCAATCAATCACGAAAGATTATGCCAAGGCAATCAAACATATCGGGGCTATTGTAGAGAATCCAGAGCTGTATAAATTTTTAAGCGGATATAAAAATCTCCAGCAATACGCAAGGATGGTAAAGGGTGTCACGAAGGAAAAAATTGATGAAGTGGTGGAACTAGTCGGCCTCAAAGATAAAATTCATGATAAAGTGAAAACCTACTCTCTGGGAATGAGACAGCGTCTCGGCTTGGCACAATGCCTTCTGCACGATCCGAAAGTGCTGATTTTGGATGAACCGACAAACGGCCTTGATCCGGCGGGAATCAGAGAAATCAGAGACCATTTAAAGAAGCTGACGCGAGAAAGAGGAATGGCAGTCATCGTATCAAGTCATCTGCTGTCAGAAATGGAACTGATGTGTGACCGAATTGCGATTATCCAAAAAGGAAAGCTTATCGATATTCAGAATGTAAGAGATGAAATAACTGATGAAAAGGATACATATTTCTTCCAAGTGGAGCAGCCGAAGGAAACTGCTGCGATTCTAAGAGAATATGATTCGGTAATCAAGACAAACGGTTTGGAAATCAAACTGGCTAAAGAGGACGTCCCTGCAGTGATTGAATTGCTGGTCATGCAGCAAATCCGCATTTATGAAGTCAAAGTAATTGCAAAATCATTAGAGGACCGTTTCTTAGAAATCACGGGCGAAGCAAAAGAGGAGGTTCAACATGCTTAATTTGATTTATAATGAGTGGATCAAAATTTTCAGCCGTGTCGGAACATGGGTGATGATCGGAATTCTTGCTTTGACAATGATCGGGTGGGCATTTTTATCAAACCACTTTTCAACTGATGAAGCAAATCCGAAGTGGAAAGAGACGCTTCAAGCACAAAATAGTGATTTGAAGAAGGCAATGAAAGAAGATCCTTCCCTGAAAGGACAATATGAAGAAACGATCACAATCAATAACTATCGCATTGAACATAATATCCCGAGTGACACTGGATATACCGTTTGGTCTTATGTGACGGATTCTGCCGGTTTTACAATCCTTACTGGGCTGTTCACGATTATAATTGCAGCTGGCATCGTCGCAAACGAATTTAACTGGGGTACGGTTAAGCTGTTAATGATCCGGCCGCTCAGCCGTTTTCAAATTCTGCTTTCTAAATATATTACCGTTCTTTTATTTGGTCTCTTATTGCTGTTTATTTTATTTATAGGTTCAACTTTGCTGGGACTGGTCTTTTTTGGAACAGGCGGGGACACTGCCGCGAATGTTCATTTAAGCTATAAGGATGGTCATGTATTGGAGCAAAATATGTTGGGATATTTGGCCAAAACGTATCTCTCAGAATCTGTTGCGGCTTTAATGCTGGCTACGATGGCATTTATGCTGTCCGCGGTATTTAGAAACAGCTCTCTTGCTGTAGGGTTTTCTATCTTTTTATTGGTAACGGGCACGACAGCCACTGCGTTTATGGCGGTGAAGTTTGACTGGGCAAAGTATATTTTATTTGCGAATGTTAATCTGATGCAGTATGTAGAGGGAACACCGTTAGTGGAAGGGATGACAATGACATTCTCCATTGTGATGCTGGCAGTTTACTTTGTTGTCTTCCTGTTGCTTGCTTTCGGAATCTTCATAAAACGGGATATTGCAAACTAATAAAAAAAGCTGTTTTGCATATGCAAAACAGCTTTTTATCGAAATAAAAACTGCAGGTTTGCACCTGCAGTTTTTCATATCAATTTATGCTTACGCTTCTTTAGTAACGTTAGCAGCTTGTGGTCCGCGGTTTCCTTCAACGATTTCAAAAGAAACAGCTTGGCCTTCTTCTAAAGTTTTGAAGCCTTCGCCTTGAATAGCAGAGAAATGAACGAATACATCGTCTTGACCTTCTACTTCGATGAATCCGAAACCTTTTTCAGAGTTGAACCATTTTACTTTACCTTCTAACATGAAATTTCCTCCTAAAGCGATCATAACGCTTAAATTCACTATTCTTGCTCTTAACAAACTTTCAAGACGAAAACTCTTACAAAACTTTCTTCTTAAAGATAGTTCGAACAAAAATAATTACCTTTACTCTACCAGTAATCCTCAAAAAAAACAACTGCTAAATGAAACTTTTTTCGGAAAATACCATATTTATTTTTCAATTTGATATTTATTTACGGAAATTCATCTGTTTTCTCGATATGTGATCATACGTTTGCCTTAGATATTCCTTCTTTTCGGGAAGACTATGTGATAGGAATTGACAACCTTATTGGATATGAGTAAGGTAAAAGTTAATCAATATTCAAATGACAACGTCTATCAACTAAGAGAGCGTTTGATTTTATGTCTGATATTGCTTGCATGCTCTAATACATAGATAGGAGTATGGTCACAATGAAAAAGTGGCTTATATGCAGTTTCGTTGTTGTTCTTCTCGTTTTATTTACTGCATGCTCACCGTCAGCAGAACATGAAACAATAAAAATTGGAATTGCTGAGTCTGACGAAGCAATATGGAACTATATTGCTAAAAAAGCTGAAAAAGTAGGGCTGGATATTCAGCTGAAACCTTTTTCTGATTATGCGGAGTCTGATATCGCGCTTGCTAACAAAGAAATTGATGCCAACGCTTTTCAAAACATTTCTTATTTTCAGTCGTTCACCCAAAAATACAAACTTAAGTTGGCACCGCTCGGTACGACATACATAACGCCTATGGGCATATATTCAAAACGATATAATCGAATCCAAGATATACCACGAGGGGCTGACGTTTCTGTACCGGATAAAGCACTTGATTTTGGCAGGGCGCTTACGGTGCTTCAGGAGGCAGGATTGCTAACGTTGAAAAACGGATTTAACGGAACAGGTTCAGTCGATATGATTAAAGATAATCTGAGGCACCTGAAATTAAAAGCCGTCCGGCAACAGGATGCAGTGAGTGGCGCCGACGTCTTTGTCATGAAACCGTCTGAAGCAAAAAAAGCGGGACTGAACCCGGAAAAACATACGATAAAGAGCGGCGGACTAATGCCTAAGGTAGAGATGAATTTAATTGTTGTCAGAGCGGAGGACCAAGATCGGGAAGCACTGCAAACCATTCTTGAGCTCTATCAAGCTGATGATACAGCGGCATTTATAGCAAACGTGTATCAGGGAGATCTTATACCGGCTTTTCTGCCTTTAAAACGTCTTTCAGATTGGAAGAATGAATTCGAACATTGAATTCATTCTTTTTTTTCTGAGAAGCATACTTTGTTTCGTCCATTTTCTTTCGCTTTGTACAGCATTTGATCGGCAAGAATCGGCAAAGATTCAGGATGACCCGTATTATTGGGATAATGAGAGGCACCCAGTGATATCGTAACTGACAGCTTTTCACCATTTGTTAATCTAATTGGTGTGCCACTGACAGCACATCTGATCCGTTCCGCGATCTGGGCAGTTTTATCAAGCGTACAGTTCGGCAGGAGCACGGCAAATTCCTCACCGCCAATTCGTGCGGCAGGATCAGTATTTCGGATGCTCTGCTTCAGACGAGAACCCAGCTCTTTCAGCACCTGATCCCCTTCATGATGGCCGTATTGGTCATTGATGGTTTTAAAATGGTCGATATCTATATAAATTAGTGCGAATTGAAAATGTGGGGTATTGGCTGCTTGTTGATACAGATCTTGTGTGATTTCTTCAAACTTTCTTCGGTTATAAATGCCTGTTAAAAAGTCAAAGTGCGCTTGAAACTTATATTGTTTAAAAAGAAGATGTGCATTTGTTTCATGATCAATAATATATAAACTGAGCATGCCGCCAGCTATAGAGGTGATCCAAAAATATAAGTGAAGTTCATATGAATGTAAATCTATAAGAAAATAAAAGGAAAAGGAGATCATGCTATTTGTGATCATTAAAAGATAGAAAGCGTGTTTTAACTCAACTTTTTTTCTTCTAGAAACAATGAGTGAAGGGATGGCAGCGATACAAATGATCATAACCGAGTATATTGCAGATGTGTTTATCGTGATCAGCATGCGGCCTGCAGCGATTATAACCAAGGCCGTTGCCGTTGATACCCAGCCCCCATAAAGAGCGGCAATCATGATAGGGATATTTCGAAGATCAATGATTGAATGCTGATAGATAAATCCAAAAACCATTAGAATAATCCCGAGCAAACCGCAGGTCAGCCCTTTAACAGCTTGGAAGGATATGCTGTCTTTCTTATGTACTAACCTTTCTTTAAACAGGTGGGTGAAGAGATAATTAAATGTGATTAAAATGGTCAAGTTTACAAACAGTTCTTTCAGCAAATAGTATCACCCTTATATAAAGTACTAAAGATGGAAGGGAAAGAAAAGAACAAAAAAGGGATTATATAAGGTTTTTTTCCTTGAAGTCTTAGTTTGAGTAATTCGCACTTGACCTATCGGAATTAGTGTAATATAGTAAATGAGAAAATTTGAAAAGGAGAGTTTACCTGCTTTGGAAACTTTACTAGTTGTATTACATGTATTTATTTTATTGTTACTTATCTTAGGGCTTTTTGTTATGCAGAAAAAACATGTTTCCTTCTCTAAACGTGTATTTACTGCGCTGGGGCTGGGGATTGTGTTCGGATTTGCACTTCAGCTGATTTACGGCCCGACTTCAAATATAGTCTTTCAAACAGCGGACTGGTTTAATATTGCCGGGAGCGGATATGTCAAATTACTTCAAATGGTTGTCATGCCGCTTGTTTTCATTTCAATTCTCGGCGCATTTACAAAGCTGAAGCTGACAAAAAACCTCGGAAAAATCAGCGGTTTGATCATCGGGATATTAGTGGCAACAACAGCAGTAGCGGCAGCTGTCGGTATTGCCTCCGCGCTTTCTTTTGACCTGCAGGCGATTCAGGTTGACCAAGGAGATACAGAGCTTTCGCGGGGACAGGAGCTTCAGCAGAAGTCAGAAGATATGACAGCGAAATCGCTGCCGCAGCAAATTGTTGAACTGCTGCCGGGAAACCCGTTTTTAGATTTTACAGGAGCTAGACCGACTTCAACGATCGCAGTCGTCATTTTTGCTGCTTTCCTTGGAATAGCATTTCTTGGTGTTAAGCATAAACAGCCGGAACAGGCAGAAACATTTAAAAAAATGGTTGATGCCGTTTATGCCATTGTCATGCGTGTTGTCACCCTCATTTTGAGACTGACGCCTTATGGGGTGCTGGCCATTATGACCAAAACGATTGCGACGAGTGATATTGACAGCATTTTAAAATTAGGGATGTTTGTGGTTGCTTCATATGCCGCGTTAATCACAATGTTTATCATTCATTTGCTGCTGCTGACACTCAGCGGTTTGAACCCGATTGTTTATTTGAAAAAGGCGCTGCCAGTACTTGTATTTGCGTTTACGTCACGGTCAAGCGCGGGTGCTTTGCCGCTGAATATTAAAACGCAGAAAAGCATGGGTGTGCCGGAAGGAATTGCAAACTTCGCCGGTTCGTTCGGACTTTCAATCGGCCAAAATGGATGCGCCGGCATTTATCCTGCGATGCTGGCGATGATGATTGCTCCGACTGTCGGCCAAAATCCGTTTGATCCGGTGTTTCTCATCACAGTTATCGCAGTCGTTGCCATCAGCTCCTTCGGTGTGGCCGGTGTTGGCGGCGGAGCGACATTCGCGGCGCTTCTTGTTTTATCATCATTAAATATGCCTGTTGCACTCGCCGGTTTATTAATCTCAATCGAACCGTTAATCGACATGGGGCGTACTGCTCTGAATGTCAGCGGAAGTATGACATCAGGCCTCATTACAAGTAAGGTAACGAAGGAAATTGATTCAGGTATATTCAATGATCAATCGAAAGTGATCGAAGCTGAAGAAGCGTAACAGCGTGTAATCCGCTTCGTTTTGATCATTTCAATGAAAGACCCATGAATCCTGTAATGTAAAGGTTTCATGGGTTCTTTCTTTTTTGTGATTTACTTACTTCACTTACTAAAAGTAACTGGGAATAAAAGTTCAGAAAGGACTTTCCTGACCATGATCAATAAATTCTCGAAGCAGCTTTCGGTTTTTTAGAAATAAGTCTCAAATCTAAATTATCATTTTAAGGTTTATTTCTCATGACTGTCCCTTATTAATTTCCCCATGGTAATATTTTTTAGAAGGGGATATGTTCATGAAAGTATTTGAAGCAAAAAACACTTCTTTCAGTCAGGTAAAGGCGCAGATACTTCAAATCATTTTATGGATCAAGCCGGCATTGCTGATCTATGGATTGATTTGATTGAAATGTTAATTGCTTTTTTAACTAGTATACCTGGTATCTTGGAAGACGCTAACAGAATTCTTCTTAGAACATGAACTGGCTCTAATGCTATATCCAAATCAAAGTCTATCATGTCTGAACAGAAAAAGGCGATCAAAGACATCTTAAATGATATACACGACATCCTTCCCCTAGATGTTTTTTCAACAGAAGACTTTAAAGATGAATGATCTTCAGCTGATAAAAAACGAAAAAACACAGACGAGAAAATAAGTGAAGTTGATGAAAACTTAAATCTGAATATGCTCTTGTGTTGGTTCTCATGTGTCCTAAAGGTTAGGGGAAAATGTCTTTCCCGCTATAAATAAGTAAAGAGAAATATGCGAGTGTCCATGGATATTAATTGGAGGGATATCAAGGTTGTATTTTTCACATGCTTGCTTTATAAATGATTCATTTAAGTAGTTTCGATTTGGTGTATTAAAGAGGATGGAAATGCTGCTGAGACTGATGAAAGTAAAACTACTGTATATAAATGAAAAAACAAGCATATTAAAACATGCTTGTCAGGCTGTCGAGAAAATCTCGACAGCCTTTATTTTCCCTTAAAATATCCATTCTCCTGTAATAAAATAAAAGAAAGACTTCAAAAGGACGGTGTCTTTCTTATGTTCCACACAAGAAATTCTTCTC
>NZ_JAUMKF010000033.1:0-24650 GCF_030519405.1 Bacillus sp. C28GYM-DRY-1
GAGAAGAATTTCTTGTGTGGAACATAAGAAAGACACCGTCCTTTTGAAGTCTTTCTTTTATTTTATTACAGGAGAATGGATATTTTAAGGGAAAATAAAGGCTGTCGAGATTTTCTCGACAGCCTGAACGCATTCCAAATGAATGCGTTCTTTTTATTCATAGCGAAGCGCGTCTACAGGCTGAAGCTTAGATGCCTTGATGGACGGAAGCAAGCCGAAAATAATGCCAACTGCCATTGAAAAGATGAGTGCTCCGACAACAGCTGGAACGGAGACGATAAAAGGCATCGGAAAAACGACCGTCAGCAGCTTAGCGATGCCGAAGCCCGCCAGCACACCAAGTATTCCGCCAATGCTTGTCAGCACGACAGCCTCAGTTAAAAACTGAAATAAAATCACACGCCGCTTAGCACCGAGCGCTTTCTTAATCCCGATTTCCCTCGTGCGCTCCGTGACGGAAACGAGCATAATGTTCATGACGCCAATACCGCCAACCAAAAGTGAAATACTGGCGATTCCGCCAAGGAGCAATGCAAATGCCTGATTAAAGGACTCCACTTCCTGCGCGATCTCCTGAAGATCCATCACACTGTACTCTGCTTTTTCCAACTCAGCTTTTGACAGCCCCTGATTTAAAAGATCCGCAGCCATTACGCCGGCTTCTTGGATATGCTCAGAAGAATTGGCCTGCACAGCGATCTGAGTCGGCGCGTCAAAGCCTTCGATGAGCGGCCACACGTTTTTCGGCACGTACAAAACCGGGTTCGCGTAATTACCTTCAAACATGCTTTCCTGCTGCTTTTTTTCTGTAAAAACACCGGCAACCTTAAACGGCACACCATTCATCTCAATGTTTTTATGCAGAGCGTCTCCGTCTGGAAACAGTTCATCTCTGGCAGCTTCATTGATCATCACCACTTGGTGTGTGCTGTTTAGTTCGTTTTCCGCCAGCTTTCTCCCTTCGGTTATACGGATTGGGAACATATCAAAGTAATCACCGTCAACTCCGTACACTTGGGGGTACGAAACGTTTGTCAAATGAAAGACACTCGCACCTTCAGACAGATAATATAAGGATAATCCTTTGACCATAGGATCAGATTTGATCGCCTTTACTGTTTCCTCAGCTACAGGCGGCGCGGACGTATAAGAAACCTGGTAGCCCCCTGCCTCCTCTTCTCCGCCCGATGGCTGATAGACAACATTAATCGCGTTATTTCCCATGCCGATCATGCTCTGCTTTAATTGTTCGCTTTGGCCCTTTAGCATTGAAACAATCGCGATGATTGCCGCTATGCCGATAATGACCCCGAGCATTGTCAGTATGGATCTTAATTTATGAGAGAAAATGGATTGAAAAGAGATTCGGATATGTTCAACCATGGCTGATATCCCCTCTCTCATCTAATACCAATTCTCCATCTCTGATAAAAACCGTTCTGTCAGCTTTTTTGGCGACGTCCGGGTCATGGGTAATCATAATAATTGTCTTGCCTTCCCGATGCAGTTCAGAAAACAATGACAAAATTTGTTCGCTTGATTTGGTATCAAGCGCCCCGGTCGGTTCATCAGCTAAAATAAATCTCGGCTGATTGACTAAGGCCCTCGCTATCGCCACCCGCTGCTTTTGCCCGCCGGACAGCTTCGGAGGCTTGTAGGAGACTCTATCTTTTAAACCGACCTTTTCCAGCGCTTCATAGGCTCTTTGCCTTCTTTCTTTTTTCTTCACTTTATTATAGATCATCGGCAGTTCGACATTTTGCAGCGCGGTGAGACGCGGGAGCAAATGAAAGGTTTGAAACACAAAGCCGATTGATTCGTTGCGGATTTCAGCTAGGGCACCGTCTTTCCCTTTTAATATATCTATCTGGTCAAGCGTATAGGTTCCAGAGGATGGCCTGTCCAAACACCCTATGATATTCATTAACGTCGACTTTCCAGAACCGGAAGGGCCCATAATTGCCAGAAACTCACCAGCTTGGACAGTCAGATTGATATGTTTCAAGATTGGAACTTCTTCTTTTCCCAGCTTGTACGATTTCGAAATATTATTCAGTGTCAGCATTGACTGTAACCTGCTTTCCTTCCTTGACCGCGGGGTCAGGATAGATTACATAATCTTCCGGCGTCAGGCCGCTCTTAATTTCCAACATATCATTTTCATCAGTTTCCCCGATTTCAACAGGCTGTTTGACCGCTTTCTGCGTCTCATCCGCTTTCCACACGTACGGTTCGCCGTCATCCTGAATGACCATGTCAGACGGCAGCTTGATCTTGTCCGCATCAGCCTCATCACTCATCACTTCGATGTTGACATGATAGCCGACCTCGAGACCTTTATGGCTATCTAGTAAAATTGTGAAAGGATAGTTAGAGGATTGAGGGTTCATTTCTTCTTCAGCAAAACTTTCTGATTCCTCACCCTCGCCTGTCCCTGCTGGAAGCTTGCCGATCGAGGTGATTTTTCCTTTCCACTCGCCTTCACCGCCTGTTTTCAGCGTGACTCTGACTTTGCTGCCTTTTTTGATTGTGTCCATTAACAGCTCATTGATTTGACTTTTGACTAGATATTTGCCCGTCGAAACAATCTGGATATACGGACCTGTTGCCTGGTCACCTGTTGCTCCGTCAGCGATATCCTGATTGACGCTTTGAACGATCCCGTCATGCTTGCTTGTAATGACATTGGAACCTTTGTTTTTCGTCAGGACAGCCAGCTCTTTTTGATGCTGCTTCAGCTCAAGCTCGCTTGTTTTCAAATCGAAATTGGCCTGATCAAGCTCCTCTTGAAGCTGGGATTTCTCTTCTTTTCCAGCCGATTTCAGCTGCTTTTCCGTTTCCGTTATTGATTTTTGCAAACGGCTGATTTGCAGGTTGGTCATTTCAATTTGCAAATTGGCTTGCTCAACTTCGTCAGAATGATCCTCGCCCTCATACTCAAAAAGCTTATCGCCCTTTTTGACCTGATCGCCTTCTTTGACATATGTTTTTTTAATGCTGCCTTTTTCTGAATCGATATATACTTTCTGCTGTTTCTCAGGTTCAACCTTTCCAGAAAACGTTTGGCCTGATTCTGATTCTCCTCCCATGTATACCGCTACCGATTCAGCATAGGGCTCCGATGATACGGCAATTTGGTTCATGTGGGTAAAAAAGTAAACACCGCCGGCGCCGATCCCAGCCAATATAAGCAGACTGGCACATATCGCACCGCCAATAAGCCATTTTTTCTTCTTGGACACAACGATCTCCTCTTTCTGTAAACTATGTAATATTTTCGAAACATTATATCCAATATTATCTATTAATTCAAAAAGACTTGCAATCTTTTTATTGAAATGAAAGAATCAGATAGAAAAATTGTATTTTCACGGCAGAAAATAAAAAATCCCGGCTCCGAACCGGGATTTTTCTATACAGAAACGAGCGCTTTTTCACTTTTAATCAGATCATAGGTCAAGCATACAGGTTTATTTGTACGGGGATCAGTCACGATTTCGGCATCAATCTGAAATACCTGCTTCAAAATGTCCGGGGTCATGACTTCCCGTGCGGTGCCTTCCTTAATGACCGTGCCTTTTTTTAGCGCGATCATATAATGAGAAAAACGGGCTGCGTGGTTAAGATCATGAATGACCATTAAAATCGTCCGCCTCTGCTCTTTGTTAAGTTTCTCAAGCAGCTGAAGAATTTCAAGCTGGTGTGCGAGATCAAGATACGTTGTAGGTTCATCCAGCAGCAGCAGTTCCGTCCCTTGTGCAAGCGCCATGGCAATCCACACGCGCTGACGCTGTCCGCCTGACAGTGCCTCAATAGGCCGTTCAGCGAATTCAGCCATGCCTGTTTCTTCAAGCGCCCATTCGATAATCCGGCGGTCTTCATCATTCAATCTGCCGAATCCTGATTGATGCGGAAACCTGCCATACGATACCAATTCATACACCGTTAAACCGCTCGGCGCTTCAGGTGTCTGCGGCAGAATCGCCATATCTTTCGCAATGTCCTTTGTAGACATTTTATGGATCGCTTTACCGTTTAAATAGACGGTACCTGCATGTGAGCGCATAATTCTGGACATTGTCTTTAATATTGTTGATTTCCCGCAGCCATTCGGGCCAATTAAGGTGGTAATTTCCCCTTTAGGAATCGATATATTTAAATCCTCTACAATCACCCTGTCGCCATACCCGATTCCAAGCTGATCTGTTGATATTGATTCATATTCGGCCCCCTCCTCTAATTCGCTTTCATCAATAAATAAATAAAGTAAGGCGCACCTAACACGGAAATAACAAGTCCAACCGGAATTTCTGACGGTGCCAATACATTTCTCGCCAGCGTATCTGCGAGCAAAAACAGAAATGCGCCAATGAAGGCGGAGACCGGTATCAGTGTCTGGTGACGGGGACCGGTAAGCCTTCTTGCCACGTGAGGCGCAATCAGCCCGAGAAACGCGATGCCCCCTGCAGCTGCCACGCATGAAGCGGCAAGTGTGACCGCTGCCAGAAGAAGAATCCGCCTCTCCCTTTCAACGGCAGTGCCCAGCCCGGTCGCTAATTGGTCTCCAAGCTGCAAAATGTTCAAATAGCGTGCCTTATATAAAGTAAACGGAAGCAAGATCACAATCCAAGGGAGAATCGCCCAAATCATATTCCAGTTCGCACCCCATATCGAGCCAGATATCCAAACCGCGGCTTGCATAAAATCATGAGGGTCCATCTTGAGCTGAAAAATTAGCAACAGGGCGTTAAATCCGGCATTCACGCCAATGCCTACTAAAATCAGCCGAATCGGGGTCACCCCTTTTTTCCATGCCAGAAGATAAATGAGAAAAGCGGCTAGGATTGCACCCGCCAAAGCACTGAACGGCAGCATAAATGTACCGAAAATGCTGAGGTCTGAAGCTGACTCTTGAAAAAAGTAAATAAAAAGCACAACAGCAAGAGAGCCGCCGGCGTTAATTCCAAGAATGCCGGGCTCAGCCAGATCATTTTGAGACACGCTTTGCAAAATGGCTCCAGCAACAGCGATTCCTGCCCCAACGAGCAAGGAAAGGATGATTCGGGGAAGCCTGAACTCAAATAAAACAAGCTCGTCACGCGCCGTCCCTTGGCCGAAAAAGACTTGAAGCGTTTTAAGCGGTGCAATTGTGATGACACCCAAATTTAGACTGATAAAAAAGACGAGTACGATGAGCAGAAAGGTCACAGCCATCACAACGAGCGGTTTTTTCGTTTTTGTTTTCATTACAGCCCTCTCCTTTCCAGGCGTGCCAAATAAAGGAAAAAGAGAACGCCGATGAGAGAGGTCAGCGCGCCGACAGGCGTTTCAAAGGGCGCGTTGACGAGCCTTGCAGCAATGTCAGCAAACACAAGCAAAACAGCCCCGAGCACTGCCGAGCAAGGAATAATCCACCGATGATCCACACCGACCAAAAACCGGGTAATATGCGGAATGATCAGCCCGATAAATGCGATGGTGCCGGCAATGGAAACCGCAGCTCCCGTCAAAATCACAACGACAAGCATGCCAGCCAGTTTTACCGCTGATGTATATTGTCCAAGCCCTTTCGCCAGCTCATCACCGAGACTTAACACTGTCACAGACCGGGCGATGATAAACGCCAGCGTTAAACCGACAGCCCCTGCGAGAAGCAAAAGCTGGACACCTGACCATTTCACGCCCGCTACTCCGCCTGCGTACCAAAAACTGATATCCTGAGCGACATCAAAGCGGATTGCAATGGCGGTTGAAATGCCCGTAAAGAAATAAGTAACAGCCGTTCCCGCGAGAGCAAGTTTTACAGGCGTAAGTCCGCCTCTTGAAAACATGCCGATACCCATTACCGTCGATGCCCCCAGGTGACAAAACCATCTCCATTATGCAAACGAACGGAAAAGACATTTACGTATTCGGTAAAGATTTCGGAAGAGGCGGAAGCATCATTTACAAAGATCTCGGCCTGCAGGGTACAAAGCTGACAAAAGAAAAAGCCATTGACCAGGGTCCTGGTTATACAAGTATTTCACTAGAAAAGCTCCCTGACTTCGCCGGAGATTATATTTTCGCAGGACCATGGCAATCAGGCGGTGATGATGGCGGCGTATTTGACAGCTCCATCTGGAAGAACCTAAGCGCCGTTAAAAATGGCCATGTCTATAGGATTGACCCAATTGGCTTCTATTTTACAGACCCGATTTCATTAGAGGGCCAGCTGAAATTTATTACGGAAAGCTTAACAAAATAAACAAAAGAGCCGCAGCCTGCGGCTCTTTTTCCAGCAATTTATATGTAGCTGCATCATCATCGCGATCAAGTTTTTTAACAGGCACTATATCGGAAAACCTTTCTCTCATGCACTCTTGGTAAATAGTGTTAGTCGTGTTTAGTTTACTGGAGAGACTGAAAAATGTTTTTTGCATATGCGATCATCCGCAAAGGTTTTTCACTCTATTTCAGCTTTCCTGTCAGCTATTTTAACGATCGGATTCCTAACCGGAGACATTGTATTTTGATAATAATAAAAGACACCTGAAAAGCAAATCAGGTGTCTTTTGTTTATGCTTGTTTTTCTTTCTGAAACTTTTTAACCACAAATGGATAGACGATCAGGCCGACAAAGAATAAACCGATGCCGAGAATAAATGTCGTTAAATCCGCTGTGCCTGTTACAATGACAAACACTGAGTATGCGCACGCTAAAATCGCAATCAATCCGTCTTTTACGCGGGAGCCTTTCAGCTGGTCATAAGTTTCACCTTTGATGACAATCTTCAAGCTGTAAATCGCTGAAACCAAATACGGAATTAAATACGCAAGCGTTGCCGCTGTCGTTAAAAACGTAAATGCGTCACTTATTGTCCGGGAAATAACAGAGAAAATGAAGACCTGTGACATCACATTTGTAATAACCAGCGCATTAATCGGACTTCCCTTTTTATTCGTTTTCGCAAAGAATGCCGGAAAATCTCCTGCTTTAGCAGCTTGGTAAGGAACCTCAGAGCCAAGCAAAATCCAGCCGAGCATCGTTCCGAATAAGCAAAGAATCGCCAATAGCGCCATGATCACACTTCCAGCGTTCCCGACAATCGCATACAGCACATCAACGAACGGTTTTTCAGATCCAACAAGTTTATCGTGCGGCAGAACGCCCATCGTAATGAAAGTCACAATAATATAAATGCTCAAGGCAATCAGCAAGCCGGTAATTGTTGCACGTTTTACATCACGCTGAGAACGCGCGCGTCCGGACAGGATTACAGCTGATTCAATTCCGACAAACGCCCAGAGAGTAGAAATTGCGGCATTGTGAACCTGTCCGCCAATTCCGATGCTTGTGCCGTTTTCGCCTTGAATTGGAAAATAAAAGTGATCGAATAATGTCGTTTGAAAAACAAACAATCCGGCAACGATAAAGAAGACAAACCCTAATACTTTCGAAAATGTTGTGATAAAGTTTAATTTACTTGCACCGTTAATGCTTGCAACAAGAATCGTGTGCGTTCCCCATAACAAGATCGTACATACAGCAAATGTCAGCAATTGGCCGAGTGTCACCTCTTGTCCGCCGATCGAAAACATTTCACGTTTATCAACTAAGATCGGGAAGAACGAAGTCAAGTAACCGGCAAGACTTGTAATAATCGCCACGTTACTGATCCAACTCGCCACCCAATAGCCCCACACCATTGTGAAACCGGCAGCGTTCCCTTTCTTCGGATCAGAGAACAGCGCTCTTGCATAACTTTGCGGCCCAGCTGTCAGCTCAGGCTTGCGAATGGACAAATGCCCAAAAACAAGCGCAATCATCAGCACGCCGGCACCTGTCAACAGCCAAGCGGACGTCGCTCCAAAGGGACTAGCGATTGAGGCAAGCGAGCTCGGCAAGGAGAAAATTCCTGATCCAACCATATTTCCAACGACAAACGCCGTTAATAACCAAAAACCCCATTTTTTTGTCTGTTCCATTCCAGTACCTCCATGATTCTTTGTACGGACCAGACCCCGAGATCATATAAACGCAAAAAAAGCCTGAACAAAAGTCCATGCTTAAAGAAACACACACCCTTGATCTCCGGATAGCCCTCCGCGAAAAAGCACGCGGCAGTCCTGCACTTATTCAGATACAGTCCCAGCATAGAGAAGGATCGGCTTTCTCCACACTTCGGCGCTGATGCCTTTTACACATGTTTAACAGCCCCTGTCAGCCTGGCATGTGTGACTCATCATCCGCGCAACCTCTACCTCACTGAGAAAGAGTGAGGATTTAATTATTCAGTTACTCCCAGAAGGTTATCAAAGAAAGGATGATCTGTCAAAGGGAACAGATGGAAAATACGGATAGAGCCAAGCTCTATCCGCATGTGGTTATCGATTATTTTTCTTTTTTTGCACAGCTTCTTGAAGCGGATCATCTTTTAGAGCTGAACCGGCATCTTCAAGAGCTCCCTGGATTACGTTTTTTTCTTTATCAGAACGTTTTCCTTTATCTTTATTAAAGAAACCCATTCGTATCACCTCTTTATAGAAAATAGGTACATGTTTAAGATGCCTTTTTCCTTCAGAAATTATGCGGGAAATTTTTTATTGTCCAAAGTCCTGTTGATCAAACATACATTCTCTTGATATATTTGTAATTCAGAGATTTTTTGCAAAAGATAAAAGGAGAAGCGGGGAAATGACAGGAAAAACACACATCATGGGAGGCATCGCTTCTTGTACGGCAGTGGCTTATTATTATTATGGTTTTGATCCAGTGCTTATGGCTGCGTCAGGCGCGGTTGGGGCATTGATACCCGATATTTGCCACACGCAAAGCAAAATCGGGAGAAGATTACCTATTTTATCAAAAGTGGTCAGCTCCGTTTTCGGCCACCGAACCTTTACACACAGCCTGCTATTTCTGCTCATCATGTTTTTTATCACAGCCACATATATTCCAGATAAAAACATTTCAACCGGACTGATGACCGGAATGGCGAGCCATTTAATTCTTGACGCTTGGACAGTGAACGGAATCAAATTATTATTCCCTTCAACGATCCGCGTGCGGCTCCCATTATACATGAAGACAGGCAGTTTTTCCGAGCAGCTCGTGTTAGCCGGGCTGACAATTGCTTCATGTTACTACTTTTATATGCTGTTTCTTGGACGCATGTTTTAAACGTGAGTGCTGACACTTGTCTGAACGGGCTATTTTTAGTAGGTTTTACATAAGAAGCATTCCATGCAGATGATCAAGAAAACGCGAGGAGTCATATTCATGAAAGGGACCTTTTTTCACAATCAGCGGTTTTTATGTATTTCGATCGTATTCATGTGGATCAAAACGTATGCGATCTATAAACTCGGCTTTGATTTGCAGATCGATTCTCTGTTGGAGGAGCTGATGTTGCTGATTAACCCGCTCAGCTTTATCCTTCCATTATTCGGGATCGGCCTGTTTCTGAAAGAAAATAAGCAGCGGATCTTTTTGCTGATTGCCAATTTGGTTCTGACTGTAATCTTGATTTCCAACACGATTTTTTACGGCTTTTATATCGATTTTATTACCATCCCTGTTTTATTTCAGGCCAGTAACATGAGCGATATGGGCAGCAGTGTAAAAGAATTGTTCAATCCTCTGTTTATCGCCCTGTTTGCGGATTTGGTTTTTCTTCTGCTGTTTGCCCGAAAAGAGAAACACCCGCAGACAAAAGCCGCATCGAGCACGATCAAACGGTACTATGCAGCTTCCTGCGGCATAATCTTATGCACTCTGGCACTTGCAGAAGTACAGCAGCCAAAGCTTTTGGCACATTCCTTTGACCGGGAAATGCTCGTCAAAAGCATCGGTTTGTTTCAATTCCATATCTACGATACGATTTCTCAGACTGTTAATATAAGTGCGAAAGCATTTGCAGATGAAGACAGCATGACTGCCATCAAAAACTACACAGAGGCTGATTACAGCAAGCCTGATCAAGGCAAATTCGGGCTGGCAAAGGGGCGCAACGTCATCTTTGTGACGCTTGAATCGACCCAAAGCTTCGTTCTGAATGAAAAGGTGAATGGAAAAGAAATTACTCCGTTTATGAATGATTTCATCAAAAAGAGCTATTACTTTGATCATTTCTATCAGCAAACCGAACAAGGCAAAACATCTGATTCAGAATTCATCGTGGCGAACTCGCTGTACCCTTCCCTTAGCGGCGCAGTCTTTTTCACGAAAAGCGACCATCAATTTCATACGATGTACAAATCGCTGAAACAACATGATTATGATTCAGCTGTCTTTCACGCCAACCATAAAACATTTTGGAACAGAGATGTGATGTACGATTCATTTGGGATTGACCGCTTTTTTGATGTTGATGACTTCCATGTCACTCCCGGGACATCAACAGGCTGGGGCTTAAAGGATAAGGAATTTCTAGAGCAGTCAGCCGGAAAGCTGAAAAGCCTGCCGCAGCCGTTCTACAGCAATTTCATCACGTTAACGAATCATTTTCCGTTTGAGATTGATGAAAAGAATCAGCTGATTGATGAATACGATTCAAGCAGCGACCTGCTAAACCGCTATGTGACAACGGTTCGCTATGAAGATGAGGCATTAAAGCATTTTATCAAAAGACTGAAGGACGAAGGCTTATACGAAAATTCGATGATCGTATTTATGGGAGATCATTACGGCATTTCAGAAGCCCATAACGAGGCGATGGCTGAGTTTTTAGGAAAAGAAGAAATCACGCCGTATGACAACGTTCAGCTCCAGCGAGTGCCGTTTATCATACATATCCCGGGCATCACCGATCAAAAGCCGGAAACCATCTCTGATGCCGGAGGCCAGGTCGACGTCAGGCCGACACTGATGCATTTGCTAGGCATTGAAACAAAGGGAGATATTCAATTCGGCAATGATTTGCTGTCAGATGACCGCACCCCATTCGCCGTGTTGAGAAACGGCAGTTTTATTACAAACGACTTTGTATATACGAAAAACACGTGCTATAGCCAAAAAACAGGTGAAGTGCTGGAAGACCAGAATGCGTGCCTCCCTTATAAGGAGAAAGCAAACGAAGAGCTGTCTTTCTCTGATAAAATCTTAAACGGCGACCTGCTCCGTTTTTATGAATAAAAAATCCCTCTTTACAGAGGGATTTTTTACGTTTCAAACATTACTTTACCAGTCAGCTTTGTGTGATAGCCGTTTAAATGAGACAGATTCGCCTTGTATTCCTCAGAGCTCAAAATCTCCTTCACGGCTTTCAGCAGCTGCTCATGTTTTTTCAAAACGACGATATCATATTGTTCTTCGATGAGCGGAATAAAATCTACACTGCCCATATGTGCCGCGTGCTGCGCCCCAATTCCTGCGTCAGCCTGTCCGCTTGAGACTTGTGAAGCGACAGCATAATGATTGCTCACGGTTTCGCCGTACCCCTTTACATCAGCCGGATTCACACCAAGCAAGCCAAGCTGTTCATCAAGGAGGACCCTTGCGCCCGAACCCTTTTCTCTGTTGATTATTTGGATATCGGTCCTTTTCAAGTCTTCCCAGCAGTGAATGTGTTTCGGATTCCCTTTTTGAACATACAGTCCTGCTTTGCGGAGAACGACATTGATCAGACAAAACGGTTCACCAGACAAAATCCGTTTTGCATAAGGCACGTTATATTGTCCTGTTTCCGCATCATACAAATGCAGGCTGACAATGTCACATTTTCCTTGATACATATCAATCAGGCTGTTCAAGCTTCCTTTATATTTACGGAGCGGCGTCTCCAGAATGGCATTCTCCAAATGCTTACTGAGCAGATCCATCGAAATGTCCTGTCCGCTGATCATGACATTCGGGCTGCCATCCGGCTCCCCCTCCTGCATCTGTTTCGGCACTTCAGCTGCAGCAATGGGCTGAGACATTCTCATATTCGATTTATATCGCTTTAGGTCTTCTTCGTCCACACGCATCTGCCTTCCGACGCGGTAAGCAGAGATCATGCCTTTTTTTATCAAATCATAAACGGTCAGCTTTGATACCTTCAGCAGACCTGCAACTTCTTCTATCGTATAGGATGAGTTTTCATTCATCATCATCACTCTCCTATTTTATTATACCGTTTCATTGGATGTAAAAAAACCCACACAACCAAACATAATCAGTTATAATTAGTTATAACTAATTATAAGGGGTGCACTCATGTTTAAAAAGTATTCCATTTTAACAGCAGCCTTAACCGCTTTTCTGCTTGCAGCAGGCTGCTCCGCAAACCAGTCAACAACAGACAGCGAGAAAAATGTAACGTTAACCATCTCAGCGGCCGCCAGTGTACAGGATGCACTTGAGGAGATTCAAAAGAATTACAAAAAAGAACATCAAAACATTACAATCCAAGATAACTATGGCTCATCCGGCGCCTTGCAAAAACAGATTTCTCAAGGTGCAGGGGCTGATCTGTTCTTCTCAGCTGCTGAGGATAAATTTCAAAAGCTGGTGGATGATGGGGATATTGCCAAAAAAGACAGCACTGATTTAGTCGGCAATGAAATTGTGCTGGTCGTGCCGAAAAGCGTTGATTCGCCTGTAACTAGCTTCAGCAATCTGGCTCATTCAGAAAAAATCGCCCTCGGAACGCCGGAATCTGTGCCGGCAGGAGCCTACGGGAAAGAATCACTGACAAAGCTGTCTCTATGGGACAAAGTGAAGGATAAAATCGTTTATGGAAAAGACGTTCGCCAAGTTCTTTCTTATGTTGAAACAGGCAATGTAGACGCAGGCGTTGTTTATAAAACAGACGCTCTGATCTCAAAAAAGGTCAAAATCATTGACGAGGCAAAAGCAGATACACACAGCCCGATTGTCTATCCGTTAGGAATTGTAAAAGATACAAAACACCGTAAGGAAGCGAAGGAATTTTACGAGTACCTGCAATCTGATGAAGCAATGAAAGTATTTGAGAAATATGGTTTTACTGCTGAGTAGCATAACCGCTTCAGAGTTTTTCACACCTGTTTTGCTTTCCTTTCAGGTGGCGGCAGTTGCCGGAATTGTTGTCATTATTCTCGGAACACTGGCTGGAGCATGGATGTCGCGGGCATCATTTTTCGGAAAAACGGCACTCGAAACATTTTTTATGCTTCCGCTCGTTCTTCCGCCTACTGTCGTCGGTTTTATCTTGATCGTCATGTTCGGAAAGCACAGTTTTATCGGTCAAGCCATCGAGTGGGTCTTTCAGCAGCCTGTCATTTTCACCTGGTGGGCCGCTGTGATCTCCTCGGCGGTTGTAGCCTTTCCGCTCATGTATCAATCCGCTAAAACTGGATTTGCCGACATTGATCCCGATATACAGGGCGCGGCAATGTTAGACGGCGCAAGCAGATGGAAAGTATTTATCCACATTTCAGTTCCGCTCGCCTATCCTTCATTACTGACCGGAAGCATCCTCAGCCTTGCGCGGGCGCTCGGAGAATTTGGCGCAACACTCATGTTTGCAGGGAACATCCCCGGTGTTACGCAAACACTTCCGACGGCCATTTATGTCGCATTGGATTCCGGAAACAATACCCTAGCCTGGGCGTGGGTCGTCTGTATTGTTGTCATTTCCTTTTTGATGCTGTTTTTCATTCAACAGAAAAAAACACACTAAAAAAACTCCCCGTCTCGGGGAGTTTTTCATTAAAATAGAAGCTCATCGGGATTTGGACCGACACGCTCATCTTTGTTTAACGCGTCAATTTTGTCCATGTCTTCCTGAGACAATTCGAAATCAAAAATATCAGCGTTTTCAATGATACGGTGTTCTTTGATGGATTTTGGGATTGTTACAACTTCATGCTGCAGATCCCAGCGTAAAATGACTTGAGCCACAGATTTATTGTGTTTTTCAGCAATCTGTGTGAGCACTTCGTTGTCCAAAAGCTGTCCCTGCATGAGCGGAGACCACGCTTCCAACTGGATGCCTTGGGCTTTGCAGTAATCTCTTAATTCTTTTTGTATCAAACGAGGGTGAAATTCTACTTGGTTCACCATCGGTTTGATTTCAGCGTCTTTCAGCAGTTCTTCTAAATGATGAACTTGGAAGTTGCTGACACCGATTGCGCGGATTTTGCCGTCTTTATACAGCTTTTCAAGCGCGCGCCACGTATCTTTATATTTATCTTTGCCAGGCCAGTGGATCAAATATAGATCTAAGTAATCAAGCTGAAGTCTTTCCAAGCTTTTTTCAAAGGCAGCAAGCGTTGTTTCGTAGCCTTGATCTTCATTCCATACTTTTGATGTAATAAAGAGCTCTTCTCTTGCCACACCGGATTCCTTGATCCCGATGCCAACGCCTTCTTCATTTTTGTAGACAGCTGCTGTATCAATGCTGCGGTAGCCGTTTTTAATCGCCGCTTTCACTGATTCAGTCGCTTCACTTCCATTTTCTACTTTAAAAACACCAAGACCGAACCAAGGCATTTCCACTCCGTTATGTAGCTTTACAGTATCCTTTAAACTTGTTGGCACTTGAACATCCACCCTTTCACTGAAATGTAAGCGTCTATATTATCTCACATTCCTCTCTGCCGATACCAATAATACGCTTAAGAACCTCTTTTTGCTTCTTTTTTCATAGCACAGATAAACCTATACACTATTTTTTCCTATTTTAACATTATTGAGATCACAGCTGCATTGAGCAGGGTATGCGTGTAGTATACCCACATAAAAACAAAGGAGGAAACAAATTGAAACGGATTCGGATCCCAATGACACTTGTGCTTGGTGCCGCTTTGACCATCGCCCCTTTGTCCTTTTCTTCCGCTGAAGAAAACTCTGCTCCTAAGATCTCTCCTGAAACAACTGCAGCTGAGGTCGGTTTACATGTAAACCTTGATGTGCTTGGCATTGCCAATCAGATTGCCGATGCCATTAAATCCTCACAGAACCGGGATGGTTTTGTGAAAAACCTCATGGAGTCTTCCTTCTACGCATCCGGCCAAACATATAATGTCATGGTATTTAATTTAAGCCAGGAATACGAAGATCACTTGAACGGTGTGCAATTTTACGGCTCAGCCGTTTACGATGGCATTACGTACGGCATTTGGGTATTCGAAGACGGAACCTTAACTAACAAAGGTGATTGCGGCTGGATCAACTGGGCCTTCAGAGGCTGGTTCGACCGGGATGGCAGCACTGTCGAATTCCATCGCCCTTAATACAGAAAAAAGCTGGCGATAGAGCGCGGCAGCTTTTTTGCTGCATTTTATTCGCCGCCTTCAAGCATTGCGGCTTCCACATCATTAATGTATTGGCGAAGCTCATGGGAGATGTCCCGGGAAATTTCCCGTTCCTCGAAGAGCGTTTGAATTTCATTTCTAATCGCCTGCACAGCCTTCAGCTTCACCTCTAACTTCTGATTTTCAAAATGAGCACTTGATTTGAGCTCATGGCTGTGCTCCAGCCTGAAAATTAACTGTTTATAAAACGAAATGACAGATAAAAATACTTCTTTATGTTCTTCCGTCTTATGTTTTTCCAAGTGTTCTATCGCTGCTTTTGCCGTTTTCACTCTCGTTGCCCGTATCAATCCCGCTTCATTTAAAATCGACATCTCCGGCTTTTTGTGTTCACCGAAGAAGATCCAATACATCAGCCGCTTGAGTCTTGTTTTTGATAATCCGACTTTAAATGGGTTGCCATACAAAATTTCTAATTCGTTAAACCGTTCTTGCAGTACATTTGCCGTCTCTTCTGGAATGTCTCCCCGCTCCAGCATTTTTACCAGCGCCTCTTGCTCAGCTTTAACCCCTTGCGCACGGACTTTTCGCTCTTGCTTTTTGATCCGATTAGATGATGTATACTGCTGAAAACGAAGATTTTTCATTTTCTCATTGTATTCAGCTATAACCGCAAGAGAGGCTGTTTTGTTTGTATCGTTCATGTCCTCCTTAATCGTTCGGAGAGCTTTTTTAATCAATTTGCGCCTCGCCGTCAGAAGCTTTTCATTTCGTTTCTCGTCCTCTTCTTCTTTTTCAGTCAGAAGCGGCAGGACAACGGTGGCAATGACAAGCGTGCATAAAATGACGCCGGCTGCTAAAAAGAGAATTAAATTTCTTTCCGGGAACGGTGTGCCATCCTCTAGGAAATAAGGAATGGAGAAAGAACCCGCCAGCGTTACAGCTCCGCGCACACCGGAAATCGAGAGTAACAGCGTTGAACGAAGACCCGGTTTATAGATGTTCTGATCCCTATTAAAGAACCATTTGCCATTCCAGAAGAACAGCACCCACAAAAATCTGAGCAGCATTAACGTAAATGTGATGACAAGGATATAACTGATCACCTTCAAGTTGCTGATTGCGGTGTCGTGAAAGATGACAGAAATGACGTCCGGAATCTGTGTCCCGAGAATCACGAAGACCAGACCGTTCAAAATAAATAAAATAATGTTCCACGTACTTGAGGAGACGATTTGCAGTTTGACCATCGTTGATTCCAGACGATCCTGTTCAACCGCATGGGTGATGCCTCCCGCTACAACGGCTAAAATGCCGGAAACGCCGATTTCTTCCGCTCCCAAATAAATGACAAACGGCGTCAGAATTTGAATCAGCATATGCATCGTAACATCCTGCATACCTAGGCGGCGCAGAAATAAGCGAAAGCGGATAATCAAGAAAGAAATGACTACCCCGCACAGCAATCCCCCGAGAGAAATAAATACAAAGCTGACAGCCGCTTGTGCTAATGAAAATGCACCGGTCACTGCAGCTGCGATCGCAAACTTGAAGGCCACCAGACCTGATGCGTCATTCATCAGCCCTTCCCCTTCAAGCAGGCGAAGAATCCCTTTTGGCATTTTCACTCTTCCTGATAATGCGCTCACAGCGACAACATCAGTCGGTGAAAGAATGGCCGCAAGCCCAAAAGCCGCTGCCAGCGGAATATCAGGAATCATCCAGTGAATCGTGTAGCCTCCTACAATTACAGTCGCAAATACAAGGCCGAGTGCAAGCAATAAAATTGGGGCCCGCAAATTCCAAAGTTCCGCCCGCGGCGTTCTCTTCCCATCGTTAAATAGAAGAGGCGCGATAAACAAAACAAAAAACAATTCGGTGTTTAATTCAAAATGAAGCCCCTGTGGAAATGAGGCCGCAAGAATCCCTAACGCCACCTGAATAAGAGGCACGGGAATAAATGGAATAAACCGGTTCACGATATTGGATACCGCAATAATCGTTAATAAAACGAGAACCACTAAAAATATGTCCAAATGCATGACCTCCTTCGTCTGTTTTGTTTTGTGCATGATGACTCGATGTCTGATTGTCTATAAGAGGCTGAGGATGGCCTTGCATCCACTATGTGATTTCGCAGGAGTTCTCTCCACACTTGTCTTCTTTTATAGTACCCTTATTTGGGTATTATTTCTCATAATATGCTCATAGAGAACTCTTTTGCAGCAGAGCAAATTCTATGAAAAAAGAGACAGGGAGCTATTCCCTGTCTCTCGTTTTTCTTTATCAACTTTATCATTCATGAAAATTTGTGCCGTCAGTCGTTGCTTTAATGATGCCTACGCGGATGACAAAATCACCGAAGTGCTCGCCTTCTTCGCGTTCTTTCGCATAACGGGATAGAAGAACGCGCAGCTCGCTTAAAATGTCTTCTTCACCGATGTTTTCACGGTACATTTTGCTTAAACGGCTTCCGTCAAATGCAGCGCCAAGATACATATTATATTTGCCCGGCGCCTTTCCGATAAATCCGATCTCACCAAGCGCATGGCGTGCACAGCCGTTCGGGCATCCTGTCATGCGAATGGTGATTTCCTGATCACGAAGGCCGTTTTCGTCAATAATCTCTTCCACCTTATCTAAAAGGGTCGGCAAATAACGTTCTGCTTCAGCCATTGCCAATCCGCAAGTCGGAAGAGCGACGCACGCCATAGAGCTGCGGCGGAGCGCTGAATGATGCTTGCCGTCAGTGAGTCCGTATTGCTCGATTAACGCACTGATTTCATCTTTTTTATCGTTTGAAACGTTCGCAATAATCAAGTTCTGATTGGATGTCAGACGAAACTCGCCTGTATGAACCTTGGCGATTTCCCGCAAGCCTGTCATCAGTTTATAATCATCGTAATCCGTGACACGGCCGCCTTCGACAAACAGTGTAAAATGCCATTTATCCTCAATGCCTTCCACCCAGCCGTAACGGTCTCCGTTATGGTCGAAGTGGTATGGCTTCGCTTCTTCCAGTCTCCAGCCGAGACGGTTTTCCAATTCTTCTTTTACGGTTTCTAAACCGAGGCGGTCAACCGTGTATTTGAACCGCGCATTTTTGCGGACAGAACGGTTTCCGTAATCACGCTGAATCGTAATCGTTTTTTCAGCAACGTCATACATTTGCTCAGGACGGCAGAACCCAATCACCTTGGCTAATTGCGGATATGTCGCTGTGTCGCCGTGCGTCATTCCCATACCGCCGCCAATCGCCACGTTAAAACCAATCAGTTTGCCATCTTCAACAATCGCAATGAATCCAAGGTCTTGGGAAAAGACGTCAATATCATTAGACGGCGGAACTGCAATACCGATTTTAAATTTCCGCGGCAGATAGAGCGGTCCGTACATTGGCTCGACTTCTTCCTCGTGCGTGCCGGCCACTCTTTCCTCATCTAGCCAAATTTCATGATATGCTCTCGTCCGCGGCAGCAGATCATCACTTAATTTTTTAGACCACTCGTATACCTCAGAGTGGATTTCAGACTGATAAGGATTCGATGCGCACATGACGTTGCGGTTTACGTCTCCGCAGGCTGCGATCGTATCCAAAAGAGCTGAGTTGATCGCCTGAATGGTCTTCTTCATGTTCCATTTCAGAATCCCGTGCATTTGGAACGTTTCACGTGTCGTCAGTTTTAATGGGCCGTTCCCGTATTTCTGAGAAAGGTCATCCATGACAAGCCATTGCTCAGGGGTTGAAACGCCTCCTGGCATCCGCACGCGCAGCATAAACTGATATGCAGGCTCAAGCTTTTGCTTTTGGCGTTCATTGCGAAGGTCACGGTCATCCTGCAAATAACTGCCGTGGTGTTTCATCAGGCGGTTGTCATCATCCGGAATTCCGGCACTGATCCGATCCAGCATGACTTCTTTCAGTGTGCCGCGCAAATAATCACTTTCTTTTTTAATGCGTTCAACATCACTTGGAGAGCCGTCCGGTGCTTTTAAGATTTTGGTCACCATGTTGAAAAACTCCTTTCAAGTCAAATCAGTATACATCACGCTGATAGCGTTTCTGCTGCTGCATGTCGGCAAGATAAGCTTCCGCTTCATCGCGGCTCATATTGCCTTCTTTCTCGATAATATCAAGCAATGTGTGATGGACGTCATGCGCCATGTGCTTTTCATCGCCGCAAATGTAAACAGCCGCGCCTTCTTGAAGCCATTCGAACAATTCTGCGCTCTGTTCAAGCATGCGGTGTTGCACATATACTTTTTCTTCCGTATCACGCGAGAACGCCACATCCATTTTTGTCAGCACACCGTCTTTGAGCCAATTTTGCCACTCTGTCTGGTAAAGGAAATCTGTCACAAAGTGCTGATCGCCAAAGAACATCCATGCTTTCCCTTCTGCTCCCGTCTCCTCACGCTCCTGCATAAAGGAACGGAACGGAGCGACGCCTGTCCCAGGGCCGACCATGATAATCGGTGTTTCAGGATCATTCGGAAGCTTAAAGTTTTGATTATGCTGGACATAAACCGGCAGTGTATCTCCCGGCTGCAGACGCTCCGCGCATAAAATTGAGCAGACGCCTTTTCGCTCACGCCCGTGCGCATCGTAACGGACTGCGCCGATCGTTACATGCACTTCATCCGGATTTGCGGTTAAACTGCTCGCAATCGAATAGAGACGGGCCGGCATTTTTCGCAGAATTGAAACAAACTCCTGCGCCGATACACTGAACGGGCCATAATCACGAATGAGATCAAGCAAATCGCGCCCTTCAAGATATGCTTTTACATGATCCTCATTTCCCGGAGCTAAAAGCTCTTTAAGCTCATTGCTCCCAGACAGCCGGGCTGCCTGTTCAAGAAGCGGTTTTGTGAGAACAGTAATCTCATAGTGAGAAATCAGCGCTTCTTTCAGCGGGCGGACATCACCTTGCTTATTAAGCGTCACAATTTCTTCCGGGTCCCAATTCATCTCCTTAAGCAGATGCTCGACAAGCTCCGGATCGTTTTCCGGATAGACGCCGAGGCTGTCACCAGGCTCATAAGTCAGGCCAGATCCTTCAAGAGACAGCTCCACATGGCGTGTTTCTTTATTTGATCCGCGGCCGTTCAAATTTAAATTTTCTAACACTTCAGCCCGAAACGGGTTTGTTCTGGAATACGAAGACTCACCGGTTTGAGGCGATTCTGCCGGCGCAGGCGCTGCACTTCCGCCCTCAGCTTCACTTAAGCCATCAAAAACGCTTTCCAGCCATTCGGCAGCCGGCTCATCATAGTCAAGATCGCAATCAACGCGCGGAGAAATTCGTTTTCCGCCGAGTTCTTCTAAGCGCTGATCAAATTCTTTCCCTGTCTGGCAGAAAAATTCGTACGAGCTATCACCAAGCGCCAAAACAGAAAAACGAAGATCTTCAAGCTTAGGCGCCCGTCTACCATGCAGAAATTCATGAAACGACAGCGCGTTATCTGGCGGATCGCCTTCACCGTGCGTACTGACGACGATCAAAAGATTGTTTACTTTCTTCAGCTGATTCGGCTTAAAATCGCTCATGGATGAGACGGTTACTTGAAAACCGCGCTGTTCAAGCTGCTTGCCGGCATTTTCTGCAAGCCCCTGTGCATTTCCCGTCTGTGAACCGTAAAGAATGGTCACTTCTTTTGAAACGGCTGGTGCCGCCGCTTCTGCAGAAACAGCAGCCGCTAGCGCCCCCGCTGTTTCTTGGGCGGAAACAGATTGCGCGGATAAATATCCGCTCAGCCAGATTTTTTGAGATTCGGTCAAGGTTGGCAGAAGGCGGTTAAGGAGCTCTGCCTGCTCCTGATTAAACGGACTGTTCAATACCTGAAGTTGCAACGTATCCACCTCACAAAGTTATAAACTGATCGAAAATTGCATCTAATTGAACTTTACCGGAATACTAGGCTTAAGTAAAATATATTTACATGATGATAACTATTAAGAATCCTAATGATAAAACGGCTATGTTTCATTTTTAAATAGAAAAAAGAGAAGGACTCCCTTCTCTTCATTCAGCATTGTGATATAAGTGAGGCGGCACAGCTGTTACAAACGGACTGGCTTCACCAGTATAAAATACCATCAGCATATGCATTGCTCGGGTGCAGGCAGTGTATAACAGCCTGCGATCGTGCTCTGTTTGATAATGTTCTTCTGATGCATCATAGACAAGCACTGCGTCAAACTCAATTCCCTTCGCTAAATACACTGGAATGACACAAACTCCCTTTTGGAATGTTTGATTTTCTTTATGAATCAGGCGAACATCTATATATTCGCTCATGTGAGCATGCGCCTGTATGCATTGCTGCGCAGTCTTGCAAATGACGGCTATCGTTTCGTGCCCTTGCTTCTTGAGCCGGTCAATTTCTTGCGTGATTTTTTGACAAAGGTCCTCACGTCCTTCGTTTTTAAAAACGAGAGGCATTTCCCCGTTTCTGTTAAAAGGCTCAATATCCGCTCCGTCCTGAAGCATCGCTTTTGTTAACTCGACAATCTGCCTTGTCGATCTGTACGTTCTCTTTAAGCGGACATATTCGGCCCGCTCTCCTTCAAAGCATGCATCCATACGCTTCACGCCAAGTATGGCATGGGCATAGATGGACTGATTAACATCACCGAGCACCGTCATGCTGGCAGACGGAAAAATAGTTCTCATGTAAGCCATCTGAAACGGTGAATAGTCTTGGGCTTCGTCGATAAAAAGATGTTTGATCTTCGTATTTTTCTTTCTGCCTTCAATCAGATCCTGCATATAAAGAAACGGTGCCGCATCCTCATAGAGCAATTTATTTTCCGCAAATGCCACTCGGGTCAGCTCTCCTATCATTGCGGTATCCTCATGCTGAAATTTCCCTTCCCAGCCAGAAAACAACTGCAGATACAGCTGTGTAACATCAAGAAATGCAAGGAGTCTGACTGCCTGTTTGAGCGGTTTGAAGGCCTTTTTCACAATGCTGGCGGCAAGCAGCTGCTGCTCTCTTTGATAATCGTTAAATGTACTCTCACTGAACTGTTTCCTTTCCTGCAGTTTTTTGTACACGTCCAAGTAATCCTCTTTATCGAGCAGCTCAGCTTCCTGAACGACCCAATCCTTACGCCGTTCCTTTTTCTCAAGCTTGTTCAGCTCACTCAGCAGCCACCTCGCCGTTTGCTCCATCCTGTTTGGAATGGACTGGCCTTGATCCAGTGAATAAAAATAGGATTGAATCTGTTCCTTTGTGATCAGTTTTTGTCCGCGGAAGATGATATTTTTAAAGATCATCCCCTCATAGGACAGACGGCTGACGTATTCATCAATGAATTGCTGAAAAGATAATCCCGCCTTCCATGTAATTGCCGAAAGTCTTGAAGGGAAATCGCCACCCTTTTTTTCGGCCAGGCAATATTCGAGCTGATCAAAGGCGCTCTCACATTGAAACTTGCGGCCAAGCCGATGCTCAATATATTCCTGAAACGTCGCCTGCTCCATATTCTCTTCTCCTAACTCAGGCAAAACAGAGGAGACATAGCTGTTAAATAAGAAGTTAGGAGAAAATAAAACGATTTGTCCGGCATCAATGACGCCGCGTTGCCTGTATAACAAATAAGCAACACGTTGAAGCGCTGCCGATGTTTTTCCGCTCCCAGCCGCTCCCTGCACGATCAGAAATTTGCTTTTTTCATTACGGATAATCTGATTTTGTTCTTTCTGAATCGTAGACACGATGTTTTTCATTTGGGTATCAGACTGATGGCTTAATACTTCTTGCAGCATTTCATCGCCAATCGTCATATCAGTATTAAACATCGCCTTAAGAGCGCCGTTTTTGATGATATACTGGCGTTTCAGCACCATCTCCCCTTCTATCGTTTCGCCGGGCACTTCGTAATCCGCTTTTCCTGGGGAATAATTGTAGTACATACTTGATATTGGCGCCCTCCAGTCATAGATCAGAAATTGTTCCTCCTTCTCATCCATACAAGAAGCTAAACCGATATAAATTCGCTCTGCCTGCTCCTCACCGTCTTCAATGAAATCAATCCGGCCGAAATAAGGCGATGCTTTTAATTGACGAATTCGTTTGAGCTGCTGATCCAGACGCCGATGATTCCGTTCCCGATCAGACAGCAGCTCTGCCTGCTGCTTAATGCTTGCCATCGTTTCAACCGCTTCATGGGTATCATCAAGATTAACCGTAACATCCTCCCAAAAGCTTTTTCTTAATCCGATAATGTCATGCCTTAACCCGCCTGCAGACGTTTCAAGTAACCGCTCTTTTTTGCCGAGCTCCTGCAGCACCTCATCTATTCTCGACTGCTCTTCCTTCCATTCCTTATCCTGTTGATTCATGAACGGCACCTCCAGAAAATAGTTGACAAACATAGATGAAATGCTATATAATATAATTGGATATGTATAATAAATATTGATAAAAGCTGACAAATACAATTTATCTTAGCACATTCACCCAATCCTAATCAAGGTTTGGGTTATTTATATGCAAAAAACCGATTTCAATTTGAAATCGGTTTTTTATTGTTAGTTATCTAAACGAAAAGAACGGTTTGGCAGCTTCCAATTAAACATATAAGAACAAACGCGGCAAACAACGAGCACGAAAAACAGAACGTACAAGCCAAATGAGTTTCCAAGCCAGCCCAAGCCAACGATTAAACCGCCGAGAGCCGCCCAGACTGCATAAATTTCTGCTTTCAGCACAAGCGGTTTGCGTCCGGCCAGAAGATCACGAATGATTCCGCCGCCGCTTCCCGTCAGCACCGCAGCCACGATGACGGCACTAAGCGGATGGCCCATTTTGACGGCATACAGTGCGCCTTGGATGGCGAAGGCTGCAAGACCGATCGCATCTGATAAATTGCCCCACTTGTTCCAATGCTTCAGCAGCAGCTTCGGAAACAAAAATACAATCGTAATGGATAAGAGTGCAATTTGAAAGTACGCTCCCTGCTCCCATAATGCTGACACCGGAACACCGATCAGCAAATTGCGGATCGCTCCGCCTCCAAAAGCTGTAACAATCCCTAATATATAAACTCCTAAAATATCATACTCCTCTTCCATCGCAACAATTGCGCCGCTGACTGCAAACGCAATGATGCCAATCACACTAAGCAGCTCCCAAGCCATTCTGATGACTCCCTTTATATGTTTGTTAAATTTTCTGACGACCTCTAGATTTTATAATCGCTCAATCGTAAAATCAATAACATTTTCACGATAAAAAAAGATAAATGTAGAGGGAATGCCGGCCAATGCTGATGGATATGAGTTTTCGAGATGAGAAAAAGCGTCCGGCATACGTGAAGTGCACCCCAAATTTTAGACACAGTCTAAAATTTGGAGGTGCTTTTTCTTTTGGCTAAATTTAAAAACGAAGAAAAAATCAACGCGGTCTTACGCTATATAAACGGCAACGAGAGTTTGCTT
>NZ_JAUMKF010000034.1:0-23043 GCF_030519405.1 Bacillus sp. C28GYM-DRY-1
GCAGGTTGAGGGGAAAACGGAATGTGAGCGAACAAGTTCTCCTCACAGCCGCATGCCAGAATATGAAGAAGATTGCCACATACCTAGCCAAGCGGAGCTAGGTATGCGGGAGCTCTTTTTCTGTTTTGAAATCAGCTGAATATCCAAAAAAACAGCGTAAAACAAAAAAAGCTTGTAGAAAAACATCGTTTTCTCTACAAGCTGAGACAAACCTTATTGGTTTGTCTCTTTTTCACAATTATTACAATGAAAACCCATTTAAAAACGGATTTTGATCCTGCTCTGTCTGCACGTCTGTTTCAGGTCCATGGCCGCTTAACACCAGCGTGTGCTCCGGCAGCGTTAGCAGTTTTTCATGAATGGACGTCAGCAGCGTCTCTTGATCGCCGCCAATTAAATCAGTACGCCCTATGCCGCCTTGAAACAGGACATCACCGGAGATCACCAAGTCTGCATCCTTCACGTAGTAAGAAACACTGCCTGGCGAATGTCCCGGCGTAAATAATGTTTCTATATGAAACGGTCCGATATTCAACTCACCGTCTCCTTCAATCAGATGATCTGCAGGCTTAGCAGTAACTTCTATCCCTCGCAGCATGCCTGAGCCGTTTAAAGAGGCATCCGTAAGCCAATTCTTTTCATTCTGATGCAGGTAAACAGGAATATCCCATTTTTCTCTCACTTCATCAAGTGCCCCTATATGGTCAAAATGGGCATGTGTCAGCAAAATGGCTAAAGGCGTCAGCCCTTTTTCTTTTATGTATTGATTGATTTTATTTCCTTCGCCGCCCGGATCAAAAATCAGGCATTGATCATCATTGATGAGAAAATATGCGTTCGCTTGAATCGGCCCCACTGGCATTCGTCTCCATTTCACTTATATCACCTCTTTCTTTTTATGTTCCTATTATGAGGGTTTTTGCAAAAAGATTCAATCAATCGCAATGAAAACGCTATCGACAAACTTATAAAAAACAGGTAGAATAAAAATGGAAAGAATTGCAGGTTTTTCAATGTAAAAGGGGGCTGCGTAATGTTACTTGTTGTGATTTTCGGCCTTGTCGCTCTTTTCGCTTTATGGGGAGTCTTGCGTTCTGTTAAAAATAGAAATATACTTGGATTTTTATTGGCCGGAGCCACCTTATTTGTCTTTGGCTGGTTTACCGTGATGACCGTGATAAACAGCGGCTATCCAACTGCACATTAAAACCTGTATCCGATCGGATACAGGTTTATTTTTATTGCTGTAAATGTTTATTGACACTTTCTATTTTACTTTCAAGCGTCGTTTTTTTGTCACGCCTATCATCGATGCGGATGTTCGTTGCCACTCTGTGCAGCCCTTTTCGAAACGGCGCTTCGTGAATGGCCTGTATGACTGTGAAAAGGTCACTGAGTTCTCCCTCGATCAGCGTATTCATCGGTGTCAGCTGATATTTGATTTTCCCTTCAGCTTTATACTCTTCTAAAATCTTTTGCACATCGGCCACGTAAGCACTTACACTAGGTGTTTCCGTACCAATTGGGATAATAGTCACATCTGCGATAGCCATCGTTATTCCATCTCCTTTTGATCAATGATGAGTTGCTTCGTTTCATGTGATTTCAATAAAATGATCTTCTCAAAATGAAATCCGTATAATGCATATTTCCCGTTCGGAGATATTTGAATCGGCTCCATTTCCGGCAGCGAGAAAAGATCTTTTGTCTTTCCCGATGTCACATTGACAGCTGCGAGCTTATATGCATCGCCGCTTTCTTTAAACGTATAAAACAGGCCTTTTCCTTCATCATAGTCATACTCCATCGGGGCCAAACTTGTATATTTCATTTGGAGCGGCCATTCCGCAGTAACTGGCGATTTTGTTTGCGGCGTTTTAAACTGGTACGTCCCTTTTTCTCCGGAAGCTGGTTTGACAGTGAAACTCATTTGATGGAAAGAATCACTGAAGAGAACGTCATCCTCGAGCTTCTGTGCCGTGTTGGAGGCTGTATCAAACGTATATAAATCCCCTGACTTATCGTCTCTTCCCTCTTTTACATAATCAAATGTGTTTTTGGATGTCCAATGAATAAACGGAACCTGAACCGGGCTTAAGGAAGACACGTCTTTTTTAGCATCCACCTGATATGTATGGAAATCCCAGTTTTCAGTGAATACCGTGACCATCATTTGATAAGGATCATATTGATTCCAAGCAGCCTCGAGCTCATACGTTTCGTAATCTTTTTGGTAAAGTGTCTCTCCTTTTGCATTAAGCAAAACCACTGCTGTCTTTTGACTGTGAGTGATTTGCAGCAGAATCATCTGCTCCCTCGGATTGATTTGAACATCAACGATTTGACCATCCGTTTGATAAAGCTTTTTCGATTTGCCGGTAAAGATACTGTACGCAAAAAGGTCCGTTTTCGTCGGATCAGACGCGGTATACAAAATTGTGCTATTATTAAGCCACCCTTCCGCTCCGTCCGTTTTTTCCGCGGAAAGCGGTATGATGTCTTTTTCCTCATCTTTTGCCGCTGATGCCTGTTTTTGCTGCTGATGAGATGGTTCGCATGCCGATAAACTAAACAGCAATGCCGACAGCAGAATGAAACAAACTGATCTCATCAGCCTTCCCCTCCGTTCATCTTTATTGTCTCATATTTACTTCGGCAGAAAAAAGAAAAAATTTCAGTTACTCATGAAAAAATAACGCTCTCCACAAAATGCCGTTTGTGGTGTTATAAATATGTGAAAACTGCTGAAACGGCAAAGGATTTTGGCCTTTTCCAAGTTCCACCGTATACCCTTCTTTAAAATAATGGTGAATAAACCAATCGCGAAATCCCGCGTAGCTGTCTATATCCCGTATTCCTTTATAAATGTTCCCGCTTACCTTCTCAAAATCCTTTATGACAGCAGCAGATTCTTCAGGTTCGAGGCCTTTATAGCCCCAATAAATTTCCTCCCCCTGAGTATGGAGAGCCAGCAGTCTGTCAGGCGGGTTCTCCGTTATCAGCCGGTACATCGCAATGGATTCCGGTTCCGTAAGCGGAGAGATTCCCGGAAAATCGCGGTAGCTAGGTGCTTTCGGTTTGCGGTATTTTTCAATTTCCCATAACGATGGAAATTGTTTATTTAAATCGACCCCATTTATGTTTGCCTTCCATTCATTAAAATTTGGACGATGATCATTTAGCCTTTCAAGCTCATCTTTCCTGGCTCCCATGCCTTCTGATCCGTTCAAGACAAGATCAACACCATCCGGATTCACAAGAGGTACGAGAGACAATGATGTACTGCTGAACAGCTTCATGGGAGAATAGCCGAAAAAAGGCGAGTTGCAGCATAATGATATACAGTATTCCTTAAACCATTTCAGCAGGACAGACGTTGTAATCCACTCATTCGCATGAAATGAGGCATTCATATGAACCTTATTTGCGGCATGCTCCCCGCCAGTTTTCAGCTCCCAAATTGGCCTGCCGAGTACAGAACGTCCGATTTCTCGGCATGAGACAAACGGAAACACATCAATGATCTTCTTTATTTCTGTTTCAACAGATGAAGCATCATAGATTTTTTCTTGCTTCACCCAGTTATCAGAAAGGTTTAGCTGCCGAGGCTGTAAAAAGCTTATTATGTCCTGAATGGTGTGGAGCTCTTTATCGTTATACTCTTCTATAACATAACCAGGACAATACAATTGATGTTTCTGTGCGGATTGATTTGAACTTCTAAGCAGTTCTTCGTCTATCTTCAGCTCTCTCGCCACTCTGGCCAAATTATGCTTGATCTCAGGTTTCACCGTAATCAACGCCATCATCATCCTCCTTTTTTCTTTACTATATGACAGCGTATTAAAAAAAAGAAAGCCTCCCGCCACTTTGATGCGGGAAGACTTTGTGATTACGATGCCTTATCAAGCATTTGTCCTTCTTTTCGTTTTGACGAATGTAGCCTTTTCTGATCATAAAATCGTAACAAATCCCCGTAAATGATTTCATCAGAAAGTAATAGCTCCTGTTTCGCTTTATCAGCAAATGCTTCACATTGTTTTGCCTCTTTTAGCGGCTTTCCGGTTTCTTTGTCATAACAAGCACCATCTGTATAAACAACCTGATCCGTAATAAAGCTCCCGTCCCTCAGTACCGTAAAGTCCAGTTTTTCATCTGAAAGCAAATCGTTTCCGAATTGAATGTAATCTTTCGTATCAATTCCTAAAAGATTCATCAGCGTCGGCCTGATATCAATTTGCCCGCCTACTGTTTCAAAGGTTTGCGGCTTTTTATCGGTAATACCGGGAATATGAATGACAAGCGGCACTTTTTGGAGCTGCACTTCTTCAAAGGGTGTAATCTCTTTCCCTAAAAATTGCCCCATCGCTTCATTATGGTTTTCTGATATCCCATAATGGTCACCGTATAAAACGATAATAGAGTTGTCGTATAACCCGTCTTCTTTCAGCTTTTCGATAAACCGTTTCAGCGCCTCATCCTGATAGCGCACTGTCGGGAAATATTTATTTAGCGTCTGGCTGCTTGAATCATATTCATCAATCAATTGATCCTCTTTATCAAGATCAAACGGGAAGTGGTTCGTCAGTGTGATCAGCCTCGAGTAAAACGGCTGAGGCAGATTTTTCATCAGTTCTGAAGACTGCTCAAAAAATTCTTTATCCTTGAGTCCCCAGCCTACAGAATTTTTGTCAGTTACGTCATACGAGTTAATATCAAAAAACGAATCATATCCAAATGAGTCGTACATTAAATCACGATTCCAAAAGCTTTTATTATTAGCGTGAAACACCGCTGAATAATAACCGCTCTTTTTCAAAATCTCAGGTGCGGCCATGTATTGATTGCCCGCATTTGTAAAAAACACGGCCCCTCGCCCAAGCGGATACAATGAATTGTCCACGATGAATTCCGAATCCGATGTTTTTCCCTGGCCGGTTTGGTGGTAAAAATTATTGAAGTTGTAGCTCTGCTTTATAAAATCATTCAGAAAAGGCGTAATTTCTTCACCATTCAGCTTTTCATTAATCACAAAGCTTTGCGTCGACTCTAAGGATACGAGAATAACATTTCTCCCTTTTGCAGCGCCGTATAAGCTTTTGTTGGCATCTTTCGCATTAGCGGTTACGTAGTTTTCAATTTCCGTCAGGCTGTTGCTGTCAGCCAAGGCCCTCTGTGCGGACTGTTTTGACTGAAGAACACCGTCGTAAATATGAAAATTAAACAGGCTGATGTTTTTAACAAGCATTTCCCTATCAAATGAACGTGTCAATAGCTGAGGTCTTTCCGCTTCAGACAGGCCTAAATTGAAGAAATAAACAGAAGCAACAAACAGAAAATATGCCGCCCGTTCATTTTTCGTGGAAGGAATGTCCGATCGAAAAGCTTTTTGCCGGATGTGAAGCCATATTAAAATCGCAATATCCACAGCCAATAGGAGATCTGTCGGCTCAAGAAGTGTTCCGATGCTGCTTCCGAGGTCACCCATATTGCTCGTTTGAAAAAGGACAGGGATCGTTAAGAAATCGTTGTAAAAACGGTAAAAAACCATATTAGCCAGCAATACAAACGTGACAAGACAGCTCATCGCGATAATGTAGCGATTTCTGTTTTTGCCTTTTAAAAACAGGCTGAAGCCAAAGATGAGCAGCAAAAAGCTCAATGGGTTGATAAATAAAATAAACTCCTGCGTTAGATTGTCAATTTTAATATGAAAACTGGTTTTGTAAACAGCATACGTTTTCAGCCACATCAATAAAATGGCAATCAGCATAAACGAAATCTTCGAAAAAAACGTTTTTCGCATTTCACCCTCCTATGCAGCACGCTCAAAAAATCAGTCTATTCCCAACATTCTCATTAACACATCAAATTAAATCTTAACCTGAACATAACAAAAAATCAATTTCATTTACACAATTTTAACAATTTTGATGTTTCAGCCATTCATTTTTAGCGATCCAAGCGCCGCCGATAACGCCAGCATCATTTCCAAGTGCTGCAATTGAAATATCAGCCGCTTCAGCTGCCCGCGGAAACGCACATTTGCGGAATGTTTTCTCGACTTTGGATCTCAGCAGTTCTCCGGCTTTCGATACACCGCCGCCAAGAACAATTTTTGACGGATTAAGTGAGCTTGCCAAATTTCCCAGCACCAAACCAAGATGCTTGGCCACATAATCAACCACTTCAAGGGCAATTTCGTCATTTTTACCCGCCGCTTCAAATACATCCCTCGCTGATAATTGTTCAGTTGCTTTTAAACGTGTCGTCTGCTTAGCATTTGCAATTTTCTCTTTTGCAATTCTTACAATTCCGGTTGCCGACGCAATCGTTTCGATACAGCCCGTTTTGCCGCAGTTGCAAGGCGCCCCGCCTTCAGGAATGCTGCAAATATGACCGATTTCCCCGCCGGCGCCATTTATGCCATGTACAATTTCACCATTTACAATAATGCCGCCGCCAACTCCTGTGCCAAGTGTTACGAGAATGACGTCTTTCGCGCCATCACCCGCTCCCTTCCACATTTCCCCGAGCGCAGCAATATTCGCGTCGTTTTCTATAACAGCCGGGATTCCGGTTTCTGTCTCGAGATGGTTCTTTAAAGCATAGTTTTCCCACCCCAAATTTACCGTTTCATAAACGACTCCTGCCGCCATATCTACAGGGCCTGGTGCGCCCATTCCGATGTATTTGATGATATGCTTCGGTTTTTGCAGCTCACCCAGCTTACTGTCGATTGTTTTTGCAATTGTAACAGTTATGGTGTCGCCGCTTTTATCAGTTGGAACTTCCCACTTATGCTGAATTTCACCATATTGATTAATAAAAGCGAGTTTAATTGTCGTTCCTCCTAGATCAATGCCCGCAAACCATATTTCATCCATTTTGATCACCTTAGCCTTTACATAAATCTCTTCCGTTTTTTTGTTTGTTCCAATTCTTTTCGAAGAACCGCTGCCGCTTTGGCCCACTGCTCCTTCTCGATCATGTGGTTCATGTATAATTCCTTTAATTCATCTAGCATAAACTCAATTTCAAGCTCTCTATCCCCAAAGTAAACAATGTGTCCAAACGTTTTTAAAAGCTGCTGCACATCATAAAATGTATTCATTTTCCTCACCATTCTTAATCTTGTCTATCATTAGCGTATTCATATGGAAGCAGCCAGTCAAGAAGAAAACGCTGACAAAAAAGCCAGCCTCCTTCCTTGGCATTTTCCTTCCTTATCATTCTTTATTGTTTTCAATTCGCTGCTGCAGCTCTTTGTAGCGCTGCTCCTTCGGCTTCAATTTTACAGCCGACTTGATAGCCGTTTCTGCTTGACCAACTCTTTTTTTTCCGCATACAGCAAGGCTAAATAATAATATGAGGCATGGTCTTTAGGGTCTTTTTTCACTGCCCTTTCCAAAAGGGAAGCCGCCTGACCATATTCGCCGATTTGAATATCTGAAACAGCCAGAATTTTCAATAGATCGACTGAGGCATTCTTTCGCTCCGCTTCTCCGTTGAGCAATTCCGTTACTTCTTCATACTTTCCTTCCTGATACAGCTCGCTTGCCTGCTGAATCAGTGCTGACTCTTGGCGGGAAGGCGAATGCAATCCATAGTATAGAAACCCGGCCGCCAAAACAATCAGTAAAACTGCTGACAACACTCTTTTTTCCCAGGCTCCGGCTTTAGGCAATCCGAGTGCGGCAGCAGCGAAAAAGCCGCCAATCAAGCCGCCAATATGTCCGAAATTGTCTATATTCGAAACCGCAAAACCAAAGACAAGGTTGATCATAATGACGACAATAATATTGGTTCCAATGGTTCTTAAGAACATTTTCCGATTTGACAAAGCAACATACAGCAATGCACCTAAGCATCCGAATATGGCTCCTGAAGCGCCCGCTGAAGGATACGGACTGAACACAAAGCTCGCGATTGAACCTGTAATGCCAGCCGCCAAATAAATCAGCAGAAATCTGACTGATCCGTACATCCGTTCAACCGCTGTACCAACCGACCATAAAGCAAGCGTATTAAACGCTAAATGCACTATGCCAATATGAAGCACAATCGGAGTGAGAAGCCGCCACCATTCTCCGTCTGCAATCAGACTGTTTTCCTTTGCTCCAAAAGCGACCAGCGTCTCCGTATTCGTGCTGCCCCCATTTAATTCAAGCAAGAAAAACATGAAGACCTGAAACGCGATGAATATATATGTAAAGATTGGTTTTCCATTTTGAAAAACCGCTGCTGCATTTTTTCTCTGTTCTTCTTGCTTCAGTACGAGCGAAAGGAAGCGTTCTCTCGCCATTTGCACGTCTTCAAACGAATTATGGGCTTCTGTGCGTTCTTCTGCAGGAAATGATGGGAAAACAGCTTGAAGATCATCACAAAGCATCGTTCCCCTCACGAGCGCCGGCGTAACTGACACAGTTCCGTTCTCAAAAGGCTTTTCGGCAATCTCTTCCCAGTCATCAACAGGGGCTTCCGCTGAAAAAAACACATTCAGCAGCTTCATCTTGCGTCTGCCAAATTGCTTTCTGACTCGTTCTACCCGCTCAGCCTGCTCTTCGATATCTCTTTCTATTTCTTGACTGAAATCAAGGTCATGCTTATAAAGGCGAACCAGATCATGAGAGGACTTGTCCGGTGCTTCCAGCCATATTTCATTTGACTCACCAGCTTGTATGACGCCATATCCGCCTTTCATTAGGTGCGCCGCGATATTCCAATATGTATACTCCAGCAAATACATGTTTACCGCTCCAATGGTTTTTTCTCATTATAACAGCTGTCGCTCTGAACGCCTACTGAAAGCAAAAAATCCCGTTTTTCACGGGATTTTAGAAAGCTTGCTGTATAAACTTATTACGGATAAACGGAATTTTTAGAAAGAAATGGATAAAAGACCGCCTAATGCCCGGCTGGCTGAGGACGGTATTCATAAGACGATAGCGATTTTGATAAAACATGACGGCAGAAACAGCGAAAATGGCATAAATCATAATTTTTTTCATTATATCCCTCCTGCCAATAGGGTTTGTCATTCTTTCTTATTTATTCTTGAATAAGGACCAGGAAAGTTATGAAAAACAAGAAATGATCTGATCCTCTGTTATCAGCTTATGTACCGGGATGTCATGCGGCTGACGGGGAACGTGCGCAAACAACTGGCACTCCAAAAGCAAAGAGACTGTCTTCCCTTTATAATCGCTTAAAAAACGGTCATAATAGCCGCCGCCAAAGCCAATCCGAAACCCGTCAGTATCGAAACAAACACCCGGAACGATTATCAATTCAATTTGTGATGGTTTCATTGCTTTTGTTTTTTCAATCATCGGCTCAAGAAGTCCGGCGTAAACGGTTTCGAGCTGATCATCAGTTTGATATGTGCGGAACTGCATGTTCTTCGTACCAGGGTCGCATTTGGGAATACAAACTTGTTTTCCTTCTTCCCAAGCCTGCTCAATGACTGGACGCGTCGGTATTTCCAGCCCTCTGGAGATGGTGACGGCAATGGTGCTGGCATTTTGCCACTCCGGCAGTGAAAACAAATGCTTGTACATACGTGCTGTTTTTTGAATAAGATCTTCACTTGATACAGCAGATAGTGCCTCTATCGTCTTTTTTCTTAATTGTGATTTCATTTCTCATCCCCCTCGGAATAGAAAAAAAGCCAGAACCTTTTTCAAAGCTCTGGCTTTTTTCTCACACCTCAAACAGCTAGGCTGTTATTTTGTTTCACGGTGTAACGTAGATTTTTTATCACGTGGGCAATATTTTTTAAATTCAACGCGGTCTGGATTGTTGCGTTTGTTCTTTTTAGAAATATAGTTACGCTCACCACATTCAGTGCAAGCCAAAGTAATATTAACGCGCATTATTTTCCCTCCAAACTAAAATCATTTACTTATTCAGACTTATATATAATACCACTATAATGGACGGAATGCTAGGCTGTTTTTCAATGAATTGCTGAATTATTGTTGATACGCTCATAAAGTCGTAAATATGATTCCTTGATGAGCCGGGGATGGTGAAGTTTGATCACCTGTTGGCGGCCGGGTTCTTTTATCCGGCGGGCTTTTTCCCGGTCTTTTAAAAACCTGTACAGCAGGTCAGCCGCTTCCTGTGCGTGCGTAAAATCCACGGCGATTGCCGTTTTGTCATGAAAGGCATAGTCACAAAAGCCGCCCGACTGAGAAACGGCAGTCAGTACACCTTGTTCCATGCTTTCCTGCGCGGCAAGCCCAAACGGTTCATAAAAACTAAGGAAAACAGCCATTTCACAGCGGGACAGAGACGCTCTGAGATCCCTTCTATGCAGAAACGCAAGAACATGACATGTTCCTTCAGGTTCAAAGTCACAGCCAACTTCTCATAAGAGGACAGAGACGGCCCTTCCCCGACAGCACTAAATGCAGATCAGGCTGACGCTGCCTCAAGATAGCAAATACCTTTAACAGCTGAGCAAAACCTTTTCCGGAACAAACCTGCCAAATGAAAATAGGAACCTTTTATTCATACTCCGTGAATTTGCCCCCTCACTTCCTCCATTGATGCAGGGCTTGGGATAACGGTTAAATTTTTCCGTGCTGCCTTATCATCAAGAGACCGTTTCATAAAAGTGCTTAATACAATCAGTTCATCAGCGGATTTTATAAGGAGCCGTTTGGTCTGAAGTCTGTATGGATATGGTGCTTCTTGACAAGCCTTCTTCCTTTCGCTTTCAAGACCGTGGATTGTCGCAGCAAGCGGAAGGCCAAGCCGCTGTTTCAAATCATAAGCAGCGGGAGCTGTCATGTCGTCATCGTCATGGGCATGAATCAGATCAAAGCGGTTATTGCAGGATAATATATGTCGAACCATAGTAAAGTTGGCATCAGCTATAAAATCTTTAAACTGCGCATATGAAAACAGCGGCCTGCTTGGAGTACAAACTGTAATGTTAATATGCAGTTTCAAATAGGAAATCAGACGGTTTAAATGGACACCGAGCCCGCTTTTCGGCTCATGGGGATGTTCGAGTGAAAGCATGAGAACGTTCATCGTTCTTTTTCTCCTCTCCCATAACATGTGTAGTCAGAAAATTGCTTTCCCCACCTGATGTGCGCATCATTAGTCTGAAAGCTGTTTATATCACGAATCCCATTTTCCGCAAGATAAATGTCCTTTGTACCAGCGAGCTTGAGACAGACATTCATTGAGTTTACAATTCTATATTCAGCCCGATATATAGCATCACCAGCCGCCTGTCCAATTGTCCATTCCCCTTTACGATACGTTGTGCGCTTTGTCCTGACAGCTTCGATGTCTTTTCTTTTGATGACAATGCGCAATTCTTTTATCATATCCTGCGTTTTTTCAAAAAGTACCGCTTCAGCCAACCGCATTCTCCCTTCCGATATTTCCAAGCTTACAGTCAGAGTGTAAGCGTTTTGAATGATCATGTCGAATGTGTCCCTAAAAAAAGAAAGCTTATGTCGTATATTATAGGGAAATGGGTATTTATCCATGGAATTCCAACATTATCCACTCTATCGTTCAGCTCAGTGCTCCTATTAAACCATTACATTGAGGCGAAGCAAAGAAAGATTTCTCGACAAAATCTCGTTTTTTTCGCGAATGCCTTTAGAATCCATTGGTTTTATGGTATAAAAAAGAAGGATAAAAAAAGAATAGAAGGTGATGAAACGTGGAAATTGCTATTATTGCGTTGTTTATCGTCAGTATAGCGCTAATTGCATTCTCATATTCTCAAAGAGATCCGATGAAAGATGTAGAACAGGAGCTCGAAACACTGCAGCTTTCTGCGATGCAGGAAATCTACAAGCTCAAAAAGAAAATGACAGTGCTTGAGGAAGAATTACTGGAAACAAACCTTGTCATCCGCAAATCAAAGCATAGCGACATTAATCAAAAGATCGCTAAACAAATACTTTCTAAATATAATAACGGCATGTCCGCAGAAGCCATTGCTAAAGCTGAGCATGTATCAGTAGAAGACGTGAATACGATTATCAAAGATAACGAGAAGGTGCTCGTATGACAAAACGGGGCATTCAGGCATTTGCTGGCGGCATCATTTTAGCGACTGCCGTTCTTGCAGCTGTTTTTTATCTGACAGACGAAGATCAAGCCGTTGCAGTAAAAGAAAATAAAACAATAACCGAACAAGACGTGAACAATTACCTTGATTCTAAAAAAATGGTTTCTGTTAACCGTGATGAATATCAAAAACTACTCGATTCAAAAGAGAAATCCTTAAACGATGACAGCAGCTCAGACACGAAAACAGAAAAAGTCAAATCGTACAAGCTCGTCATTAAAGACGGCATGAGCACTGCAGATGTATCTGCTATTCTTGAAAAAGAAGGCATTATCTCCTCGGCTCAAGACTTTAACGACTATGTCATCGATGCCGGCTATCACAAAGAAATCCGCGCCGGCGACTTTACAGTAAAATCTGACATGAGTTTCAAAAAGATCGTAAAAACGTTAACACGATAAAAAACAGGCTGACTGTCAGCCTGTTTTTTTCATCCGAATTTTCCTGTAATATAATCGAGAGTTCTTTGATCCTGCGGGTTAGAGAACATTTTATTGGTATAGTCGCATTCAACAAGCTCGCCCATGTAGAAAAAGGCGGTTTGATCAGAAACCCGTGCTGCCTGCTGCATGTTGTGCGTAACGACAACAATCGTATATTTTTTTTTCAGCTCAAGAATGAGTTCTTCAATTTTTCTCGTTGAAATTGGATCTAACGCAGACGTCGGTTCATCCATCAGCAAAATATCAGGATTTGTCGCAAGCGCTCTAGCAATACAAAGGCGCTGCTGCTGGCCGCCTGATAGCGAAAGGGCTGATGAATGCAAACGATCCTTCACTTCATCCCATAACGCCACGTCTTTTAATGACTTCTCCACAATATCCTGAAGCTTTTTTTTATTTTTGGTGCCGTGGACTCTCGGCCCATAAGCGACATTATCGAAGATAGATTGCGGAAACGGATTCCCTTTTTGGAATACCATGCCGATATTTTTTCGTAAATCCACGATATCCACTTTACCCTTTAAAATGTTGCTGCCATTATAGTTCAGCTCACCTGCAAGTTTTACATTCGGCGTCATTTGAATCATTAAATTCAATGTTTTAATGAAGGTCGATTTCCCGCATCCTGATGGTCCGATAATCGCCGTGACCTCGTTTTCATGAATGCTCAAATTGATATTTTTCAAAGCATGATGCTGTCCATACCATAAGTTCATTCCATTGACTTGATAGACTTCCTGTTTTATTACAGCTTCGGTAGCAATACTCATTGCTGCCCTCCTATCCGAATTTCCCGTTAATATAATCCTCTGTTTTTTGCTGCTTCGGACTGGTGAAAATCTGTTCAGTCTGCCCGTATTCTACAAGCTCGCCGTTTAGAAAGAATGCTGTCCGGTCAGAAACCCGCAGAGCCTGCTGCATATTGTGCGTGACAATAATAATCGAGTAGTCGCTTTTTAATTCTGTAATTAATTCCTCTATTTTTGCGTTTGAGATCGGATCTAGCGCTGAAGCTGGTTCATCCAGCAGAAGAACGGCCGGCTTCATCGCAAGTGTTCTCGCGATACATAAACGCTGTTGCTGGCCGCCTGATAACGAGAGTGCAGATGAATGCAAACGATCCTTCACCTCATCCCAGAGCGCAGCTTTTGTTAAGCTTTCTTCCACAATTTCATCTAAAACAGCCTTATTCCGCTCCCCGGCATATTTCAATGCATGTGTGATATTCGCATAGATCGATTTCGGAAAGGGATTCGGTTTTTGGAAAACCATTCCGATTTCTCTTCTTAAGCTGACAACGTTAATATTGCCACCCAGTATATTTAATCCTTCATAAAGGATTTCACCTTCAGCTCTTGCAGACGGAATTAAGTCATTCATTCGATTAATATTTCTCAAAAAAGTTGACTTTCCGCATCCTGACGGCCCAATTAAAGCGGTCACCGCATTCTTTTCAATATCCATATTCACATGGTGTACCGCTTGTTTAGTGCCGTAAAAAATAGACAGATCTTTCACTTCGAGCACGTGGCGCTGTTTCGGAACGAATACAGTACGCTCAGGCTTTTCTATTACCAATTGTACAGACATGTTTTGTCGCCTCTTTCCGTTCTAATTTGCCGTAAGCTTTTTGTAGATCATTGTGCCAAGCCATCTTGCTGCGAGATTAAACACTAGAACAGAAATCACCAGCACCGCAGAACCTCCGTTGGCAATTGCTTCAGCATCCGGAATGATTCCTTGCGTATTTACGTTCCAAATGTGGACCGCTAGTGTTTCAGCTGGCCTGAAAATATTAAGCGGCGATGTTTCAGAAAATGGGTTCCACTCCGTAAAATTAAGACGCGGCGTTGTCAAACCGGCTGTAAATAATAATGCTGCCGCTTCCCCGAACACCCTTCCTGACGCTAAAATTGCTCCAGTGATGATTGAAGGAATCGCACTTGGAATTAGAACCGTTTTTACGGTATGCCAGCGTGATACACCCAAAGCAAGAGAGGCTTCCTTCAGATCTTTAGGGACTGAACGAATCGCATCTTCAGTCACACGCACCATGACAGGGAGGTTGAAAACAGTTAACGCAAGCGCCCCGCCTATGATCGTATATCCCCAGCCTGTTAAGTTGACAAACATCAATAATCCAAACATCCCAATGACAATAGACGGAAGAGATGAAAGCACCTCTATACATGTTCTGATGAAATCAGTCACTCTGTTATTAGGCGCGTACTCAGCCATGAACACTCCGCCGCCCACACCGATCGGGATTGTAATCAGCATCGTAATAACCAAAATATAAAAGGAATTAAACAGCTGGTCGCGTATTCCTCCTCCAGCTGCAATGGCGCTCGATTTTGTCGTAATAAAGTCGAAGCTGAGCTGTGAAACACCGTTTATAATAATATAGGAGAACAAGCCTACTAGAATTGCAGCGATAATGGCTGCGCACAAACCAAACATTCCAGTCGCCAGTTTATCTGTTATTTTGCGGTTCATTACACTTTCCTCCTAGATGACAAGTAGCGAATCAGCAAGATGAACAAGAATGACATCACCAGAAGCACAAGCCCCATTGACCACAGCGTATTGTTTTCAACACTGCCGTATGTGGTGTGGCCCATATTCAGCGTGATGATCGTTGTCAGTGTTCCAGCAGTGTCAAACAGGCTTTCTGGCAATACTCTTGTATTTCCAATGACCATCTGAACAGCCAAAGCCTCACCGAACGCCCGTGCCATACCAAGCACAACAGCCGTCATTAATGTTGGAAAGGCTGCAGGCACTAATACTTTTCTGATCGTCTGCCACCTAGTCGCACCTAACGCGTAAGAACCTTCTCTTAAGCTCTTCGGAAGGGAAGCCATTGCATCAGCAGAGATCGATGTGATAGTCGGCAGAATCATGATAGAAAGGACAATCGTTCCCGCCAATAAACTGTGCCCTGTTCCGCTCGATTTGAACTGGGCGATAAATGGTACCAATACTGTAAGACCTATGAATCCATAAACAACAGATGGAATGCCGACTAAAAGCTCAATTACCGGCTGCAGCACTTTCTTTCCCCAATTCGGCGCAATTTCTGTCATGAAAATCGCACCTGCAATGCCAAGCGGCGCAGCAATGAGAGCAGAAAGAATCGTTACTGCAAATGATCCAAAAATAAATGGCAGCACGCCATATTTCGGATCAGTATCTGTAGGGTTCCAATTTAGGCTCGTTAAGAATTCAATTGGGCTTACACCATTTACAAGAAAAGATTGCAGCCCCTTAACGCCGAGGAAAATAGTGATCGCAACAGATGCCGCAATCATAATAAGCGCACAAGCTGTCACAATCATTCTTCCTCGGACTTCATCCAATTGCCGATTTTGCCTTGAGCTGATCAAACGCTCGCTCACAGACATATTTTCTCTATTGTTTATCATTGTTTTACACTCCTATGAATGTGTTAAGAGGAGAAACGGTTGTCCCCGCACTCCTCTTTATATTAAGATCAGCTTTGCTTCCCGTTGGCATCGCGTGTCACTTTCATATCAGTAACCGGAATGTAGCCTTGATCAGTAACAATGCTTTTTTGAATGTCTTCACTCTTTAGATAATCAAGAAATTCTTTAGCTAAATCTGTCGCTTCACCTTTTGTGTAAGAGTGCTGATAAGCCCAGATCGGATACTCGCCAGCTGCAACATTTTTCGCTTCAGGTTTTACGCCATCAATAGATAGAGCAGTTACTTTGTCATCTGTTAAATAGGAGAATGCAAGATATCCAATTGCTCCCGGAGTGTCAGCAATGATCTTTTTCACTGTGTTGGAAGAATCTTCAGTAATGCCTTCTGCCGGTTCTTCTCCGTCAAGCGCATATTTCACAAATGTTGCACGTGTACCAGAAGAATCAGGACGGTTTACAAGTGTAATCTTTTGGTCTTTGCCGCCAAGCTCTTTCCAGTTTTTGATTTTGCCAGTGAAGATGTTTTTCAATTCATCTTTTGAAATATCCTTTACACCAGTATCAGGGTTTACAGCTGCTGCCATGCCAACTACTGCGACTTGATGATCGACAAGCGCTTTTGCATCGATCCCTTCTTTTTCTTCAGCAAAAACGTCTGAATTCCCGATCTGAACAGCTCCTTCAGAGACCTGAGAAAGCCCTGTTCCAGAACCACCAGCTTGTACCTGTATATCTGCATCAGGGTTTTCTTCCATAAATTTTTCTGCGGCTGCAAGTACTAATGGCTGCATAGCCGATGAACCAGAAATGGTTAAAGAACCTGATGCCTTTCCTTCTCCTTTTGCAGAATCGCCATTCGATTTTTCACTTTCTCCTGCATTTCCGCATGCAGCTGCAATCATCATAAAAGCAGCCATCAGAAGCATAAGCACCAATTTGTTTTTTTTCATTTCTTGAATTCCCCCTGCGTATAATGTGTAATTTGTCCTACACGTCTAGAGTAAAGGTTCTGTGTAAAAAGGGTTTGAATCGGATGTTAAGGTTTTGTAAATCAATGCGTTTTTTTGTATAAAAAAACGCCCACATCATGTGAGCGTTTCTTTTAGTTATCAGAAGACGTTGTGTTTTCTGCATTCTCTTTGATTTTATCTTTATTCTTTTGCTGTGTATCTTCTTTGTCCTGCTTCGATTTCAGCTCAAAATATTTATCCAATACCTCTCTGCCGATTTCGTTGGTAATGGTATATTTAGCGCCATAATCAATATAAGCCCAAGGTACTACGACAGAGATCGCGATCTCAGGATTATCAGCCGGCGCATAAGCGACAAGTGTCGTATTATAAGTCCCTGTTCCTGTTTTTGATTTATCAGGCCCATCATAGAAGGATTGTGCTGTTCCTGTTTTGCCCGCAGGCTGATATGATGCTGAAGCAAATTGGCTGGCTGCAGTTCCTTTTGTCATCACTCGTCTGAAACCAGCCTGTACTTCTTTAATGTATTCACTCTTCATGTCGATTTTATTCAGCACTTCCGGCTGAACGGATTGCACGACAGCACCTATCCCTTTTTCAGCATTAGGTTCTCTGACTTCCTTTACAAGCTGAGGCTTCAAGCGGTAGCCTCCGTTTGCAATCGTTGATACGTATTGCGCCAATTCCAGCGGTGTATACGTATCGTACTGGCCGATCGCATAATCAAGCAAGAATCCCGTCAATCTGTTTGTTCCTTTATAGCCTGTCATTTCATTCGGAAGATCAATACCAGTTTTGACACCTAATCCAAATTGGCTGAAGTAATTCCGGAATGTATCAAAGGCTGTAGTGTCAATCGGTAGAGCTTGATGCGGTTTATATTCGCCTTTTCCGAGCGCGATTGCAGTTTTAAACATAAATACGTTAGAAGACTGCTCTAACGCTCTTTGAATATTAACCGAACCTAGATTCTTCCATGATTTTTTACCATTTTTATCTTGACCGATATATAACGGCTCATCTTGAAAAACCGTATTTAAGTTGATGGCGCCGGTTTGAAGACCCGTTAGTACGGTTGCACCTTTAACAGCTGATCCCATCGCATAGGATGAAGTCATATTTCCTAACGCATAATCATCAAACTTGTATGCTCCATTTTCTTGTTTAATCTGCTTGCCCGCCATTGTCAGCACTTCACCGTTTCTTGGATCCATCATGACGACGAATGCCCGGTCTAACAATTGAGTGCTTGGTCTTGCTTTAGCAGATTTGAGGTTTTTCTCAATAATTTTTTCCACTTCTTTTTGTAGATCAATATCAATCGTAAGCACGAGATCTTTACCGGCTTTTCCTTCAGAAACCGTTTTTGTTCCCGTCACATTTCCGTTTGAATCTGTAATATTTTCAACTTTTGCTTTTTGGCCCTGCAGAAGGCTTTCGTATTGGTATTCCAGATAACTTTTTCCAACCCTGTCGTTTCTGCTGTAGCCAAGCGATAAATAATGGTCGAGAAGATTTGACGGTAATCCTTCATCAGAGCTGGAAACACTTCCGAGCACTGAGCGAAGAAGGTTTTTATACGGATACTCACGTTCCCAATCGGACGTGACATCAACACCCGGCAGTTCGTCTAAATGTTCACTCACGACTGCCATTTCTTTCGCTGATACATCTTCGTTTTTGATATATTGAGGGGTTAATGCATATCCTGAATCCATCTGTCTTTTGATAGCGAGAATCTGCATGTCTTTATCGGTCAGTTCATTGAGCTGCTTATCAGTAATGCGTTTTAGCTGCAGCTGATATAAATCGTCATCGGATAATTTTTTGTCTTCAACCTGCTGTCTTTCTTTAGAGGTAATCAGCTTTTTCGCTTCTTTCGGTCTAGTCAAAATCCAATAATCTTTTTTATCCCGTTCTGTTACTTTTTTCGTGTCAACTTTAATCATTTCAGACAGCTTTTTAGCGATCTTTAAACGCTGCTCTTGCGTGGTCGATTTAGATCTGGTGTATGTAATTGCATTTAGAGCCTTATTTGTCACGATTGCATTAAAGTTTCGATCATAAATTTTCCCGCGCGGCACCGCCGAGCTAACTTCACTTTGTTCCTGCTTATTAGCTTGATTTCTGTAATCATCGCCTTGCACGATCTGCTTGATGCCCAGTTCCACAATGATCCAGGTAAATATGACAAAGGCAGCCAAGAATAAAATATTCAGCCGGATCGGAAGCGACTTCTTTTTCTCTTTATGTTGCTTTTTTGGTTTATTTCTCCTCATAACATCACCTTTTTCTATTTACAGAAAGAAAAGACACTCGAGTAAGAGTGCCAGTTTTCATTCTAAAGGTTTTTTCGACTTTTTTCTACAGATAACCCCTTTTTGACAAAAAATTATCTTTCTCCTTTTAAAAGATTCGGTTCAGTTACCCGTTTTTGTCCGTCTTCTTCCATGGTTTCATTTTCCTCTTCTTTCTCCTTAAAACGGATATCCTTGACAAAATAATAAATCAGCGGATGCCCTATGCCCAATATCGCAAGTGACAAAGGAATTCCCACATCCTCTTTCAGCAAGGCCATAATGAGGAGAAAACATAAAATAGAGACGATCCTGCCGGCATTTAAATACAATTCCCTCAGCACGATATATTCAATTCTTGCTTTTCTGGCATGCCTCGCCCTACCTATCACATCATATGTAAGTGATACATATGGCACGAGCAAAAGTGGATAGCCTATAGCAATAAATACGCCGTACGTCAATAATGTCGTAAAACTCATATGAAACAGAATCAAAAACAGCGCTCCATACAGAATAAGTCCGCCCAGCAAAATTGATTTTTTTCTGTTTTTTTTCTTAATCAGCCTGGATGCAAAGTAGTAGGCAAAGAAGGAAACAGCTGAGTTGACGAGACCAAATGTGCCGAGGGCCAGTTCGCTGTTTGTCTCAATAAATACAAATACGCTGATTAAAAAGATAAAAATCCCTTCTCTCAAACCCTGAAAAAAATGCGCATTCGTAATTCTCCGCCAGTTCATATTGCTATGACGCTCTCCAAATACTTTGCTCAGCATAAATCGGCCCTTTGATTCTCTCCGCTTTAAAAAAAAGCTCATCACAACAGCCAAGGCAAATAAACTCAGGGAGAGACTGAAAATCACTGTATAACCCGTATTATTTTCAAGCCTCGAGATTACGAATCCCGCTACAATCGGACCGATCATTCCTGCAGAGGAAGACAGAATGCCCAAAAATCCGTTGAAAAAGTCCCGGGTATCCGGCTCTGTTATTTCAAAGGTCAGCACGTTAAACGCAAGCCAATAAAAGCCATAGCCCACTCCGAGCACCGCACCGATCAGCACAAGCCGGCTGGCCGCCGTTTCTCCGGCTAAAAGAACACTTAAATAAAAGGCAGCTAAAAAAATCACACCGAACCTTAAAATGAACACTCTGTCTATTTTTTTGGCTAATCGTCCAGCGAAATAAAAGGTTATCGGCTGCATTGTCACAATCGATAAATTATATATCGCCAAATCAATAAATTTCCCTGACTGCTTCCAAAGATACACATTAACAAATGTGTTGGACAGTGCAATTCCCAGCGAGTAAAGCCCGCCAATGGTCAGCAGAAAGAGTAACCCTTTGTTTACGTCTACATCGCCAATCACTTTTTTTAGTTTGTTCATTACTGACTCCCCTTTACTATCCCTTAGTCTGTCTCACTCAAACCGAGATATGTAAAAAGAAGACATAAAAAAGCAAGGCCCTATATTGAGGACCTTGCTTGTGTCATTTATTTTGCTTCGCTGTATAGACGAGCCACTTCGTCCCAGTTTACAACATTCCAGAACGCAGAAATGTAGTCAGGACGGCGGTTTTGATAATTAAGGTAGTAAGCATGCTCCCAAACATCAAGACCTAAGATAGGCGTTTTGCCTTCAGAAAGCGGAGAATCTTGGTTTGGCGTGCTTGTGATTTCAAGTTTGCCGTTGTTCACAACAAGCCATGCCCAGCCAGAACCGAAGCGTCCAGCTGCTGCAGCTGCGAATTGTTCTTTGAATTTGTCAAAGCTTCCAAATACACTGTTGATCTCATCAGCAAGCGCGCCAGTCGGTTCGCCACCGCCGTTTGGAGATAAAAGTGTCCAGAATAATTTGTGGTTCGCGTGTCCGCCGCCGTTGTTGCGGACTGCAGTGCGGATGTTTTCAGGAACAGAATCAAGATCTGCAACAAGCTCTTCAACTGATTTGTTTGCAAGAGCAGTGTTTCCTTCAACCGCTTTGTTTAAATTTGTAACGTATGTGTTGTGGTGTTTCGTATGGTGAATAGTCATAGTTTCCTTGTCGATATGCGGTTCTAAAGCATCGTACGCATAAGGTAATTCTGGAAGTTCGTAAGCCATGATAATTCCTCCTTAATATATATGTACTGAAATGCCGCTTCACAGCAAGCCTTTCTTCATTCAATGTAACAAAAGAATGCTTTGTAATCAATGAAAATGCTCACATTTTGGCTCATTTCAGCGGACATATTTCACTTTAACCGATAATCCGCCCCATTAAACCTGCCGACTACAATTCTTATAGGACAGTCCATAAAAAATACCCGATCATCAAGAGCTGTATGATGCCTTTTGTAATAACCCCTGTTAAAAAGCCTATGAGCGAGCCGAGACCGATTTTAAACGCTGACTTTAAGTCCTTTTGATGGACGATAAGTTCTGCACAAACCGCTCCGATAAACGGCCCTAAGATAATCCCCGCAACCGGAATGACAAAAGGCCCGATTAATAAACCGATCGTGCTTCCCCATATAGCGGCTTTGCTTCCGCCAAACCTTTTGACGCCGAGCAGATTAGACACGTAATCTGCGGCGAATAATACTGCGGCAAAAACAGCTTCAATAAGCCAGAACATATAAGAATACGGACCGAATGAAAACAAAAATCCATACAATACAAACCCGGCAACGATAAATACTACACTTGGAATAACGGGATACACCAGTCCGATAAAAGCGATGATAAATACCGCCGCAATCACCAGCCAATACAACCATTCCATGACATCCATCCTCCCTTTTTCATCCATCTCCTTCATGTCTTCCTTGTATTCACACGCAGGCAACGATACAATAAGCAACATATATTAGTATAGCTAGGAAGTGAAGATAATGAATGTATTTCAGCTTTTCATCAAAAGTACATACTCTCCCCGTGATATTGCAAAAACAAGATTTCAAGGAATCGGAAAAGCGATTCTTTATGTATTTTTGCTCTCTGTCCTTTTTGCAATACCAACCGCTTATTATGTAAGCTCAGGGACTGTAAAATCCATGAACGGCTTTAAAACCGTTTTAAACAAAGATTTCCCTGATTTCACAATTTCAAACGGCAAACTTCAAACGGATGAGAAAAAAGCCATGGAATCGCAGGCAAATGGTTTCGTTATCGTGTTTGATCCGACAGACGCCTACGGCACTGAACAAATTGAAGCAAAGCAAAACGCGATCGGCCTCCTTCAGAACAAATTTGTTTTAGCCATTGACGGACAAGCCCAAGAGATGCCTTACTCAATGATCCCGTCAGATTTAAAGAAAAAAGATATCATTGCTGGTTTAAATCAAAATAAAACGATGATCGTAACTATTCTCTCGGCTCTCATTTTCCTCGTAACAGCCGCAGGGAAATTTATTGAAGTATCCTTTTTAGCGCTTATCGGGGTAATTATTAAGAATTCACAGAAAAAACATCTGTCCTACCATCAGCTCTGGAAGCTTTCTGCTTATTCCATCACTCTTTCGACTGTATTCTTTACGATTATGCGTGCGTTAGAAGTGACAGTTCCTAGTGAATTTTTGCTGAACTGGTTTGTCAACTTTGTCATCCTGTTTCTTGTTTTAAAAGAGATTCCTTCCAAAAAAGCTGCTGTATAATACGAGACTGCCTTGGCAGTCTCTCAGACTGTTGACAAAATAGTCGGATCTTTATGATCCGACCTATTTTTGTCCAATTTATTCTGTTTTTCGGTCGAATAGGCTGGCGAGTTGGTCCTTTCCAAGTCCAATTCGCCAGTTTTTTTA